>JACQKT010000003.1 GCA_016204355.1 Candidatus Liptonbacteria bacterium
AATGAACCCAACCCTAATAACCTCCTACACAAATCCTGACTTGGACGGCATATCCTGTGTAATCGCCTACAGTGAGTTTTTAAAAAAGGCTGGCAAGAATACCATTGTCGGTATTATTGGAAAACCGCAAGACGAAGCAAGATACATTTTTGACCGCTTTGGTTTTACGTATCCCCAAACAATATCAAACACGGATAACTTCAGCGAAGTAATACTCGTAGATGCAAGCGACCCTAACTTTCTTGATGGCAAAATTTCCTCTGAAAAGGTAATAGAAATTATTGACCACCGGAGTGTTCACGAAGCGGACAAATTCCCCAACGCCAAAGTGCAAATAGAGCTTGTCGGCGCGGCCGCCACGCTTATTGCAGAGAAATTCATGAAAAACAAGACCGATATTTCCAAAGAATCCGCAACGCTCCTTTATGGAGCTGTCATCTCGAACACGCTCAACTTCAAAGGAAGCATTACCACGGAAAGAGACAAAACGGCAGCCACATGGCTCAATAAAATCGCGAAACTGCCCGAAAATTTTTGGAAAGACCTGTTCATAGCCAAGTCCGACTTATCCGGCAGAAAACTTGCCGAAAGAATTGAAGACGATTTCGCCTGGTTCGTTATGGGCGGCAAGAAAGTTAGTATTGCTCAAATTGAGATGATAGGCGCGAAAAAATTAATTGACGAGCGAAGCGGCGAGATTATTAAGATACTGGACGAAATTAAAAAGGAAATGAACCTGGATTTTATTTTCTTGAATACCATTGAACTTGAAGATGCTAAAAACTTTTTCGTTGCCCATGATACTGAAACGCAAAAGCTTTTGAAAAAAGTTTTAAACGTGAAATTTACCGGCTCTGTGGCGGAGCGACCGAATCTGATTATGCGAAAGCAGATTATACCCTTACTGAAAAAGGAATTAGAATAAACACATATGAAACGCCTAATCATAGTTCACGGCTGGGACGGGCATCCGAAAGCAAACTGGTTTCCGTGGCTAAAGCGAGAATTGGAGAAAAAAGGATTCGAAGTTCTCGTCCCCCAACTCCCCGACCCCGGAACTCCGAGAATAGAAAAGTGGGTGGCGAAATTAGCGGAAACGGTCGGAACACCGGATGAGAATACCTACTTCGTGGGTCACAGCATTGGCTGTGCAACCATCGCTCATTATCTCGAGAAATTGCCGGAAGAAGTAAAAGTCGGTGGTGCGATATTTGTCGGTGGATTCTTTAAAGAACTCACGAACCTTTCAGGACCGGAAGAGGAAAAAATAGCAGAGAACTGGCTCAAAGCGCCGATCGATTTTCAAAAGGTGAAATCTCATCTTCCAAAAAGCATCGCGATATTTTCCGATGATGACCCTTGGGTCCCGCTCGACAATGTAGATGATTTCCGCGACAAGCTCGGTTCGGAAATAATAACCAAGAAGGGCATGGGCCACTTTAACGAGGACGCCGGCTTTATTGAATTGCCTATTGTATTAGAACTAATTTTGGATATGTCGAAACAAGCATGAAATCTAAAGCAATTACTGAACACAAAAAACTGAAAGGGAAAATTGAAATTGCCCTGAAGGCGCCGGTTAGCTCCCTTAAAGATTTAAAAATCTACTACACGCCGGGTGTGGGCGAAGTGGCGAGCCACATCGCCCGGCATAAAAAGGATTTCCGCGAACTGACAATAAAAAATAATTCTGTCCTCATCGTTTCCGACGGCTCGGCAGTGCTTGGCCTCGGCAACATCGGCCCGGAAGGAGCTCTTCCGGTAATGGAAGGCAAAGCGATGCTTTTCAAGCAATTTGCCGGGATTGACGCCTTTCCGATTGTTTTGGGCACCCAAGATGCGGAGGAAATCGTAAAAACCGTCAAGTATCTTTCCCCTGCCTTCGGCGGCATAAATTTGGAAGACATCGCCGCGCCGAGATGTTTCTACATCGAAGAGCGGTTGAAAAACGAGCTTGATATCCCCGTAATGCACGACGACCAGCACGGCACGGCGATCGTGGTTTTGACCGGACTTATAAACGCTTTCCGTGTCGTCCGCAAAAGAATGAAGGAGTCGAAAATAGTCATCCTAGGAGCCGGCGCGGCCGGAAACGCCGTCGCCAAAATCCTCAAAAAATCCGGCGCGCGGAATATTTTAGTCCTCGACCGCAAGGGTATAATCGCACCCGGCCGGCGAGGCTTAGATAAATACAAAAAGGAACTCGCTAAAATCACGAACCCTCAAAAAATCCGCGGCGAATTGAAAAACGCGATTAAAAATGCGGATGCGGTGGTGGGCGTCTCCGGTCCAGGACTAATCAAACCCGAACACGTCCGCCTGATGGCGCAAAAACCGATTGTTTTCGCTCTCGCAAACCCGATTCCGGAAATACTGCCCGCCGAGGCCAAAAAAGCCGGCGCCTATGTTATCGCGACCGGCCGGTCGGATTTCCCGAATCAGATAAACAACGCCCTCGCCTTCCCCGGCGTCTTCCGCGGCGCTCTCGACAATCGCGTGAGAAAAATCACCGACAAAATGAAAATAAAAGCGGCTTACGCCATCGCCGGAATGATCGGAAAACCGACACCGCAAAAAATAATCCCTTCGATTTTTGAAAAAGGACTCGCAAAAGCAGTCGCCAAAGCAATAAAAGTTTGAGGCCCCGCACCATTGCTGGCGGGGGCCTCATGCTTTGCCGCTATCGGCGGGTTCATCTTCTTCTGCATTCGGACGGGAAACTCGATGTCCGAAATTCGAAAGTGATGAGCCGGTCGGTGCGGCCTTCCCTTTCCTGCTCCCGGGAAAGGCAACCGAAGTTCTCGCTCCAGACCTGGACAAACACCTTGCCTTTTTCGTAGAGCCGGTAGCCCCGGTAGCGATCAGTCTGAATGTCCGCGCGATACCACTGCACCGGATTGGTATCGGTGAGTTGAGGAGCATACTCGATCCCGTTGATTTGGACGATGAGAACATCACCGGGCATCCCTACCTTCGACACCGCCACGGAAACGACGTTCGTGGGCGGACCTAAAATCTCGCCCACGCCGCAGCCAGTCCCCAAGAGGACGGCCGCGAAAATCGGAACGAATCGCAGCGTTTTCATCTTTTCTACCTCCTCCGAAGGGTTATGAATCCGTATGAAACTGTCAGTTTTCAGCTACCTTAAATTATATAAGATTATTCAAACGATGTCAATAGTGCGGGTAGGGAGAATC
>JACQKT010000017.1 GCA_016204355.1 Candidatus Liptonbacteria bacterium
AAATCTGGAAATTAAATAGGGAGCCGCCTGCGTTAGCTGGCGGCTTGTGCGCGCACTGGGTGGGTGGGGCAAGCACAAAGAGTTACCACGGACACCGACGAAGTCACAGAGCGAACACGAAGCAACACCGAGCAGGCATCGCGAACGAATGTGAACGGCCAGTGCGAGGCGCAAGTGTCATTCGTCAAAATCCTGCGGATTTTGTCCGAAATACATTCGAATTTCGTCCAATACACACCGCTTTGTGCGGGAGAAAGCGTATAGCGAGACTCCCTCCCCCTCCGCAAAACAAAAAACCGGTCGCTGCGGGGCCGCTGCGGACCGGTTTTCAATGGATTAGCCCTGGATTCACCTTTTTAGTTTTTGGAAGGCGTCGAACTTTACGGAGAGATAAATCCCGAAAACCTCGACCTTGCCGTTGGGCTCGTTGTTTTTGTTAAGCTCCGGAACAGCCACCAAGTTGATTGTCACGCCGCTTGTATGGGCGATTAAGATTCCCGGTATTATCCCCGGGATATATTTATCGGCCATTTTATATCCCCCGTTCGGCTTCTTTTTGGGATGTTCGTACCAAGCCAGCTCCAAAGATATTGCCGGCGAAAGCGTGAATTCGCCTACACGTAGGATCTCGTAGAAAATTCCGGTCCCGACGGTGATTGCTCTGCCTCTCGTGCTGTTCTTAAAGTCGTTTATCTCCGAAAAGTGCTTCCCGCCGAGCAGGTCATTCTTGTGATAGTAACGGAGACCAGTTCCCCAGTTGCACTCATTGAGACCTGTTTTCTTTCCTTCTTTCTTGCGCTCGCACTCGTACCAATCCCTTTGACCTGAACGAGGGTGATAACTGAATCCCCACAAGTTCAAGGCAAACCTGCTTTTTTCTCGAGGAATCAGATTTCCTTGGTGATTCGGTTCATTTCGCTCGCCGTTTTCGGTCGCGGCATTCTCCCTTGCCGTTTGCCTTACGATTTCGGCAGCGCTTGCAAATATTCGCTCCACAGTCGGTTTTTCGTCTGTTTCGCTTGCAAAAGCGGATGAAACGACCGACATTGTTATGCCCACCACTGCAACAGCAACGCTCTTTTTCACAGTTCCTCCTTGTTCGGGAAGGTTGAATTTCTGATTGTTAATACGTGCGGTGAATCAAAATACTGACTCTTTTTTTACATCTCGCTTCGTTTACAGTCAAGCGAAGGTTATTCACCGTCTCATTCCTCAGCCAGCCGTCGTCTTCGGATGCCCCGTGTTTCTTTTTTTATTTAATTTCATTTAGGATAATGGTGTATGGATTTCATAAATCTTCTTGCGCCGAGACTTGAGGATATCGGCAGGATGGGTTATTGGCTCGTTCTTTTGATATCTTTCGCCGAGTCCATCGCCTTTATAGGAACCGTATTGCCTGGAACAACGCTTGTGGTTTTTTCGGGGCTTTTGGCGGCGCGCGGGCATTTCAGCCTGAGCGGCCTTATATTATTCGCCGCAGCCGGAGCCGTTCTTGGCGACGCGCTGAGTTATTTTCTCGGCACCAAAGGAGTGAATTTTTTCAAAAACGAGAATAAGCTTCTGAAATTGAGCCATCTCGAAAGAGGGGAGGAATTTTTCAGAAAGCACGGCCCCAAAAGCGTCTTTTTGGGAAGATTCATCGGATTCATCAGGCCGATAATACCTTTTGTCGCCGGACTTTCGAAAATGAACAAGTGGACATTTCTTTTCTGGAACATCTCGAGCGCAATCCTTTGGGCCATATTTTATGTGCTTATAGGCTACTTCTTCGGAGGCGCGCTCGATATAATAGGCAAATCCCTTTAGGTTTCAGGGAACTTCTTGCTATTTTCATCTTTCTTGTGTATAATTGATTGTACTATTGTAGAAAGGTCGCAAATAACGCTTGATTTTGCTATAATTAATCTGATGAAATCAATCTTTAATCGGAAGACCTTGACTGTCGCAGGGACATTATTTTCTTTAGTCGTCTTTATGGGTGTTGCGGACGCGAGTCACTCCTGGGGCGGATACCACTGGGCGCGAACCGCAAATCCGTTCACGCTTAAGTTGGGCAACAACACTTCTGGTACATGGACAAACCATCTCGGCACGGTATCGGCAGACTGGAGCGCGTCTTCCGTTCTCAACACGGAAATAGTCGCGGGAAAAACAAAACCGAAATCCTGCCGCCCGACAAAGGGAAGAGTCGAGATTTGTAACGCCAGCTACGGGAATACGGGATGGCTCGGCGTGGCGCAGATCTGGATTAGCGGCAAACACATAACTCAGGGCACCGTGAAAAATAACGATTATTATTTCAGTAGCGCATCGACATATCCGTACAATAACGAATCCGAAAAGCTTCACGTAATGTGCCAGGAAGTAGGACACACGCTCGGGCTTGACCACCAGAGCGAGGACGGCTCGTCTCTCAACACCTGCATGGACTATTACCACAACACGAGCAACGCGGACACGTTAAGCACGCATCCGAACGCGCATGACTACGAAGAGCTGGAAATAATCTACGCGCACCTCGATGGCACCAACACGGTTTTGTCTTCGGCGCCAACAAAAGGCAACAGCGCCAACGTAAATACGGATAACGTATCCGATTGGGGCAAGGAAATCCGCAAAGATTCCAATGGACGCAACTCTCTGTTCGAACGCGACCTGGGCAACGGAAATAAAGTATTTACTTTCGTTATCTGGGGCAGAGAGTAATCAACGGAGACAATGATAAAAACAAAAGGGCGACGGTCGCCCTTTTGTTTTTTAATGCTGGTATTTCAGCCAGAATTAATTATTTTTTCTTGAAAGAGTCAGTATCGCTATAAAGACCCAAATGATTTGCATTACCAAAGACGGCCAGGCTGCCTGGTAAAAAGCATTGACACCTATTCCGACAGAACCCAGCAAATTCATAGACTGATAAAATTTGCTGTCGCCGGCAACTTTTTTATTCGAAACAAGTATGTACGCAAAAACAAGCAAAAACGCTCCAATCCAGCCGATTACTTGCGAAAGTATTTCCATAAAATTATTTTGTGCCCGGGGTCAGATTCGAACTGACATGGGATTTTACTCCCAAAGGATTTTAAGTCCTTCGCGTCTAACCAATTTCGCCACCCGGACGGAGGCCTGGGCGGGAATTGAACCCGCGTATAAGGGTTTTGCAGACCCTTGCCTTACCACTTGGCTACCAGGCCAGTTTAACTATTATCCTCTTCCAATAAAATTTTTTCAACGCCAGCTGCGTGCTCGGGACCTCGGTCTATTTCGAACTGGATTTTCGGCATCGGTTTCATATTCAGTTTTTTAAAAAGAATGCGCTGAAGGTTGTTTTTTGAGCGGCTGAGCGAGTCGAAAACCTCCTTCGCTTTTTCGCTCGGGATAACGCTTATCATGACCTTCGCCGTTTCGAGCTTTTTGTCGACATCGACATCCGTGATTGTAGGAAGTGCATCCCCAAATTCCATTTCCTTCCCGATTATTTTGCTCAACTCCTCGCGTATTAATTTTCCGGCGCGCTGGTCGCGGAACTTCATCCCCTACATAGCAAGGATTGCCCTAGGGTATTACCTTGTTTATTCATTTCTGACCTTTGGTTTTTTAATAAAAATTCTTTTATCACTTTTAAAATAATTTTTTTATCCTTGTTATGTGGGGGATTCGTTTCCTACTTTCTTTTTTATAATATATCGCCCGATTTTGGCAT
>JACQKT010000018.1 GCA_016204355.1 Candidatus Liptonbacteria bacterium
GAACGATTATAGTTATCGCTGACATTGACGAGGGCTTGAGTCAGTGAGCATGCGCTGCATGCAAGTTACAAAGTTTATAAAGTTGAAAGTTATAAAGTTTTTTGGACTTTATGAACTTTACGAACTTTTTACTTTATGAACTGCGTGCAAAGCACGGTTTGCCGTGGTTTGCACGGCAGGGTTTCCCCATTCGGAAATCTCCGGATCGTCGGTTGCTACGCACCTCCCCGAAGCGTATCGCCGCTACGCCGCGTCCTTCGTCGCCTTTTGATGTCTAGGCATCCTCCATTCGCCCTTAACATGCTTGCTTTATTCGCTTATTATTGCGAATTACTAGCATGCCAATTATCCCAATGCTGACTTTACCCTGCACATCGTTAAGAAATTGGATGCAACTCCGGCGGGACGCCAAAATTGCGAAAGTACGATGCAGGGAATCTTATATAAAAATTTCAAACGACGGTTAACGCAATCGTTTCTCCGCAAAAATTAAAAACCGCTTCAAGAGAGCGGTCTCAAGCACGACAAATTGCCGGATTTCAACCGCCTCTTTTTTGGGTTAATTTATTGCTGAACATCAGGTGTACATACATGATACTCGCCACATTAAAGTTGTCAATCCCAAAAAACAAAACCCCCGTATTACGGGGGTTTTGTGCGAATTGTATAGGCGTTATAGACCTATCTCGAACCGGTCGCTTCTCTCAATTTGTTGAGAAGCGAGGCGGCGTAATCTTTCCCGCCCAAGCCGAAAGCCAATCCTCCGGCCAAAGCCATCATGGCTATGAATCCGGTGATAACGGTATTAATGACACTGGTTGCAACATTGAGTTCAACCAAAGCAGTCAGGAAACCGAAGACGACTATCGCCCACCACGCGAGCGCTCCAAGAAAATGAGCGGCGTGAAGTTTGGCACTCATTACCGAAGCCGACGCTAACCTCCTCACAAAGTTAGCGGCAACGACGGCAGCGAGCATTATAAGGATCGCCATCGCAACATTAGGAACATAATAAAGAACGTCCCTAAGGAACGACGAGAAAGCGAAAAGCCCCAAAACGTCCGAGGCGGCGAGCAGAAAAGCGATGACTACAAACCAGTAAACAAGCTGTCCGACAAACCTTGCGCCGCGAAGGTGCAGGCCTCCTCTTTCGAAATAAGGAGTCAATCCGAGTTTGCCAAGCAACGAGTCCAGTTTGAGAGCTTCAAGAATCTTTTCCACGACGAGAACGCCGAGAACGTAGGCCACTATCAAGCCGACAATGATCATGACAAGCGCGCCAATCAAGCTCGGCACTACGCCAACCACACCATTCCACAGCTGTTGCAGCGAAACGACCACGATTTCTGTCCAATTTTGAGCTACCATTTGGTAAATTAATTAGTAGAAATGCCGACCTTTTCCTCCAGTAATTATACCAATTCATGAATTATAAGGGCGGTTTGGGTGTGGAAAACTGATTCCATGAACAATCCCCGCCCTGTCCTAAAAATAGCAATGTTTTAAAACAAAAAGGGGCTGTTGTTTCCAACTTCCCCTCCGGAGCATGTTTCTTCGCCCCAGCTTGTTTCTTTCACTCCAGCGCCGTAGCCGCGAACTGGGACGTGGTAATGCGTTCCCAGTTCTCGTCGGTCGCCTTGGGCTTGATCGGCATCGAACCTTTTTTGCAAAGCGGGCAATCCACCGGTTTCCAGTCCTGGATTTTCTTTTCGACGACGGGCAGTATTTGAAAACTGCCGATGCCATCGACAGAGATTTTTTTCAGACCGCCTCTATTGAGTATACACGGATTGTAGTGTACGAATTTCGCACGGGGACTCTTTCTCTTGATCTCGAGAATTGCCTCCGTGAACCCGGTCCCGCGCGTGCAGAAGTCCTCGACGAGAAGCAGCCTCGCTCCGTCGGGAACACCCACTGGTAAAACGATGCGCCCGTTTTCTTTTTCGAGCCACACCTCCGGAGCTCCCATAATCTCGGCAACTTCGGTGCCGAGCGCCTTCGCTCCATCCGGGATACCGGCAACGTAGTCGGGTCGTGTTATTTCTGCGGCGTGCAATTGTCCGACAATCTGCCACGCGATGATTCTCCGGAGGTTCGAATGCTTAAGGAGGACCTTTGACACGAAAAACCCGTCGCTGTGCAGTTCCGACTTCAGAAGCGCGTGCATCCCGACCCACCCCTTAGCGGCCGCGCCATAGTCGTATTCCCACCAGGCGCCCGCTAATTTCCCCATGTGAAAAATTTCATCTGCCGTCAGCGGCCTGGTTACATCCGCAGGGTCGAGCGCCAGGAGTTCTTTCAGTGACATTTTCAGGATATTCATATACCTCCTTTTCTAGCGGTGCTGGTTGATGAGGTTGACTTGTCAATTTGCAGCTTCAGCCAGATGAATCTGGTTTAGAAAATAGTAAATGAAAAAGGCTTCAAAAAGCAACGTTTAAAATGGGGAAATTGCTGTTAGTGAAGTTGCGACATAAATTAAAAACAAAAAGGGGTGCCGTTATCTGGTTAACCCCTTGTTCGGAGCATGTTTCGCTCCATATATTTCTTCATTTCCCGTGTTTCTTATTCCTCCAATGCGGCTGCGATTTCTTCAGCAATCTTCTTTGCCGCCGCGACCGGGTCGGCTGCCGCAGTGATGGGCCGCCCGATTACGAGGTAGTCGGCACCTGCTTTGATCGCTTCACCTGCCGACATGGTCCGTTTCTGGTCGTCCGCCGGCGCATCCGATGAGCGGATTCCAGGCGTAACCCTCACTTGTCCGGCAAGCTCCCTGCGTTTGCCGAGAAGTCCGAGCTCTTGCGGCGAGGAAACAGTACCATCTAAGGCGGCGAGTTTAGCTTCGCGTGCAAATTGAAGAACCCGCGCCTTGGTCGGGCCGCCAAACGTCAGATTGCCCTCGTTTTCTTCCCTTGATGTCAGTACGGTAACGGCCAGAACAAGCGATTTTCCCTTACTCTCGGCAACGGCAGCCAGCGCTGCGGCGCCCATCGCATCAATTCCCGCCGAGGCATGAACGTTAAACATTTTGACGCCCATTCTGGCAACCACTCTTGCCGCGGCACCGACCGTATTCGGAATATCGTCGAACTTGCCGTCCAAGAAGGCCTTCTTGATATCGAGCACGCTGAACAGCTCGCGGATTTTCCGGAAGTTTGCCTGAGCTTCTTCATCGTCTTTTGGCGCGACGATCGAAGCCAGTATCAGGTAAATGAGCCCTAGGCCGAGCTTGAAGCCACCGACGTAATCAGTCAGCATTTCCACAAGCGACTTGGCCCTGTCCAAGTTGTCGACATCCAGCGCCACGATGATTCTGTCTTTCGCGTTCATGCTTATCTCCTATTTAATTGTTCGGTTGCTGATTATCCTACAGCCATTACTCCGGCTGATGGCGAAACGTTACCCTGAAATCGGAAATAAAATCAAGAAAAAACATGCTGCTAAATACGCGAAACAAAATGCGAATTACGCGAAAAAACTTTCGCGGCATTCCTGCCTACTGGCAGGCGCATAACGAATTCGTATCGTTCGCATTATGGTGCCTCACAAAAGTGAGGCACAATCAGTTAATCATTTTTTCGATTCTGTCTCTTTCATTAATCAATCTTGCCAAAGCGTTTTGTACGCCTTCTCTTTCATAATTTTTATCGTTCTTTGCCTGCACTTCCCTTAATCCTGAAATCAGTTCTTTTACTTTCGGTAGCATGCCAATTTGTGTCTCTTTCGACTTCTCGCTCTCGCTTTCTTTAAGTATGCCTAGTTCATTAACAAGCAAATCGCTTTCATCCAAAATTTCTTCCGTGCCCTTAATTGACTCGAGCGGCTTGGCGACACTTTCCGGTATATTCTTCAAAAAATCTTCGAATTCTTCCACGCTTTTATTATACAAAATCTGTCAAAAAAGTCACCGATTCGCCGTGGACCTGGGGGGGGAATCGAACCGCCGTCCCGGCAACCCCGCACATAAACATAAACTTGTGGACCCAGGGAGAATTGAACTCCCGCCTGCGCAATGCGAATGCGCCGTTATACCACTTAACTATGGGCCCAATGGACCCACAAGTTTATGTGCGGGGCACAGTGTGAATGTTACCGATTTTCTTGGTGAGCGTAAACGAACCTAGAAAATCGTAATCCCGCTATACGAAGTATGGGCGGGACTGCGTAATGCCGTTTTACTATAGGCCTGTTAGCGCGTCATCATAATAGCCGTTTTAAAAGAAGGAGACAAATAAATTAAAGTATGTAGTTCTGGCCCGAGGTTGACTTTTTTATAATTTTAATGTACTATGCGGAAACGATTACTGCACCTTGATAATCAACTGCTATCTGCCTTTTAGGGGCAGAATAGCTTTTCCTAACTGAATTTTCCGTGCGTCTGCATGGGGCGCAAAGGAGACCGAAATGAATCCTCTGAACGCAGTTGTAGCGGTAATAAGGTCGTACAACAATCCGGCAGTGGTCAAGCAGGTAAACTCTCTGCGTAGCTTCTTGAGTCGCATCGTCGTCGTCACCGACTTTCAGAGAGACCGCGGGGCAACGAAAGCGTGGCTCGACGAGGTTAACGACCCCTGTGTCAACCTCATCGAGATGAGCGAAGGCTATTCTTGGGCAAATGCGCTTAACCGCGCAATTGACTACATGCAGCTTTTCAACGCGCAGCGCACATCGGCCGGGCAATTCGACTACATTTTTAACGTGTCGGTCGAAGCCCGCTTCGAACAAGAACACGTGAAACAGATGATTGAGAAATTCGACGACTCGAGCATTGGTGTCGTCGGAACCACATTCCGCGGAACATGCGAAGGTAATGAAGTTTCGCTAGGGCTGTCGTATCGGCACCCGCGAAACACCGGAATGCTGGTTCGCCTCTCGGCTTTCTCGCATCGCATGACCCGCGATTTCGACGGGTTCTGCGACGATGTTGGCGGAATGGAGGACATCGACTTCATCTGCCGCATGGAGGTATTCACGGAATACAAGGCAGACGTGCTCGACTTGCGCGTGCCCCTTATAGTCGGCAGGCATTACAATCAGACCGACAAAGAATCCCGCGAACGCGCGGCGATGGAGAAAATCTTCGCTCGCTACAGGACATGGCAAGAACGCATCAGCAAGGTCGTCGAGAAATTCAGTTAGCAGGTTTTCCGCCGGTTGCTCCATGAGCGCCGGCGGATTCATTTTATAGAACTAAAATATCGGTCCCATAAGTCCGAGGACGACTATCACCGCGAAGATTATGATAAGAACCTTTTTGAGAATATTCACGTTTCAATCTTAACTCATTTTTTACTTATTGAATAATTCCCGGAAAGAGATTAAATTTAATGAGAATATAGGTGGCGGGCTGTAAGAAAAGCTTGCATCCCGGACGTTCGAATAAAATGGTTATAAGCAACCATTTTATTCCTCACTACGGGCTGTAGTATACCGGCAGTACGTGCGCTTCGGGTGCGTAAAGACCGGGTTCGATTCCCGGCAGCCCGACCAAAAAATTTCTTGAAGTAAAAAAATCCGCGTGGGCAGTTGTTCCACGCGGGCGCTTCTTGGAGGGGCGGACGTTTTTCAAACTCATCGCTTTGAGGGACTCTTGCCCTTTCGACGATGTTTCACTCCTATCTTTTCAAAAACATGCCAATGAGGAGATCCGCCACCTAGGGTGTATGAACTTTTCGTGTCTGCATTAACGACCGTACCGACGAACCGAAGCTGGCTCAATTTTTCCTTTGTGAGCCTAAGCGTGTCTCCGACGCGCAAAGCTACAAAATGCCTTTTCATTTCCATCTTTCTGGTGTCAGCGAGTGCGAAAAGCGTCAGAATTCCTCCAACCATCTTGCACGAAAGGATCTGCGCTCCGCGATTTATTTTGATTATTGCGCTTCGCTCAATCATCAGAAACTGATATATCTGGTACACGATAACCTCCTTTATGGTAGACGTTAAGGCTTTAGCCATTCTCTCAAGGTACGGAAACCCTGTGGCGCAAGCGCCGCAGAGGTATCAAGCATAGCTGTAGCAAGCCTGATTACGAAACTAAATATAATATAATCTGCATTAAAAGCCAGTTAAATCGGCGAGGAAATAAATGTTTAAAGTTTAATTATTCAGACCTATTCTTCTAGCTTCTTTTCGATGCTTTCGAGATGTTCGTCAAGATGATTAGTCACATCTTCGAACTTTTTTTCGAGATCTTTCAGGCGCTGCGTTTCTGTTTTCTCCTCTGATTCGGTTTCTCTCGCAATTTTTTCCACTTTTTCTTCTTCCTTTTCAACGGTAGATAATATTTGTGAACCGATAAAATCCGTTACAAAAAGTCCGGTCGCAAAAAGCATCACGAACCCGATAAGCGTTGAAACAGCCCCATCCCAAAATTGGTTGTAGTTTACGACAAAAGTGCTGTCATGCCCAAAAAAGAAAATGGAAAAGAAATCCGCCATATACCATACTCCACGCCAAAAAAGAACTATACCTATTGCTCCGATTACCGCGTAAGCTACCGGATATTCCTTTAATTTTGTCCTGACTCCCTTGAAAAATTTTCCTACGGGCGCGAATAGTTTCATAATTCTAAACGTTAAGTGCTTCGCGGCGGTTACTGTACATAGTACTTTTCCTTCACCTCATCTTTCCGCCTAGGCAATCCGGGCGGGGCTTGCCAAATTTTATTGGGCAGCAATTTTGCCTACTTAACAAAATATCTTTTTTTCATACTTTCTTCAATCCCCTCTTCGAATTCGTCTTTTTTGTCCTTGGCTTTTTCGGCAAGCACAGAGAGTTCCTTTTCCTTCATTTTGCCGAGTTCGCGGACCCTAGATTCCAGATATTCCGCGTCGTTTTTCGCCGGGTCATCAAGAACTTCTTCAAGAAGTACCGAAAGAATATTGCCGACACGCGGACCGGGTTCGATTCCCAAAATTTTCATTACGCCATCGCCTTTTATTTTCAACATCTTCGGCGAAACGGGGTCCTTTTTCACCTTCTCCATCATAAAAAGCAGGTGACGCGTTTTGTAAGGTACGGCCTTGGGCACGCCGGAACCGATTCTGTCCGCCTCTCTCAATTTCAAAAGGTCGGGAATCGTTTCGGGGCCGACGCGCGCAATGAATCTCCGTACTCCGGCTTCGCTGACCTCGCCGACGTTGTAATAAAACATATGATATCGGACGAGGTGCGCCACTTTTTCTATCGTTTCTTTTGAAAAGCGCAGATTTTCCAGGACCGCTACCGTCATTTTGGCGCCAATAACATCGTGCCCATAAAAAGTGGAGCTAGGACCTTCCCCTCTTTTTGCTTTGGGTTTGCCGAGATCATGAAGAAGCGATGCAAGACGAATCTCAATTGAATAATTTTTTTTAGCGGCATAATCGAGCGATCTAACGTTGTGCTCGAAAACAGTATAAATATGGTGCTTGTTCTGCGCTACGCCGATTCCCTCGCGGAGTTCCGGCAAAACGTAACGGAGCAAATTCAATTCTTCCAAAAGTATTATTCCGCCGGCGGCATTGTCGGATATTATTATCTTTACGAATTCATCGCGTATCCTTTCCTTGGCTATCGTTTCCAAAATGCCGGACAATTTCTCCACGGCGCGTCTTGTATTGAATTCTACCTGCCATCCCGATTCCGTTGCGAAACGAACCGCCCTCATTAGGCGAAGCGCGTCTTCGTTGAATCTTTCCTCCGGGTTGCCGACTGTTTTTATAATTCCGTCTTTGACGTCCTTCTGTCCGTCGAAAGGGTCAATTATTTTCTTGCTGGATTCCGACAGGTCCATTGCTATGGCGTTTACGGTAAAATCGCGGCGGCTTAGGTCTTCTTCGACTGTTTTCGCGAATTTTATTTCGTCGGGATGGCGTTTGTCGGTATATTTCCCCTCTAGTCTGAAAGTGGTTATTTCCACTATTTTTAATTTTTCGTTTTCCGAATCTGTTTTTACGGCAACAGTGCCGAAATTGTTTTCATAAAGGCTCTCCGGAAAAATATTTTGTATTTCTTCCGGTTTGGCGTCCGTGGTTATATCCCAGTCTTTCGGTTCTTTCCCTATCAAAATGTCCCTGACGCATCCCCCAACCAAATACGCCTTGAAGCCCGCCTTTTTCAACTTGGCGCCAACCGCGGATATTTCTTTGGGAATGACTGCTTTCATACTTTCCATTATATATCCTGACGGCTATGTCTGCTTCCCTACCTGATTTCGGCGCCGAATTGTTTTTTGGTTTCCTCCGTGATTTTTTCCTGCAAAGGCGAAATTTCTTCCGTAAGAAGAGTACGTTCGTTGCTTCTGTAAACTATTCTGTACGTATAACTTATTTTACCGAGGCCGAATTTCTCCGGATTCTCGTATTTATCGAGTAATGAGACTTCTTCAACCAAATCCCCGCCGATATCGCGGATAAGGTCGAAATAATTGTTCGGAACAAAATCCGCGCCAACGATGAAAGAAATATCCCGTGTAATCTGCGGATACTTGGAAACCTCCGCAAATTTCTGTCCGAGCTTCAATTGTTTAACCACTCTTGGGTCTTTCGACCATAAAATCCGGATGTCAGGCAGCTCCATGGAAGCAATGGCCAAGCGTTCCAAGCCGAAGCCGAAAGCCCAGCCGTTATAACCGGTCAAACCCAAATTTGCGAGCACGCTTTTTCTCACCAAGCCCGAACCGAGCATTTCTATCCATTGGCCGTTGATCTCCGCTTCCATTTCATAACTAGGGTCGGTGTACGGAAAGTTGTGGTCGTAAAAGCGGAATTTGGTACTGCCGAAAATGCTCGTGGCTATTTCCGATAAGACGTTTTTCAAATCATCTGAAGTAATGATTCTTTTGTCATCGGGGGCGATAAGCCAGCCTCCGAATTGATGAAAGACGTTCATGTGACGTCTGTCGATTTCGTCTTTACGATATACCTTGCCGTAGCAAATCGCGCCAAGAGTTTCTTTATTTTCGATTCTTTTTTTAATTTCCGGCTGATTCAGGTAGTAATACCAAAAAACCGTATCGTGAGTCCTAAGCACGTTTTCGTCATCTACGTAATATGTATCGGACTTGCTGCGTGCGGGATGTCCCGGCGGCATGTTAAAAAGATCGAACAGAATTCGCGCGGGAACTATCTCGGGGATTTTTATATCGTCGAATCCTTCGAGGCTTTTTACTTTCTTTGCCCTATCCACTATTTCTTTAAGAGGACTGCCCTCGGTCCGGGATAAATCGGGCATATCGAGGAATCTTTTTATCCGCGCCGTCTCCGCATCCGTCCGCTTTTCGAGTTCGGCCTTCAAATGTTCTTCCTCTGGAGAAGCGACAATTATTTCGGAATTCATATGTATTTATCGTTTCTAATTCAATTAATCGTATAAAAAAAGTGTTTTTTATTCAATATTTCGTTAGGCGAACATCGTATAAAGCTTTTAAGTAAAAAAAAAGGGCAGCGACTGGTGTGCCCTGCCCTAATGTGCCTTTCCGGAACTTTTGATCCCGGGTGGCGCTCGCTTCTGCCTACTCGCTGTGGTCAGGCAGCCTTGCTAGTTGTCCGGCTGGCGGCGCGGGCGGCTTTGCGTGCCGTTCTGCTCAACCTTCCGGAAAACCTGACGCAGCGGTGAAAATGTTCCGCCACGCGCTTGATCTCAACTGCGCTTCCTTTTCGTTTTCCGTCACCAACTTTCTCGAGGATTTCTTTTTCGATTCGCTCGGTGTAAACGAGCGACGCTTGGAGGATTTCCATAAAGTGATCCAGCAAGCACATGGTTCCGCCGTGCATCAGCGTCAAAACAACATTCTGCCACGGTTCGCTGTTGAAAACCTGACCCGCGTTTATCCAATCTTCGCGAGTGGGGCGTGGTACGCCGCGCTCGCCGTTCAAGATAAACGACTTTTGCGCTTCAAGCAAGCTCAGCGCCCGCCAAAGATTGTCTTTCGACGTTGATACCATTTGCAGTACTGCTTCAGAATTCAGTTTCGTCCCCTTGAGGATTGTGTCCTCCAGGTCGACGCTGGCTCTCCCCAGCATTTCATAGGCCAGTTTTGCCGGCCCGAATGCGACAGCCAGTCCTGCAAAGAAATCGTGGTGGTCCATCTTCATCTTCTTTCTCCTGGTTCTGCGTTTTTTCGATTAAAGTTACCGCGAACAAAAGGCTTTCCTTGTCCGCTCAAAAACATTATAACCAAAAGTACATTTAAATCAAATTTCGGAGCGAGCCGCCCAATAAAATTTTGGGCAAGCCCCGCTCAAAAATTGCTTCCACTTTTTGAGCAGGTGAAGGGAATCCCTATCCGCCGAAACCTTGCCGCAGGCGGAGAACTCACCTCACTACGCTTGGCCCCACACAAATTTTTGCGAGATTTTGGAGCGAGAGACGGGAATCGAACCCGCGTATCTTGCTTGGGAAGCAAGCGCACTACCATTGTGCTACTCTCGCAAAAATTATGCGGGATTGCGTTTTTGTAATTAGCTTCGCTCAAACAAAAACGGGAAGAAGGTCGCGTACCGCCACTGTACTACACCCGCAAAAGCTTCGAAAATTTTTTATCAATCTTTTATCAGAGGAACGAAACTGAAACCCGGATATTCCTTTTCCTCAAAACTTTTTTCGGAAACCTTCTCGAAAACAAAAACGCTGTTTTTTATAGGGACAATCATTTTACCGCCTACTTTAAGCTGCTCTTTCCATGCGTCAGGCAATGACTTTCCCGATGCAGCCGCGATTATCTTATCAAAAGGAGCTTCTCCGGGAAAGCCTTTTGAGCCGTCCGCCAAAATCGCGCGTACGATTCCACTTTCGATAAAGCCGTATTTCGAGACGTTAGTTTCGGTCATTTTCCGCAATTCCGGAATTCTCTCGACGGCTACGACTTTTCCCTTTGACGATTTGCCTACTACATAAGCGAGCAGGCACGTCTGCCAACCCGAGCCGGAACCGATATCCAAGATTTTTTCTCCGGGATGCGGCTGAAGAAGCTCGAGCATAAACGCTACAGTCAAAGGCTGGGAAATTGTTTGTCCGAAGCCTATTGGCAAAGGATAATTGCCATAAGCTTCGCCCTTAAGGTCTTCTGGAACGAAATCTTTTCTGTCTATTTTTGTGAATGCGTCTTTTAGGGCGGGAGTTTTCAAATAACCTTCGTTCAGCAGTCCTTCGACAAGTTTTTCGTTTTCGTTCATATCGCAAACCGAAATGAATCACCGCACGCCGACATTTTCTCCGTCCCAGTAAAATCTGCCGGACAGAACAATTACGCTGCTTGATTTCTTAGCCGTTTGAAGCCAGTCGTCTATTTTTTCTCCTTTCAAAAGGAGGTTTCCGGTAAGAATGTCCCGCTTCGCCTGGGGAACCAGAATATCTTTTTTAAAATCCTCGAGCGTAATCCCATAAAAGGCGCTTATCGCCTTTTCCGCGTCCGGGAAAGCAATCGCCTGATTCACCTTTTCATCGATCATTTTATTCAGATTGCCGCCAACCTCTTTCCGCACTCCTCCGTCTATCAGCGCATTTTCTATCAACTGCGACAAAACGGACTGTCCTATTTGGTCCTCTGTTAAAGAAGTTTGGGCAGAAGAACTTGCATTGCCGGCTTTCAACAAATTTTTATAATATGTCGAGGCTATTGAATAATCATGCGCAAAACTCTTTGCCGGTATGAAGTGGCCGTTAACGATGGCTACCGGATAGTATCCTGAAGAAACCAGAAAAACCGCGGAAGTGCCTATTCCAAAAATAATA
This sequence comes from Candidatus Liptonbacteria bacterium, assembly GCA_016204355.1. Classification (GTDB taxonomy): domain Bacteria; phylum Patescibacteriota; class Minisyncoccia; order UBA6257; family 2-01-FULL-56-20; genus JACQKT01. The sequence continues at coordinate 11,716 of JACQKT010000018.1, forward strand.
AAGAAAGCGATATAGAATCTGTAATTCATCCCTTTAGAGACAGGTTGTCTTTAGACAGCTGTATATCAGCGGCTTGAACCACAACCGATTTCTTTAAGCAGAAATTAAAAGATGTTCTACGAATCGTGGATTGATTGTTTCTAACGGGATTCATTGGTTGGTGGAAGAAGATTCGGGCACTATTATTATCATCTTTTCTCCCGGAAGTTTGTAATTAAATCTTGCTCGCAGTTCTTTTTCGAGGTTATTGGGGTTTGTGTAATAGCTGAAATTGGCTTCCACCTTGCCGTAATCGCGCCGCGCTTCTTCAAGCTCTTTCTTCACCTGCGCGTAGCGGGTCTCGTTTTCGGTGTTTTTGGCAGAAAAAAAACGTATTTGATTCCCGAGAACTATGAGTATGAGAGACAAGAAAATTGTTGCGGCTATTTTCATTTACCTTAGAATAATTCAAACCCTCATTTTTTCAAAAGGTCGCGGAAAACTTTTGTCGGTACCACCACTCGCGACATTTCTTTAAGCTTCTTTTTGCCTTCTTTTTGCTTTTTCCAAAGCTTCATCTTCCTTGTTCTGTCGCCGCCGGTTTTGCCGAAGTTTCCCAAAAGCTTCTTCATCGCCGAGATGGTTTCCCTCGCAATTATACGGCCGCGCACTTTTGCCTGTACCGCCTGCACGAATTGTTGTTTCGGTAAAAGTTCTTTCAGGCGTTCGACCGTAGTTCTCGCCTCGGATTCCGCTTCGTCCTTGAAAATTATCCTGGTTAGCGCGGATATCGGGTCTCCATTTACGAGTATTTCCAGTTTTTCCACCTCGGCAGGCGCTTCTCCCGCAACTTCGTAACTGAAAGATGCAAAACCCGAAGAAGCCGATTTTATCTTGTCGTCGAATCCCCGCATAAGTTCTGCAAGGGGCATTCTCGCCGAGATAACGACGTAATTCCCGATGTTTTTTATTTCTATTATTTCGATGTGGAACTTTTCGTTGAGCCCCAGAATTTGGTTTACAAATTCTGCCGGAGAAAATATTTCCACATCGATCATCGGCTGCAAAACTTTTTCCGGATTATCGGGAAAATCGTTCGGGTCTTTTACAACTCTCGTTTCGCCGCCGCCTCTTACTGTATAGGCAGTCGACGGGAAACTTGCCAAAAACTCCAGCCCGAATTCCCTTTCGAGACGGCTTGTCGCAATTTCAAAATGCAGCTGGCCGAGAAACCCTACCTTCAACCCCCGCCCTAGAGCTTCGCTTGAATCCGGTTCGAATATCAAAGCCGAATCGGTAAGATGCAGTCTCTCGAACGCCCTTTTCAGGTCTTCGAATTTGGTCTGCCCGTCCGGATATAAAGACACGAAAACAACTGGTGTCGGTTCCCTGTATCCTGGAAGCGACGCCCTTTCGGATTTGCGCGAAAACGGACCTGATTCAAAAATTGTATCCCCTATTTTAACAAGAGAAGGGTCTTTCATGCCCGTGGCCATGTATCCTATTTCGCCGGCAGAAATCTCTTTTCCGGGTTTAAGCTGAGGAGTGAAATATCCCAATTCTTTTATTTTGCACTTCGACTTCGCCGCAGCGAGTTCTATTTCGTCGCCTTCTTCGAATTTTCCGTCGAAAATTCTGACGAAAGCTATTATTCCCTTGTGATCGTCGTAAAGCGAGTCGAAAATAAGCGAACGCGACGGCGACTCGGCAAAAACGTTTTTTGAGGAAGGCGCCGGGACTTTTTTCACGACCGCTTCGAGGAGCATCGGTACGCCTTCGCCGGTTTTTCCCGAGATGCGGAAGATTTCATTTTCGGCGACGCCTATCAGTTCCGCTAGAAGCTTTGCGGATTCGTCGGCTCGCGGCGGGTTCAAATCGATTTTGTTTATGGCTCCGATTATTTTCAAGCCGGCTTTTCTTGCCGCGCGAAAATTGGAAAGGGTCTGGGCTTGTATTCCTTTCGTCGCGTCGACCAAAAGTATCGCGCCCTCCACTGCGGCAAGCGCGCGCGAAACCTCGTAAGAAAAATCCGAATGACCCGGCGTGTCTATCAGATTCAAAATGTAACTTTCCCCGTTGAGCGAGTAACTCATGCGAACCGGCGCCATTTTTATGGTTATGCCGCGTTCTCTTTCAAGCTCAAGCTGGTCGAGATATTGGGGCTTCATACGTCGGGCTTCAACCGTTCCCGTCAATTCCAAAAGCCTGTCGGCCAGAGTCGATTTCCCGTGATCGATATGTGCGATTATTACGAAATTCCTTATATCTTCCTGATTCATTTCAAATTTTTTCCATGGTTAGTCCGAATGTCATTGTACCCTCGGGGTTATCCGTTTCATATTCGAAAACCGGAGAATTATTCTCTTTCCAGATAAAGCCGACCGGCGCATATATTTCAAGTTTGTAAGTTCCTTCGCTTCCCGATTGTTTTTGGAAAATAAACTCGTATTTTTGGCCGCTCTTCGCCGGAGAAAATAAGTTGACCGAATAATTCAGAATTATTCTGCTTGTTTTTCCGGGATCGGTCTTTGTCCAGAATCCGAATACTTTTTTCCCGCTTTCCCTGAATTCATCAACTCCCGGATACAAGAAATTTTTCTTCGAGGTGGATTCTATTTCAAAAACCAACGGGTCGGATTTATAACCGTTTTTTGAATAATCGGTTTTAGGAACTATTTTCCTGTCCCATCCTCCGCCGAAACTTGAAAGAGATGTTGTTCCCGGAACAAAAATTTTCGAATAGGTTTCGTTGGTAAGTCTGTACCACCACGGATCGTTTTTCCCCCCATTGTGACGTCTTTCTACCTCAAGTTGATTCACGGCTGTCCCGTCCGAATTAAGCTGTGTTTTGAAAAAGACTTTTTGGCCCATCAGAAAATCGCTTTTCCCGCCGCCAACGTTGGCGTTGACAACAGCGAGATAGTCGCCGTTGAAATCCGCTGGCAAATCCAAAACCTTTCCGGAAATTCCGTAGAAATCGGCGAAATTTTCAAAGGCCGGGTCTTTGAAATACATCACGATATCTTTATTTCTTATCCATTCATAGAATTTTTCCGTTGCTGCCGAACTGTCTTTCGGCTGCAACGAAACGAGCCTGGACAAAAACTGCGGAACAAGTTCTATAATGATTTTTTTGGATTTTGTTCCGCCTGCTTGCGCGTTTTGGACTTCCTTTTGTATTTCCTTCAGGAAATTGTTTTTGTCGATGATTAAATCCCTGTTTTCCAGTTTAATGGGTCCGGTCAATTCCAATACGTCGCCCAATACTTTCGGTGAAATCGCTATCGCTCCGTCAAAAGACACCTTTCCGGCGTACATTTTCGATTTTTCCATCAGTTCAATGGCCTTCGACATGGAAAGGCCTGCGTCGAAAAACCAGTTTGAATCGGCTATGGTCCAGGCTTTTTCTATCGCCTGCAGGGGCTTGGGAGGAATTATGTTCTCTTCGAGCAATTTGTCCGGGTCATTTATGTCGTGAACCTCGACTGATTTCACGTTTCCACCCGAAAAAATCACGTCGGCGTAACTTCCTATAAATCCGCCGCTCGGCCTTATCTCCGAAGAATTTTCAAAAAGCACGAGAATATGCTTGTCCTCTTCCGAAGACAAAAAATTTATGAGGGCGAAAAGAAAATCGTTCATACGCCTGAAATTCAACTGGACCGACAAAGGAGATCCGTATCCGCCCGACAAAAAGTTGTCTATTCCCAAATCGAGAGAATTGAGTTTGTTGTTGGATTCGTTGATCAGTTCGATGTATTTCTTCGTATTTTCAAGTTTGGATATCAGTTCTTGCCCGTCTCCGCTTAAAAGAAGCTTCGGCCAGTTTTCGGTGAAATCCTCCAATTCGCGGATCAACCCCATGCCCGCGAGCGAAAAATTCTGGAAGCTCGAGTAAATCGAGCCGGCATTCTCCCATAATGATTTTGTCTTCACCAAATCCAAAACGCTTAACCGCGAATCTCCCAGATAGCTGTCCGCATTGTCTCCGTTGGTTTTCAAAAGCAGATGACCTACGTCGCCGCTCGCAAGATTGAAGTAACCTATCAAGTTGTTCCACTTGGCATAAACTCCGGCCCCCCACAAAAGAGCGACAATAACGAAAACGCCCAAAGAAATGAAAACAAGCTTCTTAATAAATTTTTTTTTGCCGCGCGAAGGTGCGGGAACGGAAAAGCCGTTTTTCGATTCCGCCTTTTCCGTTCCGAAAAATTGAGGGAATACTCTCTCGTTGAAGTTACCGTCCGAAAAAAGCCGCTTTTTCTGGTAGGCATCATTAATGCCCGGATTTTTCTGTATGTCAGCGAGGTCGCTGGAAACATTTTTTCTGGGAACTTTCCGCTTCATTCTCCAAGAATTCTACTCGTCCAAACACGGAAATTCAATTTGTTTTCAGCGCCCTATTTGAGGAGAAATCTGTCTTGCTCTATTTCGATTTTGATACCGTTCAAATAATTTTTTATTGCCTTTTTTGCCCCTAAATCCATAGCTTTGGATGGCTCAAACCACGAAAATTCCTTCAGTTCTCTTTCTTCCAAAACGACGTCTTCCGTAAGCGCTTCGCAAACGCAATGGAAGTAAATAAACTTGTTGCGGGGGCGGGACTCGAACCCGCTTCGGGAGCTTATGGGGCTCCCCGGTAAACCTTTCCCAACCCTCCCGCGATTTCGATGCGAGGCTCGCCAAAGGCGGCCCGCGGTGCCCGAAGATTATATTTCCCGGAGTTTAAATTGTCAAAACCGTTTATTGATGTCAAAATAATTCCTGAAGTCAGGGTAGCTCAACGGTGGAGCAGGGCTTTCATAAGGCCAAGGTTGTGGGTTCGAGTCCCGCCCCTGACACACTAACATGAAAATCGCCATTTTGGGCTTCGCAAGAGAAGGACGCTCGGTCCTTAAATTCCTTCAAAAGGACCGAGAATTCAAAAAATCTGAGATTTGGATTTTGGACAAAAATCCCAATTCGGTATCGGGTATTAACCGGGTGCCCGGGATACGAACCGGCAAGAATTATCTAAAAAATCTGCATGTCTTCGATGTTGTTTTTCGCTCGCCCGGAATACCTTATTTGTCGCCGGAAATACAAAAGGCGGAAAGAAAAGGCACAGAAATATTGAGCGCAACCAAGATATTTTTCGAAAGATGCCCCGGAACTATTATCGGCATCACAGGGACGAAAGGTAAAGGAACCACGTCTACGATTCTCTACAAGATGCTTAAAGCCCATTCGACAAGCTCAGGGCAAGCCGGAGGCAGGAAGGTTTTTCTGGCGGGAAATATAGGCAGGCCGGCGCTGGATATGCTTTCGAAAATCGACAAAAAATCTCTTGTTGTTTTCGAACTCTCGAGCTTCCAGCTTCAAGACATGAAAATGTCCCCGGAGATAGCCGTTGTTCTGGATATTTTCCCCGACCATCTGGACGCACACAAAAATGTCAGAGAATATTACGCGGCTAAAGCTAATATCACGAAATATCAGAGCAAAAAGGACAGGGTTTTTTCCTTCAAAAACAACAGCTTGAGCGGGAAAATGGCTGCAAACGGTAAAGGCCTCAAGATTGTCGTGGACGAAAAGAAATTCGGACTTTTTTCTTCCGGCGACCTGAAAATCGATGGGCCGCATAATTTCAAAAACGCCGTTATGGCTGCGACTGTCGCGAAATCGCTGGGCGTGTCGAATAAAGCCATTGTTAAAACGATAAGGAATTTCCGCGGGATGGAGCACAGATTGGAATTTGTAAGGAAAATTAAATTGCAAATTCATTCGCATACAATTTCGCGTAATTTGCATTATGTTTACTTTTACAACGATTCCGCTTCGACAAATCCGCAGACCGCCGCGGCGGCCATGGAATCTTTTCCGAAAAAAGAAAAAATACTTGTAGCGGGAGGACAGGATAAAAATCTGAGTTATGCTCCTCTTAAAAAAGCGATTGAGAAATCCGGAACGAAATTTTTGGTTCTCTTCGGAGAAAACAAAAGCAAAATCGGAAAATCGGTAAGAGGGTCCGGAGCCGAGATAGCGTTTACGAAAAATCTCGCCGAGGCGATTAAAGAATCGCGTAAACGCGCGGAACACCTGGCGGCCCGAAAAGATTCTGATGTAGCCGTTCTTTTTTCTCCCGCTTCGACAAGTTTCGATATGTTCGAAAATTACGAGGATCGCGGCGATAAGTTCAAAAAAATCGTAAAACAGTTAAAATAAACGAATGCTTTCAGAGATAGATAAAAAAACCATAGAATATCTCGCCGAACTCTCCAGGATAAAGCTCGGCGCCGACGAAGAAAATAAAATACTTAAGGACTTGAAAAAAATCCTCGTTTATTTCGAGGAGCTGAAATCACTCGATACTTCCGGCATAGAAACCATGAATGGAGGTACCGAGGCTAAAAACGAATTCAGGAACGACGATGACAGGACGGATACCGACAAAGGAAATGGCGTTGAGGCGTTCCCCGAAAAAGAAAACGGCTTTTTAAAAGTGCCTCCGGTGTTCGAATGAACATAATGCGAACGATGCGAATTTGTATGCGAATACCACGAATGTATTAGGAAAATCGAATGACTCCACTAAAGAATCTCACAATAAAAAAATTCAATGAGGGCCTCGTAAAAAAGGATTTTTCCGCAGCTGAAATAGCTGACGCTTTTCTCCGGGAAATTTCACGAAAAGACGGCGAAATAGGAGCTTATTTGAGCATCAACGAAGAAGGCGCGCTACGGGAAGCGGAAGCTGTAGATGCTTCGTTGGCAAAAGGAGAAAAAATCGGCCCTTTTGCCGGAGTTCCCATCGCAATAAAGGACAACATTCTTATAAAGGGCCTGCGGGCAACGGCCGCTTCAAAAATTCTCGAAAACTACACGGCAAGTTATGACGCGGGCATAATAAAAAAGTTAAAAAACGAACGCGCAGTTTTTCTCGGCAAAACGAACATGGACGAATTTGCAATGGGTTCTTCGACGGAAAATTCGGCCTTTAAAATGACAAAAAATCCGCATGATAACGAGCGGGTTCCCGGGGGCTCTTCCGGCGGGTCCGCTGCCGCAGTGGCGGCCGATCTTGCCGTAGCGGCATTAGGCTCTGATACCGGCGGCTCCATTCGCGAACCGGCTGCGTTTTGCGGCGTGGTCGGATTGAAACCTACGTACGGCGCGGTCTCCCGCTCCGGCTTAATCGCTATGGCTTCGAGCCTGGATCAAATCGGGCCGATAACGAAAACGGTTCAGGATTCGGCTCTTCTTTTCAACGCAATACGCGGACAGGACGCGCTCGATGCCACCAGTACGGAAATTCCCGGAAGTGAAAATTATATCAGGGAACTCTTGGATCCAGATCTGAAAAAAATAAAAGATTTGGTAATCGGCATTCCGGGAGAGTACTTCCCCGAAGAATTGGATGAAACAACAAAGAAAAGCATAGATGTCACAATAAAAACTGTCCAAAGTCTCGGAGTTAAATTCAAAAAAATCTCATTACCCAACACCAGATACGCACTATCGTGCTATTACATAATCATGCCGGCGGAGGTAAGTTCCAATTTGGCGCGTTTCGATGGAATAAGGTACGGCAGAAAGACGGAAGGCGTACAGCCGGCAACAAACCTGAAAGATATTTATTTCAAGACAAGAGGCGAAGGGTTCGGAAATGAAGCGAAAAGAAGAATTATTTTAGGAACTTTTGTCTTGTCGTCGGGTTACTACGATTCTTACTATAAAAAAGCGCAGCAGGTAAGGAGACTTATAAAAAATGATTTTGAAAACGCGCTCAAAGAAGTAGACGCTATAATGACGCCGGTGACTCCCGGCCCAGCTTTCAAAATCGGAGAAAAAACAGAAGACCCTTTAACAATGTATCTATCTGACATTTTCACTATACCGGCAAACTTAGCCGGACTGCCGGCCGTTTCCATACCTGTCCGCGAAAAAAAGGAGGGCCTGCCGATAGGATTCCAGCTTATCGGCAAAGCATGGCGCGAACCCGATATACTCGGACTCGGTTTTTATTACGAAAAAACAACCGCTCCCGAACTTTACGAGAATTAAAGGATTATTGCCCGGGAGCCGTACTCGTGGCGCTTTGTGCTACCTGTCCGTTAACGGTTGTAACAGTAAGCTGATTCGATCCCGGCTGATGCGTTCCTTTGAGTTCAACCGATGAGCCGAGCAGGGGTTTAAGCGCTGCGTCTACTGCGGCATCTTTGGAATTTTTTACAACGAGAAAAACATTCTTGTCGGTTACCAGAGAATAAAGCGATTTTCCTCCGCCTCCTAGCGTTCCGGAGATGCTGAAAGCGACCGGTTCCGTTGAACTACCCTCTCCCAAGGCAAAAATGGAGAGCTGGTTGCCGAGATTTTCTATAGTTTTATCTAGTGTTGTAATTTGTTCCGTCAGGGCGTTTTTTTCTTTCGTAACCGATTCAAGTTGTCCTTCTACCGCCCCCTTGGCGGTCGTCAAGGATTGTATTTCGGAATTTACGCTGCCGCCTTTCACATAAAAATGAATATTTCCTCCGAGAAGCACGATTGAAAGAATTCCCAAGGAAAGAATGGCATAAAAATTTTTACCGCCCTTAAAACCGTTTTTTTTCTGCTGTGAAAGCGAAATTACTTCCGGTTTTGCCCCGGACGGCTTTGCCGGGTCCGTCCCTGTGACGCTTTTGGGCTGGAAAACGCTTTCACCTTTCGGCTGGAATATGTCGCTTGTGACAAAAGACACCGGCGATGATTTTGCCGGGGACGGGGAAGGCTGTTCCGCTGTAGGCTTGGCGACTACAATCGGCTCCAGGGGTTTTGGTTGCTGGGTCGGTTGTTGCTGCTGCACAGGTTGAACCTGAGTCGTCTGAATTGGTTGAACCGGTTGGATCGGTAATGTTGGTTTTAAAGGAGTTCCGTTTTCCGGCGAAATTTCCGTTTCCGCGATTGCCTGACTTATGTCCACCTCTCTCCATCCTGCAGTAACAAGAGCACTCTTTATGGTGTCCTTCGAAACGCCGAGTTTTGTCTGCTGGATGATGTAATCTTTAAGTTCTTGATTGGCTGCCATCGGACTTATTATAGCAAATCCATTTAAAAAGATATGTGGAAAATAATGTCTCTTTGCCGGCGAAATGATGTCAGGTAGAATGAACGGATGATTTTAGCGACGCATGCCGTGGTTGGAGCCGCCTCAGCTATCGTTTTCCGCGACAATCCCGCGATTGCATTGACTGTCGCTTTTTTGAGTCATTTCGTTCTCGATGCCATCCCTCATTGGCACTACAGGCTCCTTTCGAGAATAATCGATGCCTCTTTGCAATTCGGAGAAAAGCTCAATTTTAACGGGGAGTTTTTAAAAGACACCTTCCGCACCGGTATTGATTTCGGGGTCGGATTGGTTATTTCGCTTGCGATTTCGCAATCTTTTTATCCAGATTACTTCTGGCTGACGGCTTTCGGCGCTTTCGCCGGCGCTTTGCCTGACTTACTGCAAGTGATTTATGAAAGATTTCCGAATACACCGCTCTATCATTTCAAAAAATTCCACGAAAACGTTCATGCAAAAACTTCTCTTGACGAACAACCGCTGGTCGGCATTTCCCAGCAGATAATCGTATCAATAGCGGCGGCTTTTGTGATGATTTATTTTAGCTGATCTGCGTATCGTTCAAATCCAGCCACCCGAAAAGTTAGTCCTTCGACTTCGCTCAGGACAGCGAAATTCTAAAGCCCGCAAAAGTGGGCTAAGAATTTCAGCTGCGCGGGCGGCCGGATTTGAACCGGTGACCTTCCCCGTGACAGGGGGACGTTCTGCCAGGCTGAACTACGCCCGCATGCGTACAACAAATGATATTGTTTTGAAAGCAAAAAATCAAACCTGCTATCGCTATTTAATCAACTTTATGAATTCCTCTTCGGAAATTATTTTTATACCCAGTTTTTGCGCTTTTTCAAGCTTGGAACCCGGTTCGCTGCCTGCCACGACATAAGACGTTTTCTTGCCAACCGATTCCGAAACGTCTCCGCCGAGACTAAGGATTTTTTCTTTAGCTTCATCGCGAGGCATCGATTCCAGTCCTCCTGTCAGAACGAACGTTTTACCTTTCAGCCTGCCGCTTGCCTGCCTTGGGCGCAGCCGGGGAGTTGCTATCATAATCCCGGCCGATTCCAATTTTTCAACAAGATTGATATTTCTACGCTCACGGAACCAACCATAAATGCTTTGCGAGACTTTCGGACCAATATCTTGGATTTCTTGCAGATTTTCCAAAGACATTTTCTGAAATATTTTGAGGATATCAATCGGCTTCGATATTCCGCTCTTGATACTCGATATATTCTGTGCGAGCAAATTTGCAGTTTCTTCACCGACATGAAGAATCCCCAATGAATAAATGAATCTGTTCAATAATATTTTTTTTTTGTTTTCTATTTCACCGATGATATTTTCTGCTGATTTTTCGCCGAAACGTTCAAGCGCCGCTATGTCCCCTTCCTCCAGCTCAAAAATGTCCGCAGCGTCGGAGATAAGGCCTTCGTCGAGAAATCTATCCATTATCTTGGGGCCTAGACCCCGGATATCGAATGCCGGACGCGAAACGGAATGATAAAGCGCTTCCCTGTGACGCGCCCCGCATTGCGGGTTCGAACACCGCCACGCGACACCGTCGCGCACGACTTTCGAACCGTCTATCGGGCACTTGTCCGGCATTTTGAATTCTCTTTCTTTTCCGGTCCTCATCTCTTCAAGGACCTTTGTAATTTGAGGAATTACGTCTCCCGCGCGGCTGACGACAACAGTATCGCCGACTTTCAAGCCGAGCCGTTTTATTTCGTCCGCGTTATGAAGTGTCGCGTGCGCGATGGTAACTCCGCCGACCTGAACCGGCCGCATAACGGCCACCGGAGTAAGCACTCCGGTCCTTCCGACCTGCACCTTTATGTCCTCGACGACCGTCGTGGCTTCTTTGGGAGAAAACTTATAGGCGATCGCGGCGCGCGGAGCTTTCCCGATCACTCCCGCAGCATCATGACTTTTGTTATCATCCAAAACCACGACTATCCCGTCTATTTCGTAAGGGAGCCTTTCTCTGTTTTTGTTCCAATAATCGCGGAACTCGAATACGTCTTCGACTGTCCGGCAAATTTTGTTGTTAGAATTCACGCGGAATCCCAATTTGTGGAGAATTTCATGTTCTTCGCTGTGTCTTTTTTGCCCCAATCTGGTTACGATGCCGTATTGAAAAGAATCGAGTTTTCTCTCGGCGGTGATTTTGGGGTCGAGTTGACGGACGGAACCCGCCGCGACATTGCGCGGATTGGCGTAAAGCTTAAGCCCCATTTTTTTCTGTTCCCGATTTATCGAATCGAATTCTCTCTTGTTCAAAAAAACTTCTCCGCGAACAACCATGCGCTCTGGTATTTTGAATTTGGAGCCTGGTGCTTTGATTTTGAGCGGTATCGCCTCTATTGTTTTGAGATTTTGCGTGACGTCTTCCCCAATTTCTCCATCCCCGCGGGTGGAACCTTCCGTTAAAATTCCTTTTTCGTAAACGAGTTCTATTGCAAGGCCGTCTATTTTCAATTCTGCATAAAACGGGCCGCCTATTTTTCTTCCCAAAAAGTTCGATAATCGTTCGAGCCAGTCATGAGTATCTTCTTCCGAAAAAGCGTCGTTGAACGAAAGCATTCTTTTTTCATGGCGGACTTTTTTGAATTGTTTCAGCGGTTCGCCGCCGACACGTTGGGTCGGCGAATCAGGCGTTATAAATTCCGGAAAGAGCTGTTCAAGATCAAACAGCTCTTTCTTAAGGGTGTCCTCGGCTTCCGGAGAAATTTTTTCTTTGTTCAATACAAGACGGCTATATCTGTACGCATTTATGGTTTTCTTTAGGTGTTCGATTCTTTCTTTGGCCGATTTTTTTTTCGTGCTATCCGTCTTCATATGCGATTTGTTACAAGCGCAATTCAAAAACTCTGTATAGCCCCCCGGCTCTTCCAAAAGACCTTATAATCGTCGTTGAGGCGCTTCCGCAGCCGCTAAGTTGGTTAAGCGAAGAATCATAGCAACTGACCGTAAAAGATGCGCCGTTTGAAAATACCGGTTGTGCCACAGTGGATGTCGGATGGATGAATTGATAAAGCCCCCAGTCTACTCCGGCATCGGCCGCGAAAATCGCTTTCGCGGAATCGGCGGAGTTCGACGACATTTTTATCTGGTAAATTATCAAAAGGCTTGCGATAGCGGTAGCTCCGAGCATTATCGCGCCCAGCGTCAAAACGCTGAGCAGCATAACCTGCCCTTTCTTGAAGGAATTTTTCAATCTGCCGAATTGTGGCGGAAAAGTCAAATTCCTCATATTTTATGTCCCTATGATTCTCGAACTTACTGTTGTTTGAAGATTTACTTTATAACTCGACGCGGACTGATCTTTAGGTCCCCCGCTTATAAGAATGGTCACCCGCGGGGGGCGGTGATCGTTGTCCCGATTGCCTGAAATTATGAACGACAGATAACTTATCGAAACTTTGCTGCTCGTTATTGTCTGTCCGGACCCGCAACCCAAGCCGCTATTGCGGACGATGGCCGCATTTTGAAGGCAATATGTCACGTCATTCCCGTAAGCGTCGACGAACGAAATCGTGTTTTGAGAAGAACACGACGTATTCCCCGTGCATATATCTTTTGCGGTTCTTATCTCTCTCGTGATCTGTTCTATTATCGTGCTCAGATTGTCATTAACGTATGTAAAAGACGATGCCTGGCGCTCGGTTTTTAATGCCCTTACAAAACCGCCGGTAACTATGAGCATTGCGATCGAAAAAACTCCCAGCGCGACCATTACTTCAATCAGAGTAAATCCCCCCCATAGTTCCATGCATGGAATAAATCTTCGTTGTTTTTTGAAATCTCTTTTCATTTTCTTAATTTCTCCAATTCATGAAATGATCTTCCAAATTGACCTGGAAGCTTCCTCCGCCGAGCCCGGTCCATGAAACTATAGAATTGATTTTTATCTCGTTCTGTCCGACAGGAGTCACCCTGATAATCCGCATGAAGGGTGTCTGTCCAGAACCGCCGTAGCGGTAAACATGTCTATTAGAATCATATGCCAAAAATCTGTTTCGATTTTCCCTTAAAGAATTGCTGTCATACTCGACCTCGTAATCGCCGGCCGCAAACCCGTCGTTCCAGGCGTCCCTTCGAAGAGCGTTTTCATCAAATATGTTCTTGGCAACCTCGATTCCTTCCGTTGCAAGGTACGTGGCCGTATAGCTGTCGGTGGAAGATCTGTTAAGGCTCAGCGAACGTCCGAGCAGAGAAAGCACTGCCATAAATCCGACCACCAAAAAAGAAATTGCCACGAGTGCCTCGATAATAGATTGCCCTCCTTCGGAAAAAAAGCGCTTTTTCTCTCTTTTCGAACGAACAAAAAAACTTTTTGTCGGAATTAACATGGTCGAAATTATTATAATCCCGAAGAGCTTTTAAAAAAATGCCGGATAAAAATGTTAAAAATCTATAAGCCCCGCAGAATTAATGTTTATTGAAGCCGACAGAGAACTATCCAGTGTTCTCAGCGAAACGGCTGCCGAGCCGTTCCTTATAATGCTCCCTCCGGAACCGACCAACGTCAGGGGTTGGGGCGGGATAAAAAGAACGTCGTCTAGTCGTTGCCCTGACGAAATGACGGTTGTAAATGAAACATTGTTGTCCAATTTAAAAGTTGAAATTATGTTTTCCGAGGCAGGATTTATGGAACTTATTCCCTGGCAGTCTGTTACTCCCGCCTTGCTGTAGCTGAAAATAGAATAACTCATTTCGGAATAGCCTATATGAACGCCGTAACCGCAAATGTTCGAGGCCGAGGAACCGACATAAGAGCCTAACGCAAGCGATTTCGCCCTGAATATGGATTGTATAAGTTTTGTCTGTTCGGCATAAAAAGCGATTTGCTGGCGGCTGGTATGGTTGTAAGAAATCAAAATTGACGAGAAAAGCGCGGTAATGGCCATAACCACCAAAAGTTCGATGATTGTGTAACCTTCACTGCCGCACTTCTTAATTCTTTTCATTATGCGTGTGTAGTTTAATTTTATCACCTTGTCGCCATTAAAACCACGCATTCGGACGTTTTACTTCAAAACCTGTCCTGTTTTCTATCCTGACCAATAGCGATATTTTGCCGACCGTTGCGGAATTTTTATTGCGACGGTAAAAAACTCAAGTAAAAATCGATGATTTCGTAACCGAAGAAAAAAACCGCGGCAGCAGAAAGCGCAATAAAAGGCCCGAAGGCAATTTGGCTTTTGAGTTTTTCCTTTTTAAGCGCTATCGCAATAATCCCGAAAATCGAACCGGTGATGAATGCGAGCATCATTACAAGAAGAATATCTGGCCAGCCGAAAATAAAACCAATCGCCGCTACGAGTTTCAGGTCGCCGCCGCCCATGCCGCGGCCTTTTGTGACCGCTATCAAAAAAGCGAAGAAAATGGCGGCTACGGCAGCCGCAGCAATATGATTTATCCATACATTGGAGCGCAAACCCAGAAAAGAACCGTAATGCCCGAGAAAAGATCCTGTTAGCGCATCGAGCGGCTGGATTGCGGTTATAAGAAATCCCAAAAAAACAAGGGTTATACTCAGCTCATCGGGAATTATCTTCAGGCGAAAATCTATCAAAAGAACGAGAAGGAGTATCGAAAAAATGGCTATCCATATGGCCGATAATAAATAAAAATTCTGATTGGTAAAGTAATAATACGAATACTCTATTTTCCTCGCGATAAAAACGAAAAGCAGCCCGCTCGTCAATTCCGTAAATAAGTAATGCCATCCGATCCAGCGCCCGCACGAAAGGCATCTGCCTCTTTGAAAGAGGAAACTCAATACCGGAATCAGTTCGAACCAGCGCAGCTTCTTTCCGCATGTTTCGCATCGCGATCGTCCTCCGACGATGCTTTTGTCCAAAATAAAAACACCTTCCCTGTAACGGTCTCCGATCACGCCCAAAAAGCTGCCTATCCCAGCGCCCAAAAAAAATAGAAGCAAATTCATGTTTGATCAAAATTCGGACAATACAACAAAAGCCCGGATGTTACCGGGCTGGAGTCTATCAGAATTTTATGCAGTAATTGGCACCCGTACAGGTAACTCCGTACTCACTTGTTTTGTAGCTGTTTTGAAGCGCGGGGTTGTTCTGATCCTCAAGTGTTGCTCCTATCACATAACTGGTTCCGTTGCCGTCAGTTCCGTAGTAATACGTCGCTCCGCCGCTGAGATCATTTGGAATTTGACTGACTCCGATATTGCTGCCCGTAAGCGCAGCTTGCACTCCACTCCAGGTGTTTACCGAGGCACGGGCGCCACAGGGGTAAGTTGCCTGCGCGGTTCCCGGGTAATATCCGCATTTCGAATAATAAAGTTCAAGGGCGTTCTGACTTTGCCGGAGATCCGATATTCTTCTCGCGTCTCTTCCCTGACGCTGGGCGGGACCGAAACCTATCAGCACTATGCTCGCCAAAACGGCTATTATCGCAACCACTATCAAAATTTCTATAAGCGTAAAACCTTTTTTCATAGCTTTATTTTAACATATTGATATCCGACCCATATGTGGATAACGCGAATTTAGTGAATTGTCCCGACAAGCTGGTAAAGCGGCAGAAGAACCGAAGCAAAAAGTATCCCTATCACGATTCCTATCCCTATAATCAAGACCGGCTGTATCAACTCGACTATGTTACCTATGGCCGCATCTGCTTCCCGGCCGTAGAATGCCGATATGCGCGAAAAAGTTGACTCCAGCTGCCCCGCTTCTTCTCCCACGGCGATCATTTGCGTAACAAGCGACGGAAAATATTGTGGATATTTTGAAGCGGATGCCGAAATCGTTTGCCCCTGGCGCACGTCTTCGGCAATTTGATGCATTATTTCGCGATAAACGACATTGTCGGCCGTTTCGCCGATTATCTCCATAGATTGGACGACTGGCACGCCTCCTTTCAAAAGCATGGATGCCGAATTCGATATACGGGTGATCGTCAACGGGAGATAAATTTTATTCAATATCGGGAGAGAAATCTTGAATTCGTCCTTAACGGCTTTTCCTTCCGGGGTCCGAAAATAATCGACGATCATCAGGGCGATTCCGAAAAGCGCAAAAAGGATAACTGGCCACCACTGATTGAGAAACGCGCTTACCGCCACTATTATCAATGTGAACAGAGGAAGTTCAACGCCCGCTTCCGAGAATATCGGCCCGACTTGTGGAACGACGAATGTCGCCAATATGAACGAAACGACGAAAAATAGAATTATCAAAATGGCCGGATAAATAAGCGCGGACTGCGCTTTCTGCTCGAGAGAATATTCGCGTTCAAGATAGTCGGCCAAAAATCCCATGACATTTTCAAGATTGCCCGTTAATTCGGCTGACCTGACCATGCTCGTAAAAAATCCAGAAAAGATTTCCGGCTGCCTTTCCAGCGCCTGCGAAAACGACAAGCCGGCATCGATGTTTTCGGAAATTTGGAGCACTGCCTCTTTTAGCATCGGGCTGGTCGTCTGTTTATGCAAAGTTTTCAGGCTTATATTAAGAGGAACGCGCGCTTCAAGAAGTATGGCGAGTTGGCGAGTGAATATGACAAAATCCTTTTTGTGCAGGCGATTAGAAAAATAATCGCTCA
Source organism: Candidatus Liptonbacteria bacterium (assembly GCA_016204355.1). GTDB lineage: Bacteria > Patescibacteriota > Minisyncoccia > UBA6257 > 2-01-FULL-56-20 > JACQKT01. The sequence continues at coordinate 28,361 of JACQKT010000018.1, forward strand.
ATTTTTCATACCATCTGGATTTCTCCGCTTCCTCCAGGCTGAGAATGAAAAGGTTGTGTTCCGCCAAAATGCTAGTCGCCGCTTCTTTGCTTGCGGCTTCAACCACTCCGATTTGGTTTTCTCCTTCTTTAGTTTTAGCCTGATATTTGAATTTCATATGCTTACGCACATAATGCGAATGACACTAATTTTGTGCGAATGTTGCAAATACCGCGAATGCATTTCTTGGTTTTTTGCATTATTCGCATACATTCGTAGGTTGGCATTATGTCTCACTGCATCCTCTCCAAAAGAATTCTCAATTCCGCAGGATTCGGCGAATAAAGCTCGGCATTTTCGAGCGATACTTCTTTGTTTTTTACTAACCCGGCCAGCGAGCGGTTCAACGTAACCATTCCTTCCTGCAGGCTTGTCTCTATGACCAAATCTATCTGATATATCTTTTTTTCGCGTATAAGATTCCGTATTGCCGGATTGACGATCATTACTTCAAGAACAGGAACGCGTCCGCCGGAAAGACGCGGAAGAAGTCTTTCGGAAACTATCGCAACGAGAGTCGAAGCGAGCTGGGAGATCACCTGCCCCTGCTGTTCCGAAGCGAAAGAATCTATTATTCTGTCGACGGTTTGAGAAGCGGAATTCGTGTGGAGCGTCGAGAAAACAAGATGCCCGGTTTCTGCCGCCGTCATTGCGGTGGAGATGGAAACGGAATCGCGCATTTCCCCTATCATGATAACGTCGGGGTCCTGGCGGAGCACCGTTCTGAGACCGGCGTGGAAACTTGGTGTATCGCTGCCGACTTCTCTTTGTGAAACTATGCACCTGTCCTGAACGAAAATATATTCTATGGGGTCTTCAATTGTTACGATGTGATCGGTTCTGTCGTGGTTTATTTCATCGAGCATCGCCGCGAGCGTCGTCGATTTTCCGTGTCCCGCTGGCCCGACAACAAGAATGAATCCCTGGGATAATTTGGTGAAGTCATGCAATATCGGCAAAAGTCCAAGTTCTTCTATTGTTCTTATCCTTGAAGGTATGAGACGGAGCGACGCAGCCATATATCCGCGTTGGAAGTAAACGTTGACCCTGAACCTCGCTTTATCTTCGAAATTGTAAGCGAAATCGAGTTGGCGCTTTTCCAAAAAAGTTTTTTTCTGTTCCGGAGTAAGCAGGGTCGAAATAAGCTGGTCGATTGTTTCCGGCGTCAGCTGCGGTTCTTTTTGTATCGGAATCAAAACTCCGTCGACTCTCAGCGTGGGCCTGCGCCCGACCGACATATGCAAATCCGAAGCGTTCTGCCGCGCCGCGGTCAGCATGATTTCTTTCATTTGTTCCTGCGGAGTTGCCATGTTCTTATTAAATTTATGATTTAAGAATTAGGATTTAAGAAATTAACTTAATGACATCATGATTCTTATCCAGTATATCACGATTCCTGTGTTTCCCCAATAACTTCTTCGATGCTTATCAATCCCGAAAGCGCTTTTAAAATCCCATCCTGGCGCAAAGTTGCCATCCCTTGACGCCTCGCTTCACCGTAAATCCTTTGCGCAGTCGGTCCGGAGTTTACTATGCCCTCGAGTTCTTTAGACATCTTCAAAATCTCGAATATCGCTATTCTTCCGACTATTCCTCTCCCTTGGCATTTGGCACAGCCCTGACTTTTATATATTTTGTATGGTTCGGAATAATCCGCTCCCATTTTCGGAGGCAGGCCGGAAAGTTCCTTCTTTATTATTTTTTGGATTTCCGCAGGGGCAGTTTCTGGTTTCTCGCAATCCTGGCAAAGTTTCCCGACCAGACGCTGGGATACCATAAGATTCAGAGCGGAAGGGAGCAGAAAGGGTTCCACTTTCATGTCGATGAGGCGCGGTATCACTCCCACCGCGTCATTTGTGTGGAGCGTAGAAAGAACTATGTGTCCGGTAAGAGCGGCATGAACGGCCAAGCCGGCTGTTTCGTTGTCTCTTATTTCTCCGACCATTATGATGTCGGGGTCCTGGCGCAAAATTTCGCGCAATCCCGAGGCGAAATCATAACCTATCTCCGGCCGCACCTGAGACTGATTCAGCCCCGGAATAAAATACTCGACGGGGTCCTCGAGGCTGAGTATATTGACGTTTTCTTTGTTCAGACCTTGTAGGAGCGCGTAAAGCGTGGTTGTTTTTCCGGACCCGGTCGGCCCTGTGAGCAATATCATCCCGAACGGCTTCAATAAAGCTTCTTTAACAATCTCAAGATTATTTCCTTCAAGCCCGAGCTGATCGAAGCTTTTAAGGCCGACTGAGGGATCCAGAACGCGTATGGCAACTTTTTCCCCCATCGGGGTCGGGAAAGTGGAAACCCTGAAGTCTATTTCCCTGTCGAATACCCGGGTTCTGAAACGCCCGTCCTGCGGCACTCTTGTTTCGTCGATTTTAAGGTTGGACATGACCTTAACGCGCGAAACAACGGCCTGCGAAAGTTCCGCCGGCAGACTTATTTCTTCTTTAAGGCGTCCGTCTATTCTGAACCTCACCCTCAAATAATTTTCCAAGGGTTCTATATGAACGTCCGAAGCTCCTCTTTGAACCGCCTCGCTGAAAGTTTTCGCGACTATTTTTATTATCGGCGCATCATCGGAATTGCTTGAAACGGCTTCATCCAATCTTACCAGCGGCCTGCCGGCAGATTCGCTTTTCAGATTCAGAGAACGCACCGCAGCCTCGACTTCGCTCTTGTATGGAGAATACTTTTTAAGGACATTCTGCCAATCAGAATAGGAAATTAGATATACTCCCAGGTTCAGCCGGAGCCTGCGAGCTATGAACTTTAAAGCTTCCTGGGCTTTCGGGTCGTCTGGGTGAATCATTCCGACGACCAAAAGATTGTCGTTCTTGGAAATCGGCACGGCTCCGTAAGTTCTTACGGTCTCTTCGGGAATGGTTCCCAAAACGTTTTCATCCAACTTGGAAACGTCTACTTTTTGATACGGTATTTTGAGGATTTCGCTTTTTATATTCGCTACAGCCGTATCATCAAGAAGCCGCTGCGAATAAATAAGGTCTTCGACAGAACGCCCGGAAAGAAGCGACTCCCTTTTGAGCTTATTGGATGTTTCTTCGTTTATCAGCCCCTGTTTTTGGATTTCTCCCAAAAGTTGTTCTGTAGTCATGCCAATTTTTGGTGTGGGTTTGGTTTTGGGCGCCTGTCTTTTTTATTTCTGCTTTAACCGGCGTCCACACCTAAACCCAAAATCAAATTTAGAATCCCAGAAACGGATTCGTCCTGCCAATATTCTTCGGCTCCGGAGCATCAATGTATTTTTCCAAAGATTGGAATACGGAATCGTTGATGAGCTTGTCCGAGTTTATGCTTATTTTCGCCAGTTCCTGGATATTGTTCAAAGAAGGCGATGCCGTAAATTCAACTAGTTCCGGCTTTTTGAAAAAAATATAATAAACGCTTGTCGTAATTATGCCCAGCGTGATTATCCAGATCAAAAGGCTCGCCAATATACCGCTATCTCTTTTTTCTTCGATTATTATTGCCATGTTTATTGCGTCTGATAATAGGTTGTGACCGTTAAATTGTACAGGTAAACATCTTGGTTTGATTTTCCTGTAGGCTGAAGATCTATTCTTTTGACATCGAATATCCTGACATTTGTTTCGAGATTTTTCATGAAAGATTTAAAATCGCCGTAAGAGCCGGCCATTTTTACCTGTAAATCGATAGATGCGAACGGCTTTGCCGTCGTTTGGCTGGAAAGATTACCGCCGCCGGTGGATGATATCTGGTTCACCGGCGCATTTACGGTGATGCCCTGCAATAAAAGCTTATTTACCTGTATGAGACCGCTTATCTGCGAAAAAGCTCCGGCGAGATCGGGAGAAACGGGAAGAATGGATGAAACAAGATTTTGCAATTCCCCTTCTCCTTTGTATGAATTTATCAGGCCCTGAACCTGCGTGATAGCGGCCTTTTGCCCGTCGACGAATTCCTGCCTGCCTATCATTTCCGCCTTGATGTGCTGATTTTCGTCGTTGGCAGGCAATATCAGATTGAAATAAATAACCATCGCGGATGCGAAAAGAATGAATGACACTATGAGACTCAAGAATCTTTTTGCGGTTTGCTTCATTTTAAAATTATTGTTGGGAGACAATTTTATTAAGCGTACCCTCTCTCAATGTTAGGGTAACATCGAATTCCCATAAATTGCCGCTCGAAATCGTAAAACTGTTTATTGCCACTTTTTCTATAAGCGGATCATTTTGAAAAACTGAGAGCTGGGCCGCGAAATCATCCGCCGTTCTTGAAAACCCCCTGAGACTGATTTCGTTCGTTAAAGACAAAAGAACGAATTTCGAGTAATAAACGCTGGCTTCGGTGTTCTTTTCGAGCCAATCAAAAACCTGCGACGAAATAATATGTTCCGAAAGAATATTCTGAAGATTGGCTATTTGTGAGTAAAACGAAATAAGTTTTTGCTGATCCTCAGGCGGAACCTGCTGAGCAAAAGTTTGAATTTGCTTGTCCAAGTCCGCAACCCGGCTTTCAAGATAAGGTTCATACCCATAAATAAGCCCGACATAAACGGCGACGCTCAGAAAAAAAACTGTTCCACTGAACATCATTAGCCGCCCCGACCACCCCGAGGTTTGAACTCTTTTTTCGCTGAGCCTATCGACTAATTGTTCAGGAAGCGCCATTTTGATTTTTAAAAGACTGGGCCCTTGATAATCGGCGTCTTTATGTAAATTCTCTCAGAGCGAGCCCCAAAGATACGCTCAAAAAAGAATTCAATTCTTTGGCGAGCGGCTCTACTGCCGCGGGGTACTCGAATTTGGAAAGAGGAGCCGCCTTTACCGTCGGTATTCCGAGACTGGATTCGAAATATTTCTCCAATCCAGCCAAATTCGCGCCGCCGCCACTAACCACTGCGCGTTCTATCTTTTTCGAATTCGGAACTTGGCTTTTGTAATTCGCTTCCACCCTCTTTACCTCACTAATTATAGCATCCAAAAAAGGCATCATTATTGTGGATAACTCGTAATTCGGTCCCGTTCCTCCTACGCCTCTCTCTCTTTTAAGCTCTTCGGCGCGAAGCGGATTTATATTGAGGCCCGAAGAGACTGCCTGGGTTATCGAAGCACCCCCGAAATCGCTCTGACCGGAAAAACGTATTGTTCCACCTTCTGTTATGACTATCGCCGTGGAACGGCTTCCGATGTCTATTATAAAAGTAGGCGTTGGGTCGTTTCCGACAAGCGCCCTGAGCAAACTCAGGCTTTCTATTTCGAGAGCAGCCAAACGAAGTCCGGCCTCGCTGAAAATGCGCTGATATTTTTTTACCTGTTCTTGAGGAACGGATATCAAAAGAATCTGCTGAAGAAGAAATCCTTTTTCGTCGCGGTACTCGCCGACTTTCATCCAATCTATGACAACTTCGGGAACTGGCATCGGTATGTACTGTTTGATGCCGAAAGAAATCGCTTTCTCGAGATCTTTTTTCGACATCTCGGGAAAAGTCAAAATGGTGGTAAAAGCAGAAAATACCGGAAGAGAAGCAAGTGCTTCCGTCGTCATCGGCTTCATTTGCTCGACGGCAACCTTCAAAAGTCTCGCAACTTCGTTTTCGAAAAGTTTGAGGCTGCTTGTCTGAATGGCGGTATTGGCGCGGAGCAAGGACCCCTTGTCTTCCAATATGCAATAATTCATGAGTTGCGGAAGGTTTTCTCCCTGGCCAACTTCGGCTATTTTTATCGAAGTCGTTCCTATATCCACGCCGAGGTAAACGGGGGCTATTTTTTGTTTTATCGAACCGAGCAAATTTATGGATTTGAAGATGTCGTCCATCGTTATTAACAGTTATTATTATAGCATGAGTTTAAACGCCGAATGTGCGGCGCGCGACTCCGCCGACAATAAAGAAATTAAATTTTAGTTCGCTTTCTATGAAAAAAATCCTGAGTTCATTTTTCGATTCCGTAATGGATATCTTGTTTCCGTCTCTTTGTCTTGATTGCGGCGAAAGTATAGTTTCCGACGAAATGCTCTGCGCCCGGTGTTTTGAAAACATTTACATAAACCGCTCTCTTTTTTGCGGAAAATGCGGCGCACGGCTTCCAAGTCTAAAAAAAATTTGCCATTTGGATTTTCCATATATTCTCGGAGCTGCCGCCTCTTACAAGGACGAACTGCCGCGGCTTTTGGTTCATGAACTAAAATTTAAATTTGTCAGAAATGCGGCACGGCCGCTCGCGGAAATTTTGGCGATTTACGCAAGAAATGCGGGGCTTACCGAAGATGATTGGCTTGTTGTTCCCGTTCCACTCGGGCCAAAGCGCTTTCGTCGCCGCGGATACAATCAGTCGGAAATCATCGCAAAAATCTTCGCCGAGACACTTTCTATAAAAATTGAAAATGACGGTTTTGTTCGTTCGAAGGAAACGAAGCCGCAAAGCGAAATGAGAGACTTCGAATCGCGCGTGGAAAATACGAAAGAATGTTTTTCCGTTGTTTCGCCGGAAAAATTTGCGGGGAAAAACATAATTCTTATCGATGACGTTTCGACTTCCGGGATAACATTTTTCGAGGCGGCAACTTCCTTGAAAAAATCGGGGGCGAAAAAGATAGTGGCGTTGGCCTCGGTGAAAGGATGAGGCAGGTTCTGTGGCAAAAACTACCCGGCGGTGTTAACATTTTCTAATGGAACGTTTCAGTATAGAATGGCAGGCTCCCGAATTCGAATACAGGGAAAAAGATGTTTCCTGGTACTGGCTCAGCGCGATGATAGCCGCCATTCTGTTAAGCGCTTCCATTTGGCAAAAAAACTTTCTTTTCACTATTTTCATAATCGTCGCCGAAATCCTGGTCCTTGTATGGGCGGGCAGAAAACCGAGAACACTTTTATTCAAAATAGACGAGAAGGGGCTTACCATAAACAGGAATAAGTTTTATCCTTATTCCCAGATGGAGGCTTTTTCCATAAGAGAGGGCGCATCGAATGAATGGGCCGAGGCAGTATTCAAATTCAGAAAGGGCGCGCGGCATCTGATTAAAGCGCTGATTCCCGCAAAAAGAGCCGCCGAAATAGAAAAAGCACTGGCGCCGGTTCTGGATAAGAAAGACTTTGAAGAGGGGCTGATCGATTCCATGGAAAGATTCCTTGGATTCTAGACTATGGAATGGATATCGTGTCGTTCGGTTTAACAAAAAAATAAACGCATGCCCTCGTCGTTCAACGGATAGGACGCGAGATTGCGGATCTCGTAATAGAGGTTCGATTCCTCTCGAGGGCACAAAATAAAATGAGATTTGTTTTTCTCCTGCTGATAATCTTTATAGCGTTGACGGGTTTGTTTTTTTATTTCTCGAACAACTTCGACCAAATTGCGGATTTGGATTACTTTATAAAAACCTCCGTTCAAAAAAAACAAATTGAACAGGCGCAGCAAACGACTGGCACGACGACAACTCCTGCAAAAATGGCAGTGCCCGAGGGATTTAATGGCCCGACCGGGGAACCTCACATAATAGGGCCGCAGGGAGGGCCGCCGAACTATTAGTAAATTTCAGGTGTCACGTATCAAGTGTCATTAGTTATTTGACGCTGGTGTTATCGTTGCCTGTATTTGAACTCTTGACACCCGACACATGATACTTGAAACTTTACGCGCAGGCGGGTGTAGCACAGTGGCAGTGCGTCTGGTTGCCAATCAGAATACGAGGGTTCGATTCCCTTCACCCGCTCCAGAATTAAACTCAAGTCCTTCTTTATTTAAGAAGTGCGCGGTTTTTATAAGTACTTTGACTAATTTCATTTCCGTTTTAGTATAATATCCTAATATGGCCATAAGTAACCGGCCGCTTTTTATATCGTTTCCTATGTTAGATGGCGAAGCAAAATTAGTTGAAAGCGCCGTCAGGGGTAAGGCCTCGGCTTTTGGCCTTCTTTATGACCATTATCAGCCGAAAATATATCGGTTCATATTGATAAAGATAGGCCGGCGTGAGGATGCCGAGGACCTTACTCATCAGGTATTTCTTAACGCCTGGCAGAGTATTTCCAATTACAAAGACCTTGGATTCCCCTTTTCGAGCTGGCTTTACCGGATAGCGAGAAACCAGGTAATCGACAAATACCGGACAAAAAAGCGGGAAATCGACATTGAAAAAGTAGAGGCGGAATATTTTTCAGACTTGGGCCTTAACGAAGAAAGCATCGAGGGGAAAATCCGCATTGAACTGGTAATGGAAGCGGTAAAGACTCTCAAGCAGGATTATCAGGACGTCTTGATAATGAGATTCGTCGAAGATCTTTCGATAAAAGAAGTTGCCGCTACAATAGAAAAAACGGAGGGGGCGGTAAAACTCATGCAGCACCGCGCGGTAAAGGAATTAAAAAAAATCCTCGAAAAAAAACATGGAACCAATCGAACTTCTTAAAAAATTTAAAAATCTGGAACCGGACCCGGACTATACAAAGAGATCCAGAAATCTTATTTTGAGCAACGGCAGGTGGGCCGGCTTTCCTGTATCCATGAAAGAAATAACTATGGGAATTTTCAAATCCGGCTGGTCAATAGCCCTGACGGCGGCAATGCTTCTTTTGGCTGTGGGAAGTTTTTCTGCATTGAAAATATTTTCACCGGTAAGAAATTCTGTTGTCGACATTACCGGCCTCAAGGCGGAGGCTGAAGCGATAGACGCGCAGATAGAACTGGGCAACGTAGTCTATACCTCAGCCCTCGGCATTGAGAACAAAACAAGCACAACGAGTATTGCGTCACCAAAAGCCACCGTGAAAATTTCCCCCCCGGCAAAAACCGAAAATATAGGCCAAGAAAGCGGGGAAGAAGGCACTTCCACAGAGCCGACCATCGATTCGGTACTGGACGCGCTTTCCCAATAAAACTATGCGAAAAGGCACAATATTGACCGGCGCCTTTCTTGTTTCGGCGCTTACGGTAACAATTTTTAACCAGGCGCGCGCGCAAACGAACTGCGATTTCAAAAACAACCTTGAGAAACTTTCGGTTGCAGAAGAAGCCTCGAAAATCGACGACGGCGCCGAGAATATAAAAAACGAGCTGTCGATAAGAAAAGAACTGCTTAATCAGGCGCTTGATTGTTCGATAAGCGATGCCCTGAGCCTCCAATCCGAAGTAAAATCAACTCAGGTAGGCTATTCTGACCTCAAAAATTATCAGGCAAGACTTGTATCCAAAATCGACGAAATAATCGGATACTATCATAATCAAAAAGAAGTTGTTAAAGATCTCGGCATAGAAGGAAGCAAAATTTTTTCCGCGAATCTGAGAACATGGAGAGATTCCAACTACGCTCCGATAGAAGAACTGGGCAAAAATTTCCCTATCTTTGCACGCAACCAGGACTTTCTTCAGACTGCGCAGAACAGGCTGTATCAAATAAGCTTGACATTAAGGGCGCTTGAATTGGACGGTGATCAGGAAATAGGAAACCTCGTAAATCAGGCAAGAAGGCAAATCTACTCGGCTAATGAAGATAACGGTTACGCGGCGGACATTTATAAAAGGCTGTCGTGGCCGAACAATGTATCCGGCCTTGTTCTTTCAACACTCCAGCATTTGAAAGACGCCTATCAAAGCTTTTTTGAAATCGGGAGCGAGGCCCAAAAAATAATATCCGAATCTAAGTAAATCAAGAAACCAAGAGCCGCTTTTAAAAGCGGCTCTTGGTTTCTGCGGTACTTTTCCCTTTGCAAGCCTTCTGCCCGCAAAATTCTCTACTTAACGGCTTCCTTGAGAACTTTGCCGGCGCGAAATTTCGGCTTGGTTGAAGCCGCAATCTGTATCGTTTCGCCGGTTTTCGGGTTTCGACCCTGGCGGGCCGCCCTTTTGGCAACGCGGAAAGTTCCGAAACCGGTTATGGCAACGTCTTCGCCGCGCCCCATTGTTTTCACGATCGTGTCGAAAACAGCTTCGACTGCGCGGTGCGCGGCGGCTTTTGTTTCAAAACCGCCCGCTTTCATCACTGCCTCGACTAATCCGTCTTTGGTCATGAATTAATTTTTGGAAATGTAACCGACCTTTTTACCCTCCCAAATTTTGCCCCGCAAAACTTGGTTGGGTTAAATCTCTGATTGCTGTAAAGTATAGCAAAATCGGGCTGAAACGCCAATGTGTGCATAGATATAAAGGTTTGGGCGTGGAAGTCTGTCAACTGGCGCCCAAATTTAAACCTAAAACCCTATGCCGAGCTGCCTTAAAATCGGCTCGAGTTGGGCGTATGAAGGACTGTCTTTTATATTCAGCTTCTTGACGGCTTCTACGAGGTACTCGCGGGCATCATCGAACTGCCGCGCGTAGAAGTAAGCCACGCCAAGTTTTATCTCTGTCTCCAAATCGGAATGTTCCGACATGTTCCATGCCGTTTTATAAAGTTCGATCGCCTCGGAAAGATGTCCGGAATCGGCGAAATAACCCGCAATGGTTCTCGGCTCATAAAAATTTTTCCATTCACGGCCCATTTTGATGGCTGTTTTTATTTCTGCGTAGCCGGTAGCGGGGTCGCCTGTTGCGAAAGCAAGGAGTCCGTAATAAAAATGCGCGTCGGGCACGCCGGGATTATCATCCAAAACCTGCTTCAGTATCGATAAAGCTCCCGTATAATCACCTTCTATGGTTTTTGTTTTGGCGAGGTAAAAATATGTTTCCTGCCTTTTCGGGCTTATTTCAAGAGCGACTTTCGCTTCGTCCTCGGCTTTTTTCGTATACGTTTCGGGGTCGATGCTCGCGACCTCGTTGTAAAGATTTACCAAGGCGTAGTGGTTGAATGCGTCAGCGGGATGTTCGTTGCGAACTTCTTCCATCGCTTTTATCGCCTTAAGCGCATCCTCGTCGGAAACCGTCCCCGGGTAGTTGAAATACTGACTGGCAACCGCTATCGCGTAATCGCGTTTGAAATTCCAGGAATAAGGGCTCCATGTTGCCGCCGCTTTTTCGAAATCGCCGAGACCGCGGAAGATATCCTGATGCAAAAAATTTTGAAAGCCATTATATAGATGATTCGAGGCTTTTAAAGAATTGATGTTTACAAAATAAACGGGGACGAATGCGGCGACAAGGCATACGCCCGCCACAGCCGGCGAAATTTTCGTCGGTACGGCGTTTTTCTGCGAAATGTTTCTTATCGCCGCTATATCGCCGGATTTTTCTCTGAAAGCGCCGTTGGTCGCCCCCAGAAATAGAAACATCATCAAAAGCGGGCCGATTGTTTCAAAAAAGAAGAGTTGACTTACGGCGTATGACGCAAGCATCGCCATGAAAACCGACCGCCAAATCCGATCGCCTTGTCTGAATGACTCATAGACTGCGGCCGCGAAAAAACCGATAAAAGCGATGAAAAGGATTATTCCGCCGGCGTTTGCGTACTCGAGAAAAAGATTGTGCGGCTTGTCGAAATTGGTTTCTCTGTAGGAAGATGCGAGCGCCTTCGGGTCGTAATGGCGGTCGTATATCACTATGAAATTCCCCGGCCCCCATCCGAGAATCGGCTTTTCAAGAAATCCCTCCCAACCGGCCTTGAGCGCCGAAAGACGCGGCGTCAGCGAACTGTCTCCCGAGAGCGACAAAGAACTGAAACGTGAAATCCCGGGAATTTTGCTCCAAAAAGGATTTTCTTTTGTTACGAAGAATAAAGCCGCAGACAGCACGATAGCTATCATTAAAACAATGTAAACTTTGCGGTTTCCCAAAAACCCCCGTATCTCTTCAAGTGGTTTTATCGAAAAGATAAACAAAAGCGTCATGATACCGGCCGCAAGTCCCAATATGTCCCCCCTTGTTTGGGCAAAAAATACCGCGACCAGAGCATTAAGCGTTCCTGCCGCGCCCGTGAAAAAAAGTTTGATGCGCGCGTTTTTATTTTCTTGGAGCTGGCGTAGAAAAAGATAAATCGCGAGGAAAACATGGAGAACAAGATACCCTGCCATGAATGTCGGGTTGCCGAATGTCGCGCCGGGCCTGTCTCCCGGATTTTCTATGAGAAGAAGATTGGGAACATAAAGCTGCGCGTAGGCTATAAAACCGATGAATATTGAAACGGCAAGGGAACTGTAAAAAATTTTTCGCCATGGCAACTCGTTGAAAAGCGAGGAAACAATCAGTCCGAATACCGCGAAATGAAGCATTGCAAAAAACCCTATTCCGCGCTCATAGGTCGACCAAAGGCTTCTCCAAAGATCTATGCCGGCAAAAGAAGTAAGCAGATAAATTCCAAAAAAAACAGCTCCTGCGGAAATCAAAGGGGTGAATTTCGGGCGATAGCGCGGAAAAGAAATCGCAAGCGCAAGCCACAAGAAAAAAGCTATTTCAACGAATATCTGAAAAAAAAGCGTTTTGGTGAGCGTGTAAGGATATACGCTGGGGTTGAAATAAAAAAGCGGCGTGCCTATTACAATTATAAAAATCAAACCGATAATTGTTTTCAAAAGATTCTTTTCGCTCATAGATAAACGCTGGCGTGGGTTTAGTTATAGTCGCCGGTGAACTTGCTGGTGTGGAGAAATATTAACAGACCGGCGGCCAAAACCAAACCAAAACCCCCCTAACGAAAGTTAGAGGGGTCTCAGGTTTCCGGTTCAGACGGCTACCAAACCGCCAACCGGGCTCAACTCGATCGCTAGATCAGAATCAGCTTTAGGAGCCGGCAGCGTACGAAACGGAGTTGACGGTTATCGGTATCGTGGTCGCCGGAACGTTAAGTCCGGTTACACCTCCCGAAACCGCATCTGTCCATATCACGTTGCCTGCAGCGCTAATTGTAGCCGACAAGGTCTGCGACACACCGTTTTGCGCGGCACCCATGACTCCAGTCTGCGAAGAGTTAATTCGGAGAGTGAAGCTCTTGCTGGAACCGGCGCTGATAGTGTAGTTGTTGAGGTCGAACGACAAACTGGTCGTCGTGGAAGCCACAGCGTAGTACGAGCGGCCGTTAGCCGAGTCATACAGAGTGACATAACACGTTGTACAAGTGGCGACACTGCTGTTGCCAGTGCTCGTAGCGTTGAAGAAGTTTGTCGTCGAAGGACCGGAACCGCTGAAGGTAACCGTTATCGATTGGAGCTTCAGAGCGCCGGCGGAATCGGCCGCGAAGTTCAGGAGACCGATGTCATCGGTCGCCGATTTCGCGCGTCCGGTTGTAACACCGTTGGCAGTGCCAGTAAGCGTGAGTTTTGTTCTCAAGAGTGTCTGGGCATTGCCGTTCGGAGACGAAGTAGCGACTGTTGCAGTCGCATTCGACGTCTGGCCGAGCACGGTCACGAGCTCAGCGGCTGTGTCGTTGCTCGGATCACCCGAGGTGTCGAACTTGAAGGTGTGCGCTTCGTTGTCTATCGCACCGCTCGAGCTGAACGAAGCAACGTCGCCCTTAAGCGTAAGGACAACCGAGTTGGACTTCGTTATGGTCACTGGGCTCGCAAAGTGGAACGTGTAGGTGTACGTGGTAGACGTACCGTTCACGCCTGCAGAACCGGCGCATCCCAACTGGCTGGCGCCATTGTAGAGACAGAGGTTCTGGAAGCCCGTGGAGGTCGAGGTCGCGCTGACCGAGTCGGTCAAGCGCAGGTCGGTTACCTTCACGTCGTCGGCGTTCGATGTCTCGGTGACGAGGAACGCGGCGAGGTTGTTGCCGGTTGAACCCATAACGATCTGGTTTGCGGACGGGTTGGAAGAATCGGCCGAAATCGTGATCGCTGGCTGGCCGGCGATGGCCACGTTCTGACCCGCGGTCGAGGTGCAGGTGACGGACGTGTACGAGGTCGCGCCGCTGCCTGTGCAGCTGCTGAGAGTCGTAGCTGTCGTCAGAGTACCTGACGCGTTCGAAAGAAGGTCGGCGTAAACGTCAACATACGTCGTGCCGCCGGAAGGAACCGTAAACGGTGCGCCGGAGAACGCGAATGTGCCGTTGGCACTCAGCGAAGCTTGCGTGCTGCCGAACTGCGTGCTTCCGACCATTACTTTCAGGTTTTGCATCGAGGCGCCGAAGAGAACCTGGACCGAAACGTTCGATATCGACACTCCTTCAGCCGATGAGGCCGTCAGGGCGTACGAACCGATTTTCCGGTTGGTCGAATTTGCTGCGTAAGTCGGAGCTCCGAAAGCCGTGTTCTTGGCCGTGGTTAGCTGACTCGTCGCCAAAGTGAGGGCGGCTCCTGTCGCCGAACCGCTGTTCGCGGTCTGGCTCGAAGTCAAACCCTGCAAGTTGTTGTTGGTGGACGCTACCAAGCTGGCCGTTACGGTGCTGAAGTCGGCACCCGATTGTACGTCGCCTCTCAAAGACAAGACTCTGGTCGTGTTGGCCGGAATCGTGTAGTTGATCGGCGAGCTCGAGTTGCCGAAACACTTCGTAGCGGTTGTTGTGGCCGCGGATTCGGTTCCGTCAGTACACGACAAGGTTGTTGTCAGAGAGCTGATGGTGGAACCGACCTGACCGCCTGCATCATCGTCCAAGTGGACATTCTTGATGTAGCTGTCAAGCGTGTTTCCAGTGCCGCCAGTGAAAGCGAGCTGGAAGCTCAAGAACTTGACTTTGACCGGTTCGCCTGCCGCGTAGAAATCGAACTTGGCAAGTGTTACTCCGCTCTGACCCTTGGCAATGTTGCCGGTCGGGGTGCTGGAGTCCTGAGTAACGGTTATGCTGCCCTGTTTGATGCTCACCTGCGTGCCGACGTTCGAACCTGCGGTTACAGGCGTGTTGTATTGCGAGTCAACCGCGTAAACGTCGTAGGCGTTCAAAATCTCAAATTGGAAGTTGAACGAAGGCGAACCCATCACGTCGGCGTAAACTTGAACGTTGTTCGCGCCGGTGTTGACGGTTGCAGGCGAAGCCGACAAATCGAAGTAGGCCGAGCCGTCGGATGCGACCGCGGCGAGCGTTTGTCCTACTTGCGTGCCGTTAACCATAAGTTTCACGTTCCTGATGTCGGCTTTGTTGGCCGAACCGATAACGGTGAACTTTATGTTCTTCAAGTACGTCTTGCTGTTGGCTCCCGTGAAAGTGAAAGCTCCCACAAGGTTGTTCTGGGTGCCTGCCGTCACTGAGGTTCCGATAGAAGACGAAGCAACTGTTATGCTCGCGATGGACGGGTTTGAAACCGTGGTCATCGTGAACGTGTTTCCGTTAACCGGGACTCCCGTTTCCGTTATGGAATTTCCGGAAGCGTCCATTGAAGAAACGCTGTCCGCTGAAGCCACCTGGAAGGAAACCGTGTTTCCGGCGTTGACGCTCGAAGAGATGTCAACCTGCAGCCAGAGCTCTCTTGTCTGTCCGGCGGCAACGTTAAGGCCTAAGCCCGAGAACGTGAGAACGCCGTTAGAGAGAGACTGGTATTGCGCGATTACTTTGCCTCCTTCGACAAGGTAAGCGCCGGTAATGTTGTTGTCAGCAACGACTCCGACTTTCGTGAATTTAAGATCCGAAACGGTGACGCCGCTGGCTGTTCCAGCCGTAAGGTTTACGGCCAAAATCGAATTTCTTGCCGACCCGGCAATCAGAGAACCTGCAGCCGGATTGTTGGCAGAAAGCGAAACTTTAAGGCCCGAAGCCGGAGCAGGAACCGTTGTTCCTCCGCCAGTCGTACCTCCCGTGGTTCCGCCCATTGAGGCAATCTTGGCCCTTGTTATGGGACCGAAGTACCCCACAGCCGGTGAAACGCCGTTTGCAGCCTGCCATTTGGCAACCGCGGCCTGTGTCAGCGAACCAAAGTATGTAGTCTCATTGCCCGGCGAACCTGCGCCGCTCGCGGCAACTTGCGCGCCGTTGGCGTTGAGAAACTGCTGAAGAGCCCTTACGTCATCTCCTGTCGAACCCACTGTGAGGCTGCGGGTGAAGTTGTATGAAGTAGTGACACCTCCTTGTGCTGAATTAAGCTGGGCCTGTAATTGCTGTATCTGCGCGAGCAGTGCGGCAATTTGAGCCTGTAAATCGGCGACCGACTGAGCCTGGGCAACTGGAACCAAGAGAAGCGCTCCTGACATCCACACACTGGTGGTGAGAGTAAGCGCCGCTGATGTTATTTTTTTGCTTGTGCTCATTTGGTAATTTTTTTTCGACTTTATCCTCCCAACTTTTTGGACTTCAAGTAGCGTTTTAGGACTCGATTAAGGTAATTTTTGCCCCAGCCGGTTTTAAGAAATTTTTCCCTGGCAAATGCGTCTTGTTGATTAAGAAAAATTTCTGAGTAAATTAGCTTGAGTGGTATCCTATTTTTTGTTGAGTAAACGCCGCCTGAATTATGCAATCTCAACCTCTTGGTTAAATTATTTGTGCACCCAACATAGTTATGCCCACCAGCCCCGCTTTTCAAAACGTAAACGAAGTGCGGCACGGGTCCAAAAAGTTGGGAGGATTAATTTTAATTTTTTCGTTTATCGACCTAGTTTATAGGACGTCGACCTTTTCTTAATTTATTTTTTTCTGGACCCCATCATTGCTTTTATATCGACCGTCGTCTTCTAGTGAGGTTAGAGACGGAGATTTTAAAAGCCGATGGTTTGGTATCTAAAAAAATGAAAAACTCGCTTTTGGAGCGAGGCATCATCTGCGCAATGACTTAAAACTTAGGCAATGATTTCAAGGAATCATTGTCATTAGCCACAGCACCCCTGCCGATGCAGGGTTGATTCAGCCTCACTCTGAATCAGTGCGTCCCTTTTACGGGAGCGCTGTTTTTATCGTTTTTATACTATACTACAAAGCCGAAAAGGCGAGTTGTGGATAACTCCGATGCTCGATAAACGAAACCGGAGTCCAACTCCCATCGGACTTGCCTTCCTGTTTTCAGCATATATTACAACGGTAACAGCCAAAAAAGGGTTACTTGGCTAAAAGCTGTTTATGGGCGCTGACGGGGCAGGCAACTCTATTATTCCGCTTTCTTTGGCGGTGAGACGGTAAATGCTGTTTTTGCGACTTCCTACTCTTTCAACGGTTCCCTTCAAAATGAGTGACTCGAGATCATAGCGGAGAGTTCTGTCGCTGACTTCGGTAAATACCGACTGCAGCTCGTTCAAGCGGCAGTTTTCCATTTCTCTAAGCTTTTCCACTATAGCCAGTTGTCTTGATTCGGATTTATCGGAAATTTTATCGGAAAAAGACTTATCGGAAATTTCCGATACAGTTTTTTGGTCAATTTCCGATAAATCTGCCGTTTTCGGAGATGTATTGGCAATCTGCTTCTTATTCGGCAATCCCGATTTTGAAAAAACTTTTCCGAGATTCAAATCCGGTAAAATACCCTTTTTCGGCACTGCGCGTATAGCAAGCGTTACATTTTCCGATTCTCTCATCAGAACTTCCCTGTTTATCGGATTCAGGATACCGCCGTCAACCATGAGCCCGACGAGGCTTATTATCGAACTCGATATAATTCCCGTTCTTTCGTAATCGGAAGTCAAAACGGAATCGAGCAGAAAAAATGCCTTGCTTTCAAGCAGTCCGGCGATTTCTTTACTTTTTGCCGATGAAGCTATGCTCAATGTGGCATAGGCAAATTCGTAAGTTTTTTTGTAAAGAAAGTCTTCCTGTATGCTCTTTGTCATCCGAAACATTATTAACGGCAACGATGCCCGGTGTCAACTCCGCCCTGTCCCCCGTTATTTATGTTTGTTATTGGAAACAAAAAACCGTCCTTGGTCGTTTATCGGAAAACCGACCTCTTTTTAAATAATTTGTAACGGAACTAATGACCAAACTTTTTCAGTATTTTTTCGGCATTTCTGAATTTTTCCAGGGTTCCGCAGTCAAAACGTTTGCCTTTAAGCTCCCACCCATAAATTTTTTTCCCTGTAATAAGCTCTATCTGAAGGGCGACATTTATAGGAATCGAATCGGGAGCGGCGTTTGGCAACGATTCCGCTACTTTTATGAGATTACGGAGAACGGTCGGCATCAAAACGTATCCCCCGACTATTATAAGGTTCGAAGGGGCGGATTTTACCGAAGGTTTTTCCACTACGCCGGCGACCTCATAAACTTTGCCTTCTACTCCCTTTATTTTTAATGAACCTCTGAGCTTTACAACCCCGAAACGGCTGACTTGATTTCTTGGAATTCGTTCAAGGAGAATTGCCGACGAATTGCGCTTCTCGAATATTTTCATAAGGGAAGAAAGAGGAGATGTTTCCGAAACTATAACATCATCGCAAAAACGAACGGCGAACGGCTCGTTTTTCAAAATGTCGGAAGCCGAAATGAGGGCATGGCCGTTTCCTGCAGGAATTTCCTGAAAACGTATGCGGAAACGGAGAGAGGGAAATTTTTTCCTGGCTTCCTTCATGTATTTCTCGAAATAATGTTCTATTTTTGGATTTATTATCAAAATGACTTCTTTTATCCCCGATTCGATGGCTTCTTCCAGGACATATTCAATCAACGGCTTCCCATTGACCCTGAGAAGATTTTTGGGGGTTTTTCTGGTAAGAGGCATCAACCTTTTGCCAAGGCCTGCTAGGGGCAACACGAGCTTCGTTATTTTTTTCATTTGCTTCTTATTTTCCGACATTTTACGCACAATTACATTAAAACTTGGTTAATTATAGCTTCGCCGCCAGCCTGCTTCCAGCAATCACAATCCCCAATTCGCGGACGCGAGCATCACCGCGGTCACCGTGAAAAATATCGAAAAATCTCCTAGCATCTTTCTCTTATTCAAAGTCCCGTTGAGATGCTCCAGAAAAATGTCGGTCAAAATTACCGAAGACAAGAACAAAAGAGCTGTCTGATAGAAATAATTAAGCGGAAGGAAAAGCGCAATTATGAAGGCCTGCCATATGAGAAAAGCCCCCAAACCCGCCATTAAATTTATTTTACGCCTGTCGCGCTCGACGCAATAATCGCAGAGTTCCCTAAACAGAAAGAAAAACGACAACGCTACGGCGGGCGAAACGATGGAAATAAACCATTTCTGCCAATTTTCGAAATGAGAGAAAGCTCCGAAAAAAATCACGAAAAGAAGGAGAAAAACCATCATCTGGTGGTTTTCATAACGGTTTACGAAAATAAGATTTTTTATGCCGAGAATCAAAAAGAAAAGTATGCCGAGAAAAACCGCAAACCAAAAACCCTGCGGAATGTAAAGCGATGCCGCCAGCGTGAGAACAAACGGGACCAAAAGTTTAAACGGCTGGAAAAACGGCGTGAAATAAAAATACAGGCCTACTAAAAAAACCGCCCAGAATGGCAGTAAAAGCCAGCTTGCGCCGAATGCGCAGGCTTTAAGTATTAAAGACCAGGGAGTCCGATTTAAAGTTGACTTTAACTTTTCCTCCATCTTTAAGTTCGCCGCGGATTATTTTGTCCGCAAGCGTGTCCAAAATCAGTTTCTGAATCAGTCTTTTCAGCGGTCTGGCGCCGAATTCCGGGTCGAATCCCTGTGCCGCAAGGTACTTCTTTGCGGCAGGATCAATCGTTATTTTTATCTTCTTTTCTTCAAGCCTCTTTCCTATCTGGGCAAGTTGTATGTCGACTATCTTTTCTATGTTCTCAGGGCGGAGCGGGTTGAAAATTATTATTTCGTCGATCCGGTTCAAAAATTCCGGGCGGAAACTATCGCGAAGCGCATTTTTTATTTTCCCGCGATAATTCTGTTCGTCTTCTTCCTTGCTGCTTTCATCGGAAGAACTGAATCCGAGCCCAGAAATAGCCCGTATGTACTGGCTGCCGACATTGGATGTCATTATTATTATCGAATTTTTGAAGTTGACGAACTTGCCCTTGCTGTCGGTGAGCCGCCCATTGTCGAGTATCTGGAGCAAAAGATTGAAAACCTCCGGATGGGCTTTTTCTATCTCGTCGAAAAGTATCAGGCTGTAGGGTCGATGCCTGATAATTTCCGTCAGCTGCCCGCCCTCTTCGTGTCCGACGTACCCAGGCGGCGAACCTATAAGCCGGCTTATAGAATGCCGCTCCATGTATTCGGACATATCTATTCTCACCAGGGCTTTTTCGTCGTTGAACATGAACTCCGCGAGAGCGCGCGCGAGTTCCGTTTTACCGACTCCGGTCGGTCCCAAAAACATGAACGAGCCGAGAGGGCGGTTTATGTCGGAAAGGCCGGCACGGGCCCGTCTCAAGGCGCTTGCAACCGACTGTATCGCCTCGTCCTGCCCTACAACTCTATCGTGAAGTTCTTCCTCTATTTTGACCAGTTTTTCGCTTTCGGTTTCGAGCATTCTGTAAAGAGGTATGCCTGTCCAGGAGGAAACGACTGCGGCGACATCTTCCTTGTCGACCGCTTCCTTCAAAAATTGCCTGTCGCTTTCGGTGTTTTTCGAGCCCCGCCTTGTTTTCATGCCGACAAAATTTTTCTTTTCGAAAGCCTCGAAATCCTTTTGCGCCTGAGGCAATTCTCCGTAAGTTATCTGGGCGAGGCGCTCGAGATTTCCTTCCCTTTCGGCGATTTCGGCTTCACGTTTCAGATTTTCAACTTTTTGGCGCAGCTGGTGAAGGGTTTCGAATTTTATTTTTTCCGCGTGCCATTTCGAAGAAAGTTCATCATTCTCTTCTTTGTATTTTTTGAGTTCCGAATTTATTTTCTTAAGCCGCTCGGAATTTTTTGCGCTTCCCTCTTTCGAAAGCGCCTGTTTTTCGACTTCGAGTTTCGTTATTTCCCTGCGAACACGGTCTATCTCGGTCGGCAGGCTCTCGGTCTCGAGACGCCTTGCGGAAGCGGCTTCGTCGATCAGGTCCACCGCTTTGTCAGGAAGAAATCTGTCGGTTATGTATCTTGCAGAAAGCTGGACTGCGGCCGTAATCGCCTCGTCGCTTATCCGGAGTCCGTGATGTATCTCATATTTTTCCTTGAGCCCGCGTAGTATCGAAACGCTGTCTTCCAGGCTCGGTTCTTCGACGATTATCGGCTGAAGCCTTCTCTCGAGCGCCGGGTCTTTTTCTATATAGCGTTGGTATTCGCGGATTGTCGTGGCGCCGATGCAATGCAATTCTCCTCTTGCCAGCGCCGGTTTCAGAAGATTTGAAGCATCCACGGCTCCTTCGGCGGCTCCGGCTCCGACTATAGTGTGGATTTCGTCTATAAAAAGTATAAGCTGGCCGCTGGCGTTTTTTATTTCCTTTATAAAGGCCTTGAGCCTGTCTTCGAACTCGCCCCGGAATTTCGTTCCGGCTATGAGCGCTCCGAGATCAAGCATTGTTATCTGTTTGTCTTTAAGCGGCTCGGGAACTTCGCCTGCCACAATTTTTTGTGCCAATCCTTCGACAATCGCCGTTTTCCCTACACCCGGCTCGCCTATAAGAACCGGATTGTTTTTGGTACGCCTGCTCAAAACCTGTATAACGCGCCTTAATTCCGATTCCCGCCCTATAACGGGGTCCAGCTGCCCGGATTTGGCCTTTTCCGTCAGATTTATCGCGTATTTTTCGAGAACCTGGAACTTGCTTTCCGGCGTTTCGTCTGTAACTCTGACCGAGCCGCGAAGCTGGGCGAGAACGCGTATCATCGATTCGCGTTTTATTCCGAAGCGGCCGAGAATTTGCTGCGCCAAAGAATCGACGTCGAGAATTGCCAACAAAAGATGTTCGCACGAAATAAATTCGTCTTTTTGCTGGGATGCGATTTTTGCCGCCTGGTCGAGCACTCGCATCAATTCCTGAGAAAGATAAAGTTGTCCGACATTGGAACCGCTTACCATTTTCGGCAGGCGGTTCATTTCGGCTTCGAGCTCCCGATGAAGCTTTTCGAGATTTACTCCCGAACGCAGCAGCATCGGCTGAACGAGCGACTGTTGGTCCTCCAGCAAACTTTCCAGAAGATGCATCGCTTTCAGTTCGCCGTGGCTTTTTTGCGCCGCAAGCTCCTGCGCATTCTGAAGCGCTTCCTGGGCCTTAATTGTAAAACGGTGAAAATTCGGCATAAGTTTACGAAGTACGAATAATTACGAAAATACGAATTTTGCGGCGCTAATAACTTTGTTGAAGTTATTCGTATTTTCGTACTTGATTAGCAATTTCGTAAATGTACGGTATCACGAATTCGGGCGTTTTTCAAGGGTCGCATTCACGGTCATTTCATTTTCGTCGCGCAATATTTTAATTGTAATCGTTTCTCCCACTCTCAGGTCCGAGATAGCGCTCCCGAGCGGATTGTAGGGTTGAGCGTTGCTTTGGCTTTGCGCTTCCTGCGAAGAAGTGGCGCTTTTTCCGGTAAAAGGAGAAATGAAATCATTCCAGAGGTCGTTAAAAAAGTTTGCGTTGGCAAGCGGCGCCGAGAGAACGGGCGCCATGATCATTCCCGCAAAAATTCCCGCCGCAAGAACTAAAATCGTTTTTTGTCGAAATCATTATTTTCCATGCGAGGGTATGAGTAATTTTTTAGTTATTTTTAAAGCGCTGTCAATATCCTTTTTGGAAGTCGGCCTGCCAAAAGTGAAACGAATGCTCCGGCGGGCGCGTTTCTCGGAAAAACCCATCTCTTTTATCACATAAGAGGGTCCCGAAGACCGCGCGGAGCACGCAGATCCTGCCGAAGCCGCGAGACCTGCCAAATCGAAACTCGTCAACAAATCCTGCGCTTCATAATCCGGAAAATGAACATTCAAAAAATTCGGGAGGGTTTTCCTCGCGCTGCCGTTGCGCTCCGCTCTCGGATATATTTTTTTCAATTCCTTCCAAAAATAATCTCGCAGTGCCGATGTTCTTTTGCTTTCCGAAACGCGCAGACGGGGAACAATCTCCGCGGCTTTTGCGAATCCGACGATCAAAGGAATGTTTTCGGTGCCGGACCGGATCCCGAATTCCTGGCCGCCCCCCATTATAATTGGGTTTAAGATGTAGGAATTATGATTCATGAGCCCCCTGTTTCTTAATAAATCTTTTTTCTTAAATCCTAATTCGCGCGCATAAAGGGCTCCGGCGCCTTTCGGACCGTAAATTTTGTGAGCGGATAAAGTCATAAGATCGACTCCCAGCCTGCCTACATCGCAATCGAAAAATTGGAACGCTTGAACGGCATCTGTATGAAAGAGGGGGTAGAAGCTGGAATTTGTTTCGGCTTTCCGCTTTTTGAAATCATTAATTATTTTTTTTATTTCGAAAAGCGGCTGTATCGTGCCGATTTCGTTGTTGGCGTACATGACCGACACCAAAACTGTCCGCTCATTCAGCGATTCTTCGAGTTTTTTCAAATCGACCAGTCCCTCCTCCGATACCGGAATGAAAGTTACTTCAACTCCGTCTTTTTCCAGCTCGTGCGCAGTTTCAAGAACCGATTCATGCTCGATAGACGAAACGATGACGCGAAGCGGAAATCGCTTTTTGAAGAAGCTCTCGGAGGTGCGCCGGGTTTGGTCTCCAAAGGAGCCGGCGCGCCGAGAGCGCAGGTGGGTGCTAGTCGTCGGAGTGAGCAAACCGCCGGTTCCCAAAAAAGCGATTTCCGCCGCTTTCACCGCTCCCCGCAACGCAAGGTTGTTAGCTTCCGTAGCCGAGCCGGTAAAAACGACTTCACGGAATCCCGCGCCTATCGTTTTTGAAATAGCTTCGCGCGATTCGTCGAGTGCCCTTATCGCTTCCTGACCGAAATAATGCAGCGAGCCGGCGTTGCCGTATTTTTCGGCAAAGTACGGACGCATCGCTTTTTCCGCTTCCGGCGCAACCGGAGTAGAAGCGGCGTAATCAAAATAGAGTCTGGCTCTTGGCATCGCTAAAAGTCAAAATTACCGATTCTCCGTTCATGGAGTCGGGAATGATGAGCTCGTTTTTAATTCTATACAAATCGTATAAATCTTTCGTGAGTTTTACGTCCTGAAGACAATACTTCTTAAGTTCTTCTATCTCGCCGTTTTTATAAAGAGTTATCGCTTCGTATCCTTTCCTTTCTTTGCCGATGCCGAGATTCGCGCGCGAAAGTTTGTCGAGGCTTATTTTTTTGCCGAATTTTATCTCTATTTCCTCAAGAAGATCTATTCTTTCCTTTTTCCGAAGTTCCGGCTTTATTCCAGGCAATCTGCCGAAATGCGAGTCCAGGACCGGTATGTCATATGTATTGATGCTGAAGCCGACGAGGCGCAATGCCGAATCGAAAAGTTTTGCCGCTTCCTCCAGTTCGTTTTCACCGAAAGAAAAATATTTGTTTTTCGAATAGGAATAAGCACAGACCATCGAAATCTCGAGCGCATTGAAATTGTTCCAGCCAACCCCGGGGTCGGTGAAAAAATTTTTTGTTTCTATATCGAAAACAAGGGTGTCCATGGAAATTTTACGAAATTACTAATTTTTACGAATATACGAATTCGTATTTTCGTACTCATTCGTAACTTCGTAAATGCTAAACGTGCCTGTCGGCTACGTTGGAAGCGGCATAACTGACCGGTTTTGTTACCGGTTCGAAATCGTGAGCGCGTATCATGCCGACGACTTCCTGTATCATCGCTTTCGTCGGTCCGTTTTCGCCGACATCAGCGTGTATCTCGAAATCCCATTCGGGCATTTCACGCCCTTCGGCGTCGGAAAGCCTTTTCAATTCGGTAAGAATTTCCTTTCCGAGGTCTATTGATATCAGAACTTCGCGTATTATCCTGTCGCGGAGCGTATGGAATTTTCCGAGCTGAGCGCGGCGCCAAAAATATCTTCCTCCGTTTCCTACCCGATGAACCACCGCGGCAGTGACGAAATCGGCCCTGCCGTCGGCAAGCCTTTCGGAATCCGTTCCTATCATTATTTTGTATTTGCGTTTCGGCTGTTCCTTCATAAAGCGGATTATCTCCTCCGCGACCCTATGAACGGTTAGCTTGATTCCGAAAGAACTGTTGAAAAATTCGGGCATTGTTTCATTACTCTACGCTTAACAAAGGTTCTGTGTCAACAGAATACCGGCTGTTCGCCCTCTTGAATTGTTTAGCGCCCGTCGGGGTTACCCGCGGGCGCTTTTTTCTGGTTCGATTTTCATGAGGCTTCCTTTCTTGCGAGGGTTATCGATACGCTCAGGCTTTCGATAAGCTGTCTGAGTTGTCCGGAGGGCAGTTCTCTTCCTTCCGTTGAAGTAACTGACCCTTCGAGAGCCTCGACGAACTGCTCAAGTTCTCGAAGAACCGATTCTCCTTCCCGAATCACATCATCGGCTTCTTTTCCCGAC
Organism: Candidatus Liptonbacteria bacterium; assembly: GCA_016204355.1. Taxonomy (GTDB): domain Bacteria; phylum Patescibacteriota; class Minisyncoccia; order UBA6257; family 2-01-FULL-56-20; genus JACQKT01. The sequence goes on from JACQKT010000018.1 coordinate 53,475, forward strand.
AGCGTTCCGCAGAAAATCGAATCTATTTTGGGCAGCAATCTTTCCGCCCTTTCTGCCGGTGTTTCAATATTTCCTATCGCCATCAGCATAAAATCACCTCCTTTCTCTGATGGTATTGCGTTTACTAAATTGGCAAAATGCCACTTAAAAATAGCAGGAAAATTAACCGCAATCAATATTAATTTAAAAGAAAGCGTATGAATTTTGCCGTTTCACTCGGGCCAGAAACCTGAAAACACTCCACTCCGGTTTTTTTGGCGGCGTAGTCGTTGCCGCCCGGATAAAGCGCGTCTCCGACAAAAATCATTTTTTTGACGGGAGTGCGGAGATTTTTTTCTATCTGCCTCACCCCGTACGCCTTGTCTATTCCTTTTTTCGTTATATCGATGGACGTATAACCGGCGGAATGGACCTCGAGGTCCGGGAGTTTTTTCTGAAGCATTTTCGCCATTTTCAGTTTCAACGCGGTGTTTTTCTTTTTCCATTCATTTTTAAGGCGCACCCCTTCTCTTTCTCCAAGCATAGCAACGACTTCCTGGCCCAAAGCCGAGAAAGTTATTTGCGTGCCGCGATCCTCGATAACTTTTCCGTAAGTTTTTTCCGGATGAACATAGTTCGCTTCTCTGAAAACTTCCGCGAATGCCTTTTTTATCCTCGCGCGGTCTCTTTTGGAAAGCTCGTGTCTGTAAACTTTTTTCCAGCCGTTTTTATAGCGATAGAAAGCGGTCGACGTTGTCGGAAAAAGGAAGAGGTTTTTCAAAAGTTCTTTGGGGCATCTGAAGCGCGCGATGAATTGTTTTTTGAAAAGTTCATATTTCCCTCCGCCGATTATCGCAACACGTTTTTTCTTGAGCAGCTTGACTAGCAGTGCTGACATCTCCGGCTTCAGATAACTCTTGCTTTCCGTGAGTGTTCCGTCGAGGTCAAAAACGACGAGTTCCTTCGTTTTATATTTTTCTTTAAGCGATTTCATTTGAAGCTTACAATATCACAATTTTACTATGAATCAATTTGAACTTTGCCTGCTGAAACTTTTGGCAAAAAATTGGACTCCGCCGCCCTGCGGGAGTAGCATACTGCCCAAGCGGCTTCGGCCGTCAGCACTATTGAAAAATCCATAGAACCTCACTCTCGCTCAAGGAGAATCGCGATGTTAGACACATTCAAGAAGGCAACGGCCGAAGCCATGCAGGCGATTGAAGAAGAAATGCGCGTCCGCCGCACAAAGGAGGTCTTTCTCCTTTTCGCGATGGGCAGCCAATACGACCACCTGATTTTCCAGGCGCTCAGCAAGCTTGGCGTTTATTGTCTTGTTGCCGACCCTGCGTCGGTTACGGCTAAAGACGTTGAAAAGCTTGGACCGAAGGGCATTATCGTTTCCGGCGGACCTACGTCCGTGGAAACGGAACCGCCTCCGTTCGATTCGAAAATCTTCGACCTTGAAATTCCCGTCTTCGGAATATGCCTCGGTTTTCAGATGTGGGCAAAACACATCGGCGTCCGCGTGAGCGGCGGCAGCGAATTCGGCAGACACGACATGCGCGTCGTGAATGCAGAAAACTTGTTCGCCGGCTGCGACCCCGTTATGACCGTTCTCCAAAGCCACGGTGAGCGGGTCGAGTTCAACGATATGATGACAACGCTCGGCGCGACAGACGGCATCTTGGCAGCTGCGTGGTATCAAAACCTTTGGGGCGTTCAGTTCCACCCCGAGGTTACCGACACTCCGCAAGGGCTTAAGGTTTTCGAGAACTTTTGCTTCAAGATTTGCGGCGCGAAGGACCGTTTTCCCGCCCGCGACGTCGCGAAGCAGAAAGTCGAGAAACTGCGGGAGCAAACAAAGGATAAGGCAGTATTACTTCTCCTGTCCGGCGGATCGGACTCCTCTACGGTCGCCTACCTGCTGAAAGAAGCACTACGAGGAGAACAACGGGTACGTGGCGTTTACATCAAGGGCATTGATCGCCCTGAGGATGAAGCGTTCGTTCAGAAACATTTCGGCAACCAGGACTGGATCGATCTTGTGATCGTCGATGCCACAGACCGCTTCCTCGAAGCATTTTCGGGGCCGAAGACAACGCTTCAACGCCTTTGGTGGTGGCTAACCCGCAAAAAGCCGCCGACAACGATGAAAGAAAAGCGGCTCGCAATGCGCGGAGTTTACAAGGCGATCGCCGAAGAAGAAGCGAAAAGATACAGCGCCGAAATTCGGATGCCTGTAGAGATAGCTCAGGGGACGCTTTACACCGATATCTCCGAAAGCGGCGGCGGACATTCAAGCGGCGCGCGGAAAGCGGTAATCAAGATACATCACAATGTAAAACTTGGGCTCCGTTTTCCCGAACTGACTCCGCTCGACGACTGCGTCAAAGACGGCGGCCGGAACATCGGCAGAGAAATCGGCGTTCCCGAAGAACTGCTTGTCCGACATCCGTTCCCCGGAGTCGGGCTCGCGGTGCGCATCGAAGGGCGGGTAACCCGAGAAAAACTCGCGATGGCTAGGCAAATTGACGGGATTTACATCGACGAACTCCGTCGCGCAAATCTCTACGATTCGGTCTGGCAAGCGGGCGCCGTCGTTACCTCATCAATGCACACTTATACCAAGGGTGACGACGCGGGAATCGGTCCGGCAATCGCAATTTGGGCCGTCTGGAGCGAGAACGGGTTTACCGCAAAAGCAGCGGCTCTTCCGTTAGACTTCAGGATTCGGCTTTCGCGGCGCATCGGCAACGAAGTGCCTGGCGTTGGCGCGGTTGTGGAACGCATCTCCGGCAAACCTTTCTCAACCATCGAGTGGGGGTAAGTCGGGCAAGGTCAAGGGGTCAGCCATCTTCTTCATTTGGCTGACCTCCTTTTTTTATAAAGACTTCAACTGCATGGGATTTTGAAATATACTTGGGATGTATAAATCAATATCGAAATGGCGAGGAATAACGACTCCAAAAATGGCAGGAGCGGAAACGGACAGCGGGAAAAAGAACATCGTCTCCGTCCTGAAACAAAGCGAAGCATATGGGCCATAGCTTTCATTGGTCTCGCCACTATTTTTTTTCTTGCGGGCTTTCATAAAGCAGGGCTGGGCGGCGAGTTTTTGTTCGAAATTTTTCAGACGCTTCTGGGTTACGGTTACTTCGCACTGCCGACGATACTTTTGATAGTTGCCGGAGTTTTTTTGACATCCGAGGGGCGCTTCGTCGGAATGACGCTTTTCGGCGGATTCCTTATGATACTTTCTTCCCTTGGCCTGATAGATATCGCTCAGGCGGGGAACGGCGGCTGGCTGGGCGTTGTTCTAGGCTCCCTTAAAATACCCTTCGGCGGCCTCGCGGCGGCGATAATAGATTCGATAGTTTTTGTTGCGGCAATTCTCGTAACGCTTAACGTTCCGCTGAAAATAAAGTTGCCAAAAAGAAAAGAAAAAGAATATCCCCTTACGAAAAGCGAGGAAAAAAATGTAGCCGAAGCCGAAGAGGAAGAAAGCGAAAAAGAAGACAAAGACGAAGAAGAGCCTGCTGCCGTAAAAGTTGCCGAAACCAAAACTCCGATTTTCGCGAAAATAAAAAGAACCGCGCGGCCTGTTTTCCAGAATTATGTCCCGCCGCCGCTCGACCTTTTGAAATCTTCCACCGAAAAACCGACGACCGGCGACCTGCGCGCGAACGCGAACATTATAAAGAGAACTCTCGACAGCTTCGGAATTCCCGTCGAAATGGGCGAGATAAACATAGGACCGAAAGTTACCCGATACACATTGAAGCCGGCGGAGGGCGTGAAACTTTCAAGAATTATGGCGCTCGGGCAGGACCTCGCGCTTGCTCTCGCGGCGCATCCGATAAGAATAGAAGCGCCGATACCTGGAAAATCGCTCGTCGGAATCGAAGTGCCGAACAAAGCGGCGGCGCTCGTCCGGCTCGGAAGCCTCATGGCCTACCAGGAATTCAATTCTTCCGGCTTGCTCGGTTTCACGCTCGGAAGAGACGTAACCGGCGAGCCGATATTCGCCGACCTCGAACGGATGCCCCACCTTCTGATAGCGGGTTCGACCGGCAGCGGAAAATCGATAATGATCCAGTCGCTCATAATCTCGCTTCTTTACAAAAATTCCCCGGCCACGCTGAAGCTCATAATGCTGGACCCGAAGCGCGTGGAACTTTCGGGATATGAAGGAATCCCCCATCTCGTAAGCCCGGTGATAGTCGAAAACAAAAAATCGCTCAACGTTTTCCGCTGGGCGATAAAGGAAATGGAACAGAGATACGAGATTCTCCAGAAATCGGGCAACCGCGATATCAAGAGCTACAACTCGAAAATCGTCGGCGAAACAGGCGGCGAAAACCAAAACCAGCCCGACGTTCTCCCTTATATAGTGATAATCGTCGACGAACTCGCCGACCTGATGACTTCCTACGGGCGCGAAGTGGAAGGTTCCGTCGTCCGTCTCGCGCAGATGGCGAGGGCAACAGGCATACATTTAGTTCTTTCGACCCAGAGACCGTCTGTCGAAATAATCACAGGGCTAATCAAGGCGAATATTACGAGCCGCATCGCGCTTCAGGTTGCGAGCCAGGTCGATTCGCGCACGATAATCGACACGTCGGGCGCCGAAAAATTGCTCGGCGCGGGAGATTTGCTTTTTGTTTCATCCGAACTTTCGAAACCGAAAAGAATTCAGGGAGCATACATAACCGAAGAAGAAATAAAGAAGGTCGCGGACTTTATAAGAGACAACAATGCCGCCCCCGAAGAGGAAATCCAGTTCTCCGCCGAAAACGGAAATGGCAACGGCGGAGCGATGTCGATTTTCGACGAATCGCTTGAAGAAGACTTGGACGAAATGTACGATGAGGCCGTGGAGGTTGTCCGCCAGGCGCAAAAAGCTTCCGCCTCCCTTTTGCAGCGACGCCTCAAAGTCGGCTATGCCCGCGCCGCCCGTCTCCTCGATCTTATGGAAGAAAAAGGAATAATCGGCCCGGGAGACGGAGCGAAGCCGAGGGATGTTTATTTGAGTAAGGATACTTTTCAGGAATAAAAGAATGGACTACTCCGAATTTTCAACTTTTTTGAATGAGCGGATGCGTGAACGCGGATTCAACATACGGCGTCTGTCGGAACTTACTGGTGTTTCTCTGCAGCATCTTGAAGCGATTTTTTCCGGCAATTACGACCGCCTGCCGCCGGCACCTTATTTAAAAGGATACATTTCGCGGCTTGGTGATGTTCTGGATTTCGATTCCGACGAAGCATGGGAACACATTAAAAAATTCGCCAATCCCAAGAGTTCAGGAAAGGCGGACGAACTGCCGAAGAACAGGTTTTCGCAAAAACCTATAGGCGGATATCTGGTGGCCGGAGCGGTCGCCTTGGTTCTTCTTATATATCTCGGTTTCAGGTTTTATACGATATCGGGAACGCCCGTGATAACGGTAACTTACCCAACCGAGGACATGACGGTGGTTTACGGAAATTACATCAATATAACCGGTAAGGTATCGAACAGCGACGAACTTAGAATCGGCAACGAACAGATAGAGGTTCAGCCGAACGGAGAATGGCAGAAAACCGTTATGCTTTCGCCGGAAATGAACAATATAGAAATAACTGCAAAAAAATTTCTGGGCAAGGAAACTAAAGTAGCTCTCCGCGTCTTTTACCAACAACCCGCGGCACAGCCGACAAGCACTCAGCAAAACGGCGGTTTTTAATTTGCCGGAGATAAAGTAGAATTAACCCGATGTCGCCAAAAAAACAAAAAGAAGAAAGCAAAGTGGTTCGACCCATTCAACAAGCTCAGGGCAAGCAAAACTCACCGCAGGAAACCAAAAATCAGCTCGATGAGCTGATGACTTCCCTTCAGGAGAAGTTCGGCGAAGGCGCGATAATGAAGCTCGGCGAAGTAAGGCATGTCGACGTGTCCGTGATTCCGACCGGTTCTTTTTCACTTGACCTCGCGCTTGGAGTCGGCGGATTGCCGCGGGGACGCGTAATCGAAATTTTCGGGCCCGAAGGCAGCGGGAAAACGACGCTCGCCCTTAACGTCGTCGCCCAGGCGCAAAAACAGGGCGGCAAAGCGGCATACATAGACGCCGAACACGCCCTCGACCCGGAATACGCTGCGCGCCTCGGAGTGAAAATAAACGACCTTTTGATATCCCAGCCGGACAATGGAGAAGAAGCGTTGAATATTCTCGAGAGTTTGGTGCGCTCGGAAGCGATTTCCGTGGTAGTCGTCGATTCGGTGGCGGCACTTACGCCGAAAGCCGAAATCGAGGGAGAAATGGGAGACCAGCACATCGGCAGGCAGGCGAGAATGATGTCGCAGGCGCTCCGCAAGCTCACGGCGCTCTCGGCGAGGTCTCAAACGATGATAATTTTTATAAACCAGATAAGGATGAAAATCGGCATTATGTTCGGAAATCCGGAAACGACTCCCGGCGGGCTTGCTCTTAAGTTCGCTTCTTCCGTTCGGCTTGATGTCCGGAGAATCGCGCAGGTTAAAAAAGGAGAAGACGTCGTCGGCAGCCGTGTCAAAGTTAAAGTTGTAAAAAACAAAGTCGCTCCGCCGTTCAGACTCGCGGAATTCGACATTATGTACGGCAAAGGAATTTCATACGAAGCCGATGTTTTGAACGCCGGGCTCAAATACGGAGCACTCACTAAATCCGGCGCTTCCTATTCGTTCGAAGGAGAAAAAATCGCAGTCGGAATGGAAAAAGCCTGCGAAAAACTCGCCGAAGACAAAAAACTTTTGAACGCGATTAAAGCCAAGGTTAAAACGCTGGCAGCGGAGAAGTAGGTTTTATTTATAAGTACGTCATATAAAAATATGAAAATTCTTAGGGCTCTCACAATTTTAGGAGATATTGGAATTGTCATTTTCTTAGTCAATGCCTTAATTGATGAATCTAACTCCGGTTATAGCACCGCAGGAAGTATGTTTATAATTGTTGTGGTTTTCCTTTTAATAATACCTAACCTCTATTTTGTTATTTTTGGAAAAGAGGGGGGGAAACTGGATTGGGCTTTTTCTTCAGCGGAAAGCACTTGAAGAAAAAAAGAGGATTAGGGATTTGTAGGTTTAGAATCGCGCTCAAAAAGCTGGGAAGGTTTTTGTCAAAATGATATTCTAATTGTGGTATATTGGCCGCCAACAACTGAGTGAGGAAAAACAGATGGATGCGATAATCGCTACCGAAATCGCAGGAAAACTGCTGAAGCTTTTCAGAAAACATCAGGGTGTCCGCGGAAACACCGGTTGCATGGGTGAAGCTTGCCAGTGCGATGCTTGTCAGGCAGACATGGCAATGGCGGTGCGGGACATCGTCGAGGAAGGGAAATTTTTCATCGTTAGGAAAGAAGACGTGACCGCGGCACTTGAAAAACTCACGCACCAGGGAATTTTCCAGAACTAAGATCGGAACACCCTACAGCCCTGCCGGACAGCAAACCAGCCCAGGAATGTTCTCCCCTGGGCTGAACTTTATAAAATTTATTGCGGATTGAGCAGCGGGAAAATCAGATAATATCCGGCAAAGAAGAAAGCTATCAATAATATCGCGATAAAAGAATAGACAACTGCTGGTTTGGAAAAGAGCGATTCTTTGCGGGGCTTTTCCGAAAAATCGCTTGCAGGAGCTTTACTTACTGCCGGAATCGCGGTGGCCGCAGGCTTGTTTTCTTTTTCCCTTTCTTCCGCACTTTTGAAAGAAAATTTTATTGTTTGCGCTTTCGGAAGAAATCCTCCGCTTTCGGCGACGGATGCGATGTCCGAAGCCATAGTCCTTACGGTTATTTCTGCCGGCGGCGGCGGGATATTAGGATTTTGATTTTGCCCCGGTTCCATCTCGTTACCGAGATTATAGCAGGTAGCCGGATTTCACAAAACTGCGGTTGGCTTGCCGCAAACTTATTGAAGTTGTTTCAACGACAATCCGATGTGCCCGTCGGCATCCACGCGGATGATTTTTGCGCGCACGAAATCGCCTACCTTCACCACTTCGTTGACGGTTTTTACGAATCCGTTTTTGAGTTCGGAGACATGAATCATTCCGTCGCGCCCGCCGCCCAAATCGACGATAGCACCGAAGTCGAGAATCTTAATAACACTCCCTTCGATTATCTCTCCAACTTTGTATTCGCGGGTAAGCGCCTTTATTTCCTCGAGCGCCGCGTTCGCCTTTTCGATGTCCGTTCCCGATATGAAAACCCTTCCGTCTTCTTCGATGTCGATGCTCCCGAGTCCATATTTTTCGATAAGCCCGTTTATCACTTTCCCTCCTGAACCGATGACTGCCCCGATTTTATCCGGATTTATCTGAAGCTGTATTATCGTCGGCGCGTAAACCGAAAGTTTTTCCCGCGGAGCCGCAAGTATTCCGGCCATAAAATCGAGTATGCCGAGCCTCGCTTCTTTCGCCTGCGCCAAAGTTTTTTCTATCATTTCGTAAGTAAGGCCTTCGACTTTCACGTCGAGCTGGACCGCCGTAACGCCGTCCTTTGTTCCTGCAACCTTGAAATCCATTCCTCCGTAAAAATCTTCGGGGCCCTGTATGTCCGTAAGGATTTTATATTTTCCGTCTCCGCTCACGACAATTCCCATCGCGATTCCCGCAGCCGGTTTTTCCAAAGGCACGCCGGCATCCATAAGCGAAAGAGTCGATGCGCAAACCGTCGCCATCGAAGAAGAGCCGTTCGAAGAAAGCGTCTCGGCGACAACGCGAATGGTATACGGAAATTGCTCTTGCGGCGGAATCAGCGGACGGAGAGCTTTTTCGGCGAGCGCGCCGTGCCCTATCTCGCGCCGTCCCGGTCCGCGGAAAGTGCCTGTTTCGCCGACGGAATACGGCGGAAAATTATAGTGCAGCATGAACCGCCTTTTGCCGGTTATCTCCATCGTTTCGATGAATTGTTCCGCGCCCGGCGCGGCGAGTGTCGTTACCGCGAGAGTCTGCGTGTTTCCGCGGATGAAAATCCCCGAGCCGTGCGTTCTTTCGAAAAGGCCTACTTCTCCGTTGAGATTCCTGACCTGGTTCAGCTTCCTGCCATCGGGGCGTTTCTCCTGCTCCAAAATATTTTTTTGAACGATGGAATTGACAGCGTCTTCCCAGACGAAATTCGCCGAGCGCTCATCGAATTTTTCGTTTTCTGAAAGATTCGCAATGTATTCGGCGCGCAGTTTCGACATCGCTTCGTTGTATTCGAGCTTGTTCGGCTTGTATATCGCGCCTTCAAGTTTGCCTTCCAAAAATTTTTCAGCCGCCGTTTTCAATTCCGCGTCCACTTCGAAAAGTTTCAAATCGGTTTTCTTTTTCCCGTTTTCCTTTATTATCTTTTCCTGAAAACTCACAAGCTTGTCTATTTCTTTCTGGGCGATGGCGCACGCTTCCAAAATATCTTTTTCGTCGGCCTCTTTCCCGCCGAGCTCTATCATGCTGATTTTTCCTTTCGGTCCGGCGGCGAATATTTCAAAAACGCAATCGGATTGCCTGATTTGCGAAGATGTCGGATTGATTACGAGTTGGTCTCCTATCTTGCCGACACGAACGCCGGAAGCCGGCCCGTTCCAGAGAATATCGGATATGCCGATCGCCATCGATGCCGCCGCAAGCCCGACGAAATCCGGGTCGTTTTCTTCGTCGAACGCGAGAACTGTCGCCACAACCTGCATTTCGCGCCTGATGCGTTCGTCAAAAAGCGGCCTGATGACGCGGTCGACGAGGCGCGCCGAAAGTATCGCGTCTTCTGACGGCCTGCCTTCGCGCCTTACGTAGCGGCTGCCTATAACTTTCCCGGCGGCATAAAATCTTTCCTCATAATCCACCTTCAACGGCACGTAATCGAAGTTCCCCTCCGATGCGCCCATCACGGCCGTTACCAAAACAACCGTCTCGCCGTATTTGGCCAAAACCGCTCCGTTCGCCTGTTCGGCGAGCGAAGATATTTCTATAGTCAATGTTTTCCCGCCGACTTCAGTTGTATATTGTTTTCTTTGTATGGCCATTTGATATGATTTACGATTTATGATTCGAGATTTATGTTTTAAAAATTTTTGCGGAACGATTCATAAATCTTAAATCACTTTCGCAAAATTATCCTCGGTATGTCTTCAATATTGACAAATCTGTCGGCCGCTTCCTGTATTTTCCCCGAAGCGCTGCGACGAAAAGCGGCCACTTCCACCAGCCGGCCCACTCCCCATTTCAGATAATCTACGAGGGGGCAAAAATCTCCGTCTCCGGTAACAAGTATCACCGAGTCGAGAAACGGCGCCATTCTTATTGCGTCAACCGCCATGCCGACATCCCAATCCGCTTTTTTCGTGCCGTCCGGATAAATTTGCAAATCTTTCGAGCGCAATTCGAGCCCTTCTTTCTCAAGCGCTTCGAAAAAAGCGGCTTCTCCTATCGCCGTTTCGCTTTTCACGACGTAAGCGACGGCTCTTATCAGCTGCCGTCCGGCAACAAGATTTTTTATGAGTTCCTTATAATTGACGCGCCCGTGATAAAGATTCTTGGCCGAATGGTAAAGATTCTGGACGTCGATGAAGATACCGACCCTTTGGTCGGCGTGGATGCTGTTTCCTTTCATTATTTGTTTATTTATTCAGTCCCAGCTTCTTGACGAGCTTCTGGTGCACCGACGGGTGCCTCTCTTTAAGATAGTTCAAAAACTTGCGGCGCTGGCTGACCATTTTCAAAAGCCCTCTTCTCGAGTGCTGGTCTTTGGGGTTCTTTTTGAGATGACCGGAAAGCTCGTCTATTCTCCGCGAAAGCACGGCCACCTGAACCTCGGCCGAGCCGGTGTCTTTTTCATGTTTCTGCGTATCTTTTATTATTTTTGATTTTACCCGTTTGGTTAACATTGCCCAATTATAAAAGGTATTGACGAATAATGCAAATTTTTCCGTTTTTTCCGTTTGAAATTAAGCCGTTTTTGCGGTAAAATTAGGCACACATGCCAGGTAGTGAAAATTCGATTACTCCCAGGCATGCCGCCGTGATGCATCGCAGCGGCAGGAACTACTGTTAGCTAAATTATTGCGAAAATTTGTCGTTTAATATTAACTAAATCGAATTTCTACTACCTGGTATGGTAATAAACTATTTCGGAGACGGATGCTTCCGGCTGCAAAGCGGCGATATTTCCCTCCTGGTGGACCCTAATAACAATCGCCTCAAGGCAGACATTGTTCTAAAAACGATAATGGCCCCGAATGCGGAGATGGCCGAAACGAACGAAATCTCGTTTCCCGGAGAATACGAATTCAAGGATATACATATACAAGGATGGCCGGTCGACAAGGAATCGACGGAAAAGTTTTTGAAAACGGTCTATCTGGTCAAATGGGAGAATCTCGGTTTTGTTTTTCTTGGACATCTTTCAAACGGCCTTGAGCCGGAAATTGCCGAAGAATTCAGCGAACAGGATGTCATTTTTGTCCCTGTCGGAGACCATTTTCTCTCCGAAGAAAACGCCGCGAAGCTCGCGAAAAAGCTTGAGCCCGCCGTCATCATACCGGGATTCCTGAAAAAACACGACTCGTTCGCAAAGGCGCTCGGGCAAAAACCGGAAATACAGGAAAAGTTCGTTTTCAAGAAAAAAGACCTGGAAAACCTGAAGAATAAACCTATCATTTTGAAAAGTGCGTGACATAATGCAAATCTACGAATGTATGCTAATGATGCAAATATTACGAATACAATGGAAATAAAAATTTGCGGTATTCGCATAAATTAGCGTATTAGCATTACCTTGTGGGCATTAGCGAACATGTACGATTTCATAAAAAAATTGCGCGAGGGCGACGACGCCACTAAAAGGAAATGGCTCGTTCTTTTTTCGAGCATAGCCATGATACTGGTCGTCTTTGTCTGGATAAAATATTTCAATACCCTGGTGACGTCGGTTGGCGTTCCTCAGCAGCAGGAAAATGTTTCCGAAAAATTTACTTTTTTGCAAACGCTTGAATCCGGATTGGCTACGATCGGCAACGGAATCGCAGGACTTGCCGGTTCTCTATTCGAGACGATAAGCCAGCCGAAAAGTTATCTGATACAGCCATGAAATATAATGCAAATATTACGAATACAATGGAAATAAAAATTTGCGGTATTCGCGGCATTCCTGCCTACCGGCAGGCAGGCGTATAAAAATTCGCGTCGTTAGCATTATGTTTTACACACCATGAGCAACATAGAAAAAAGGGAAATAACAAAAGAGCTTCAGGAATCGTATCTCAATTACGCGATGTCCGTCATAGTCAGCCGCGCCCTTCCCGACGTACGCGACGGAATGAAACCGGTTCAGCGGCGCATTTTGTGGGCAATGTGGGATAGCGGACTGACCCATCTCGCCAAGACCAGGAAATCGGCGAACGTGGTTGGCGAAACAATGGCTCGCTATCACCCTCACGGCGATACTTCAATCTATGACGCGCTGGCGCGAATGGTGCAGGACTGGTCACTGCGCTATCCGCTTGTCACAGGTCAGGGAAACTTCGGTTCGATAGATGGCGACTCGCCTGCGGCCATGCGTTACACGGAAGCCAAGCTTTCCAAAATAAGTGAGGAACTGCTCGTCGACATAGAAAAGGAAACTGTCGACTGGCAGGATAACTACGACGGTACGCGCCAGGAGCCGAAAGTCCTTCCCGCGAAACTCCCGAACCTTCTTCTTAACGGAACGGTTGGGATTGCCGTGGGAATGGCGACGAACATTCCTCCGCACAATCTCAACGAAGTCGCCGACGCCATTCTTCATTTTGCGGAAAATCCCGATGCCGACACCGACGACCTCCTTAAATTCGTAAAAGGCCCCGATTTCCCAACAGGAGGCGTTATCTTCGACAAAAAAGCCATTCGCGAAGCCTATTCTTCCGGAAAAGGCCCCATTCTGGCGCGCGCGAAAGCCGACATACAGGAAAGAAAAAGCAGGCAATTCGATATCATAATCACCGAAATTCCGTACCAGGTGAACAAATCGGAACTGATAAAACACATGGCGGAGCTGGTGCAGAACAAAAAGATAGAAGGGATAAGGGACATCCGCGACGAATCGGACCGTGAAGGATTGCGCATCGTCGTCGAGCTTAAATCGGACGCGAACCCGCAGAAAATTCTGAACCAGCTTTATCAATACACCGACCTTCAGAAATATTTTCATATGAATATGATTGCACTCGTCGACGGAATACAGCCTCAGCTTTTGACGCTGAAGGATGTGATTGCCGAACATCTCGAATACAGAAAAAAAATCGTACGGTGCCGGACCGAATTCGACCTCAAAAAAGCCAAGGAGCGTGCGCATATTCTTGAAGGACTGCACAAGGCTCTCGGAGTGATAGACAAAATAATCGCGGCGATAAAAAAATCTAAAGACAGGAATGACGCGCATCAGAATCTCGTAAAGCAATTCAAATTGAGCGACATCCAGGCGAACGCGATACTCGAAATGCGTCTCCAAACCCTGGCCGCGCTCGAAAGAAAAAAAATAGAAGACGAATTGAAAGAGAAGCTCGCGCTGATAAAAGATCTGGAGACGATACTCAAAAGCCCGGCGAAAATACTGGGCATAATAAAAACGGAAGTAAAAGAGTTGAAGGGAAAATACGGCGACGACAGAAAAACTTCCGTTGTAGACGGCGGCGTGAAAACTTTCAGCGAAGAAGACCTGGTTCCAGAAGAAGAAGCGGTTATAACACTGTCGTCGGGAGGATACATAAAACGCCTTCCCCCCGATTCGTTCAAGGCGCAGAAGCGCGGCGGGAAAGGGTTGATAGGGTCGGAAGTGAGCGAAGAAGATTTCATAACGCAATTTTTCGCAGCAGGAACCCACGACAACATACTTTTCTTCACCGACCGCGGCAGGGTTTTCCAGACGAAGGTTTACGAAATTCCGGCAGCGAGCAGGGTTTCCAAGGGCAGGGCGATACATAACTTTCTCGAACTGCCGTCGGATGAAAACGTCAGCGCAGTTGTGAACTACAGCGAAAAGAAAGAGCCCTCCGAAGGCAAGTATCTGATAATGGTCACCAAAAGCGGCGTCATCAAAAAAACGCCGCTTGAGGATTTCAAAAATATACGCCGGACCGGCATCATCGCGATTAAACTCTCCGCCCAGGGCGGAAAAAAAGGAGACAGCCTCAAATGGGCGCGTCTATCAAGCGGCTCCGACCAGATAATCCTGGGAACCAAAAACGGCCAGGCGATAAGATTCAAGGAAACGCAGGCTAGGCCGATGTCGAGAACGGCGAGCGGAATCAGGGCGATAAAACTGAAGAAGAACGACGAAGTCGCCGGGTTTGATATAATAAAAAGCGAAACGAAAGAAGCGAAAGTTCTCGCGGTGATGGCGAACGGCTTCGGGAAACAAACCCCTCTGAAGGAGTATAAAATCCAGAACAGGGGCGGCTCCGGGATAAAGATAGCGAATATCACCCCGAAAACCGGCTCGTTGATCGCGACCCAGCTTATCACCGAACAAACCGAAATTCTCGCACTTTCGGAAAAAGGACAGGTTATAAGAACGGGTTTGTCTGGAGTAAGGACCACGGGGCGTTCCGCGCAGGGAGTCCGTATAATGAATCTCAAGCAGGGAGACAAGCTTGCCGGAATAGTTTTAATATAATGCGAATGATGCCAATTTTATCGCGAATGACACGAAAATATTTTAGACTGTTTTTCGCATAATTCGCGTCTTATTTCGCATCATTCGCATTATATTAATGAACCTATCTTCAAAGCAGACAGTTATCATAGGAACGACAATAGCCGTTCTTTTGCTTATCGCAGTATTGGTTCTCTTCAATCTTCGCCCCAGCGAAACTGCGGGAGTGCAGCTCGTGATGTGGGGCTTTGAAAAAGAAACTGTCATAAAGCCCATCATAAGCGCGTACAGACAATCGCATCCGAACGTAAACGTAACTTATAAGGAGGTAAGTAAAAATAATTATGAAACTACGCTCCTGAACGCGCTTGCGTCGGGACAGGGGCCGGATATTTTTCCGGTTCATAACAGAAGTCTGATAAAAAACGCCAACGTTCTTTATCCTGCGCCGCCTTCGCAGTTCAACACGAGCCAGCTTGAAAATCTTTTCCCCGCCGAAGTCGCGCAGGATTTCGTTTTGACATCCGGCGGCAATACCCAAACCCGTCAGGTGTACGCGTTGCCTACTTATTTCGATACTCTTTCTTTGATTTACAACAAAGAATTGTTTGACCAGGCGGGAATCGCGAATCCCCCGTCGACATGGGAACAGTTTCAGTCCGATATTCCCAAATTGCGGATAATTTCCGTAAGTGGACAAATAACGAGAGCGGGCGCCGCTCTGGGAGGTTCGCAAAAAACGGTGACAAACGCGGTTGATATTTTGAACGCGATAATGCTTCAAAACGGGGTCGCAATGACGACCGGAAATTACGCGTCGTTCGCTTCCGAAAAGGGAATCGGCGCTTTTAACTTTTACCTTCGTTTCGCGGATTCCGGTTCCACCTATTACACATGGAACGAAACCCAGCAAAAAGATGTCGATAATTTTTCTGCCGGTAATATAGCTATGATTTTCGGATACAACTCCGACCTGCAGAGCATAAAAGTGAAAAGTCCGTTCTTGCGGATAGGGATAGCGCCTTTCCCGCAAATAAATCCCTCGAATGCGGTAAATTACGCCGATTACTGGGGACTGGCCGTTTCAAAGCAGAGCAAAAATCCTGCAGATTCCTGGGATTTCGTAATTTACGCCTCCACGCAGCAGCAAATCGCTGAGAATTATTCTAATGCGAGCGGCAATCCGCCAGCGCTGAGAACTCTTATAAGCCAGAAAATCAATGATGTCGCTTTCGGTGTTTTTGCAAAACAGGCGCTTACTGCGCGCTCATGGAATCAGATTGACGAAAACCGAATTGACGAAATATTTGATGAGGCGATTTTGAACGCGCTCGGCGGGAAAGGAGATATAAGAAAAGTCCTCTTTCAGGCGCAGGACCAGGTTACAAGGCTAATGCAAGGACGTTAAAAACATGAATAAAAAAATTTTCCTGTCGTTCCTCGCTTTCAATATGCTTCTTTTTCCCTTCGCCGCTTTTGCCGATGTTTCCCTTTTCCCAACCGGCTACTGGGGTCCTTTGGTGTCATGCAGCGGAGTTGACTGCAATGTGTGTCATCTTTTTTCAACAGCACAGATGGTGATTTATTTCATAATGACGCTGACGCTTTTTGTGATAGGCCCGATTATGATAACCATCGGCGGCATGATGATGCTTGTGTCCGGCGGTTCGGAAGAAAGATTTTCGAGCGGCAGAAAGATGGCTACCGGCGCTGTATGGGGAATACTCATCGCACTCGGCGCGTTTCTTATCGTCAACACTCTTCTTTCCGCCATAGCAAGCCAGACCGAAGGATTCGGCGGCTCCGGATTCACGATAAGCTGCAGCGCTACATCGCCGTTCAATCCGACAAATCCCTTTTCCGGTAACGCCGGCGATTATAGCGGAGAACAATATAATCCACCCCTCGAAGATAATCCAGGCGGTAATACTCCTACATTTTAAAAAATATATGCGGAAATATTTTCTTATCTTCCTCTTTCCCGCCCTCAACGTTTCTCTCGCTTTGGCAGCCACGGGTCAGGTTGATCTTTCTTCCGTTCCCGATATCGCGACCCCGCAAAATTTAAGCGGCGCCGAATCCGTAACAAACTGGATAAACAATTTCTATCAGTTCGCTTTGATAGGAGGGGTGTTTCTGGCGGTAGGGGTGATAACGTGGGCAGGGTTCAGATATGCCCTTGCCGCAGGCAATCCTTCTACACAAAGCGATGCCAGAGACCAGATATTGCAGGCATTGTTGGGGCTGATACTTCTGTTCGGGGCTTTTCTTATACTTTATGCAGTAAACCCGGGGTTGGTTAATCTGGAGCTCGAAGGCCTGAACAATGTTTATGTGCCGGGGGGAAATAACGGAGGAGGAGGCATTGGCACTGGAAGTAGTACCTACACAGGGGGCGGAGGAGAATTTGGAGGAGGAGGCGCGGGCGGAAACTGGGGTGGGTTGACGGACGCGCAGGTGAGACAAATTTTTGGGCAAAATAATATCGGCATTAAGTCCGGAGCCGGCGCCGCGGTTGTTGACGGGCTCCAGCAATCGATTGTAAACGCCGTGGTAGACCTGAAGAGAAACTGCAATTGCAACATAACCATAACGGAAGGAACAGGTAATCACCCGCAGGACAACCCAGCCGCAACTTACACTCACACTCACGGCTATAAAGTCGACATAAGGTTGGATGCGTCTCTAGACAGCTACATAACGAATAATTTCACGTACGTAGGCGTAAGAAGCGACGGTGCGGCTCAATACCTCGCGCCGAACGGCGCCGTGTACGCAAGAGAACACAATCACTGGGATGTTGTAAGCAGGTCATGATTTTGTTTCTGATGGCATGAAAAAAACTTTGTACATATTCGTAGTTCTGGTCGTTATCGTAATCGGCGGCGGAATTTATTCCTGGTTTTATTACTCGAGAGGCGGTTCGCAGAATAATTCTTCTTCATCGCCCCTGCCGCAATCATCTTCATCGTCATTGCCGACGCCTTCCTCGGTATCCGATACTTTTCCCAAAGGGGAAACTATAAGTATCGGCACCATGGAAGGGAGCGTTGTGGTAAAAAATTTTTATAATACGGTCGCGGATACTGATGAAGGCTTTGCGATATTGCAGGATGAAGACGATTATCAAATTTCCTATCAGAGAAGCACAAGCAAATTTTATATTTACTTGCGTAACGCCGCGTCGCAGTCGAAAGCCGAAAGCGATTTGCTGAATATTCTATCCATAGGCCAGAATGACGCCTGCAAGCTCGACGTCTCGGTCGTTATCGCAGGGCAATCGAATGAAACCGGCCTAAGCTTTTGTCCTGGCCGATACTAGAAAGGGCTTGTCCCCTACATAACTTGTTATGTGGGGGATTAAGTTTCTGCGCAAAATAAAGCACGCCACCTCACCTTTTCTGATATTAATACAATAACTTATAATTAGAGCGGGGTGGGTTGTTCGTGAACACACTAACAGCAATAGATTTTCGAAAGGTGTGGTGGTAAAATAATCCTAATGAAAAAGCTGATATCCGCAGTATTCTTTTGGATTTTTAACGTTGGAGTTGCGCTGGCGCAACCCGGAGGCACCGGGGAGACCGGCGGAACCGATTATACGGGCGGCACGGGCGGCGGCATCACTCTTACTAACCCTTTAGGAACCTCTACCTTCCAGCAATTGGTTCAAAACATACTTGGCGCGCTTTTCACACTTTCCATCCCGATTGTTTCGATAATGGTAATGGTCGGCGGTTATCAGATTCTCACAGCCGCCGGAAACGAGGAGAGATTGAAAATGGGACGGCGGACCATAACTTATGCGGTCATAGGTTTTGCGGTAATCTTGCTCGCAAACGGCGTTGTTTCCCTGATAAGAGAACTTACCGGAGTTTAGGCCTGATGTTAATATCCCGATAATTGCTGAAACGCCTTTTTGTGTTATATTTTAACTAACAATTTAAAGGTCGCTGGAAAAGAAAAAGATAATGAAAAATAAGATTTCAAAGGCTGCAGGTTTGATTTCGGGTATCAGCAGCATTGCTGTTTCTGCCCTGCCGTTTATAACCCTTGCTCAGACCGGTCCCGGGCCACAGCTTCCGCCTACCACCAACGTTCAGTTCACGACAATAAGCGGCGCGCTTTGTACCTTAGTCGCCTGGATTTTCACGATACTGGTGGTTCTGACCGTAATCTTCATTCTTTGGGCCGCGTACAACTACCTTACCTCCGGCGGCGACGAAGAAAAGATAAAGAAAGCCAACCATCAGCTTCTCTACGCAGCTATAGCCATGATAGTCGCGATTCTTTCTCGCGGACTTCCGTTCCTTGTCGGACAATTCCTCGGGGCAGGTTCGTTCCAAGGCTGCTAATAGATTTTCCGTTTGTTCTTTTTAAAACCCCGCTCGCCGCGGGGTTTTTGTTATTCACCTCTAATGAAAGTTACTATAGCGAATAACCCTCCGTAGCTTTAGCGAAGGAAGGGTGTCTTTCACAATTCTTTTCGCAGTATTCGCATATAATATAGTTCGCATGTGCCCATTCGCAAAGGCTTTCGCATACCGTAATTCGCATTATATTCACAAAAAAACGCTCCGGTTGCCTTGCGGGCTCGCGGAGCGTGTTAACTTTGGTTCGGGATTTTTCTTTTCCGTCCGGCTTTGTTCTTTACTTCCGGACCGTTGAAACGGAAACTTTCGCCATCTTCTCGCCTTTTTTCGTAGTGAGATAGATGACACTGCCGGGAATTACATCCCCGACATTCTGCACCGGCTTGAGCGCACCGCTGGCTTCGATTTTGAATATCGAGCCGTCGGGTCGCCGCTCGTACTTCTCGCCATTGGCAAGCCGTATAATTACCGGCTTGTCAACGTCGAGGTCCCACCACGACCTCGGCGGGAGCTGGATGCGTACTTCATCCTTCTCCCCGACGACCAGCTGGCGGTAAACGCCTGGTGTAACGCCCGTCGGTTTCCCGGCATTTGACGCGAAGTTCGCCGCGGCGATAAGAATCATCGCCACAAGCGCAATCAGCGCCGCAAGCCAGAAAACCGTTGCTTTGTTCTTGACCAGGGCGGCCCTTTCAGGTGCATCGATGTGTGACATAATACCATTCTCCTTTCGTTATTTCTTGAGCAATCCGAGAATACCGCCTAAGACACCGGCTTGACCCTCGACTGAAACTACCACTTTGTTTTCGGCGATCTTCGGGTTGAGCGAAACGTCTGCGGCGTTCAGTGCTGTTTGGCCATCAATCTGCAGAAGGGTTTGTGCTTTGCCAGCCATTTCGAGTTTTGTTCTGAACGCCCGCGCTCTTGCCTCCGCCTCTTTTTCTTTCTCGAAGGAATCCTTGATGTCATCCGAGAAGTCGACGTTTGCAAGCACGAACACCTCCACATCTATGCCGTATCTCTGTTCGACGGTTGATGCCTCCCCCCCCCTTGTTCTCTCTTCTTCATTCCTTTGCTTGATTGCCTTCCAGTGGGAGTTGTAGAAAGCGATAAGATCTTTGGCGTCGATTCTGTCTCCAAACTTACAACCATCTACGCCGCATTTGCCTTCTCCCGTTCCCGGAGTATGACGCAAGTGATAGGGCTCCCTGAACTTCAGAATATTGTTAATCAGGTCGCCCAATGCCTGCCGGTTGCCGATGAAATGCTCGGCGTTGTAGACGCCGCCGAGCCCACCAAGCATATCCCTCAGCATGTCCTGAATTCCGCTTTGGATTATAGCTTCCGTCATCGAGATGAAGAGATTCCTCCCTTCACTATCGGTACGCCGGGGGTCCGGACGGTATTGAAGTGAACCCGTAACTTGTAGTTGAAGCTTGTCTTCGGTGGTGAACTTCACCACCAGCGGTATCGCGGTCAGCCCCATCAAGATTGGTATAACTTTGTCGACGAAAGGAAGTTTGAAACCTATTCCTTCATCGTAGATGTGGCCTGTCCGCTTGCGAAACCGTTCCAGCACTCCGAAGTGATATGCCGGCACCAGAACGATAGAGTCTGCGATCAGAACCGTGAGGGCTGCGATCGAAAATACCAAGATGATACCAACGATGAATTCCATAATGCCTCCGTGCCCATACGGGCAAAAAAAATTAATCGAAAAATCCCTATTTGCTACTATTTCAAGTTGCTTCGAATCGGTTTTTCAGGCCTATTCGATTGCCTTAAGTTAAGCATAAAATCTCCGATTTGTCAAATCAGCTCATTTGTTAAATAACCCTGTTTTCGTGCAAGTATTCCAAGCATTTTTAATGCATATCCCAATCACTGTGATGCATCACAGTGCTGTGGTATACCGATTTCGGACAAATTTAAAGCGGCCGACTTGCGTGAGTCAGCCGCCGTTCTTGCCGCGCCTCCTTAATGCGCGGAGTTAATTGCCTGAGCGGGCGAAGGCAGCTGTGGCGGCGCCCGGACTGCCGCATTGCCCCTTTCCTGTTGCTTTGTCGATTCTCACCTGCCTCTCCTCGAAGGAGAGCTTGTTCCATGCGTCGTTGCACGTCCTGGAACAGATCGACAACGTCCTCGTCCCGACATATCCGTAAGGAAGCCGGGCCACAAAACCGCACATCAAACATCCAGTTTCGTTCTCTGACCGCATCATCATCTCCGGTTCTGATTTTTGAAAGCCGGCGTGAAACTGCCAGCGCTTATTTAAATAAACAACAAAATTATATGGTAATCAATCCGGAGATATGAACAAAGCTCGGCGCGATTGAAAATAAGAACTAAAAACT
The DNA here is from genome assembly GCA_016204355.1 of Candidatus Liptonbacteria bacterium. GTDB lineage: Bacteria > Patescibacteriota > Minisyncoccia > UBA6257 > 2-01-FULL-56-20 > JACQKT01. The sequence continues at coordinate 74,806 of JACQKT010000018.1, forward strand.
ATATAAAAAGATTACGCCGAGGTGGCGAAACTGGTAGCCGCGCAGGGTTTAGGACCCTGTGGGGAAACCCATGAGAGTTCGAATCTCTCCCTCGGCACGAAAATAACATATGAAAAACAACAAAGGGTTCCTTGATGCTTCGGCAATAATAGGATTGACGCTCGGTTTGATAACCATACTTTTCATTTCCTATTATATCGTCCGCAAAAGCCCAAGATTCCAAAATTCGCCGACTGCCGATTTCGGAAAGGGCACTGGCTCGCAAATCAAACCCGCGGACAAGCCGTTCGACCCTCTGTACGGAATGAAACAATATGCGGATTCCGATTTCGGTTTCTCGTTCTGGCATCCCGCGTCGTGGCAAATCAAAGAAACTTCTTTTCAATCAGACAGGTTTTCCGGAGGCAAAGTGGTGAAAACTTTGCTCGTCGGAGAAGAAGGCGACATTTACATTTACGAATTTTTTTCGCAAAAAGGAACCATAACCGACAATCCTGGGGCGGCCCCTTTTCCGCCGATAAGTTACTCATGGAATGCCGGTGCGGGAAAATGGATGGTGTCATGGCCGGAAGGAGCGCCGACGGGAGAGTCGGGCGCGACAACAACCGCACCTTTAAAAAACAGGACGATAAGTGGTTTGCCGATTTTGGGCAGCCCGTCGCGCTTTGACACAAACATCATTCCGCTGGATAAGAATAATTTTGTCATCGTAAGCGACAGAGGAGGAGCCAACGCCGATTACCTTGCTCGCACAATAACGGAAGCTGGCGCAGACGTCGATAGGTCCGTGCAATCGGTTGCGCTGCAGCAGGAAGCTGCCTCATACAAGCAAAAATAAGGAGAATTCAGAAACGGCCGCCTTTTGATTATCGGCCGCTGATTATGGCGTCGAAACGGTCCATTGACCGACTTGCCTGGTTATTGAAGCTATTTATCGCCGTTACCTCAAGATTTATCTGATTAATTATAGATTCCACTTCGCGGTCTCCGGCCTGGCCGCTGAACTTGGCCTGTAGCGCCACCAAAAGCTGATTGAGATATTCGCTGTAGTTTATGAGGCGGCTTATCAAAGCAAGGCGGCTTGAAATGGATTCGAGCGCCGCCTGTCGCGCTTCGAAAGAGCTTATTCCGGAAAGCGCGGTTGTCATTCTTGAAACCTGATTTGAAAGCTCAACGGCCTGCTTCCGTATTTCCTGGCTTTCCTGAATGGCTTTCAGCGCAACGTTTGTCGCTTCCGTAAAGTTGCCCTGATTATCGAGTTCGTTTATTTTTTCGAGATCGCTCGCGGACTGCTTGGAAAGATTGACTATATTCTGTGAGATTAGAGCGCCTTGTGCCCTTGCGTTTATGAAATCCTGCGGTACGCCAGCGTTCGAAAATAAAAGCCTTGAACCCAGAACTCCCACTATGCCGACCGCGAAAACTCCGAGAAAAATTTTTGTCTGCCGAGAAAAGTGAAACATTGTTTGGCCTTATTTCCGAACGATTTATTGGATTATTTCTACACGATTTTCATGATTTTGGCAACTGTTTCGGAAAAACTTGAGCAAAAAAACGCGGCGGGATACAATGAAAAACGAAAACGAAGGCGGGCTTGCCTACCGACTTGTCCGCTGAAAGTTTATTGAAGGCGGGAGATTTCATCGAAGGCGGGTATCGTATAATGGCATTACCTCAGCTTTCCAAGCTGATGACAGGGGTTCGATTCCCCTTACCCGCTCACTTAGAAAATCTTAACGAGCCGCCATCGGCGGAGAGTTTTAGATTTTCAAGTGTCTCATCGAGCCTGAACGGCCCGAGCGAGCTAAAAGTCCCGAGTATCCCCAAGGGATGAAACGACGAGGGACTACTTAATCCTTTTAATCCTTATTCTGAAGAAATTTTTCTTGCCGATTTTTGCGGTTTCCCCTCCTTCGAATTCAACGACTTCGCGCGGGTCTTTTTTTGTTTGTCCATCTATTGCAACGGCACCCTGATTTATAAGACGATGGGCTTCGCTTTTGCTTTCAACCGTTTTCGCCGATAAGACCAAATCCAAAACGCTTATTTTTTTCGATTTCAATTTCAGCTCGGGAAGTTTTGCTTCGGACATTTCTTTTTTGGAGAAAGTGTTTATCCAATTCTTTTTAGCTTCTTCCGCCTTGGTTTTTCCGTAAATTACCTCAACAACCGCAAAAGCAATTTCAAGTTTTGCGTCCCGCGGATTTATCTTTTTCAGGCCTTCAATGCGGTTCACAGGAAGAAGCGTGCAGTGCTCTGCAACGGCGAACATCGAATCGTCATCGAGAGCCATAACCTTGCCGAAAATATCATTCGGGGAATCGTCAAGATTTATAAGTCCTCCCTCGCTTTTATTCATCAACTTCTTGCCCGTTTTTGGATTTACCAAAAGCGTTGTAGCGACAAAAAATTTCTCGTCAGGGCTTGTATTCTTTTTTTCAACGTGCGCTTTTCTTAACGCACGACCAATAGCCATATTAAAAACTTGGTCGTTACCGCCAATTTCCATGTCTACATTCATCGCTACACCATCATATCCTTGCAAAATAGGATAAATAAATTCTTTTAGGCCTATAAAACCTTCTGTATGCTGGCTTTCTTCCCACCTTTTTAAGCGCTCCTTAAACATATCTCTTTGCAACATCCATTGTACTGTAAAATATTCTCTGTCGCGCATATTCTGAACGTTGAAATATCCCAGTAAATCTTTCATAAACTTTTTTAACGTCATTTTCTCATACCATTCCGAATTGCGTTTTATCAACGCTGGGCTTTTACCCGAAAACGAAATAATTCGCGAAACTTGTTCTTTAAACGTGCGCATATTTTCTTTAACATCCTTCTCGGTTAAAGGTTTTCGTGTTGCCGACTTGTCCGTCGGGTCGCCAATCATCGCAGTAAAATCACCGATAAGAAAAATAACTTTATGACCTAAATTCTGCATCCTTTTTAGAAAAAGAAAATTGGTAAGATGCCCTAAGTGAAGATGTGGTCCGGTGGGGTCTGCCCCCATGTATATAGTCAATTTTTTGCCGGATAAAAGAGTTCTCTCCAATACATCCCTAGATGGAACAATATAACTTACCGAGCGCGTCAAAACTTCATTTATAAGTTCTTTTTTATCCATTGTTATAGATTTTATCACAAAAGCCGCTCTCCGGCGGCCAGCGAAATGAAGCCGTTTCTGTTTTCGGGAAGCTATCGGAAACCGCGAAGGCGGTCGAGATGCAGGCAAATTTTCAGTAGAAAATTATGCTGATTCCCGAAAACAGAAACGGCGAACTACTTGTGTTTCTTGATTATCTCGTCTATAAGGCCATAATCTTTCGCTTCGTCCGGCGTCATATAGAAATCGCGGTCAGTGTCTTTCTCTATTTTCGCGAGCTGCTGACTGGTGTGCTTGGAAAGTATGTGGTTTATCTTGTCTTTTATCTTGATTATCTGCCTCGCAGTTATCTCGATTTCGGTGGCCTGTCCTTCTGCTCCGCCCATTACCTGGTGCAAAAGAATTTCCGAATTCGGGAGGGCGAACCGCTTTCCATCATTTCCGGCAGCAAGCAATACTGCGCCCATCGAGGCGGCCATGCCGACGCACATTGTTGAAACGTCGGGTTTCACGTATTGCATCGTGTCGTAAATCGCGAGCCCCGCCGTCACCGAACCCCCGGGCGTGTTCAGATAAAGTTTGATGTCTTTTTTCGGGTCTTCGTGCTCGAGAAAAAGCAGTTGGGCTATGACCGAATTCGCGACGGCGTCGTTTATCGGCCCCCCGAGGAAAATAATTCTTTCCTTAAGAAGGCGCGAGTAAATGTCATAGGCGCGCTCGCCGTATTGCGTTTTTTCGATTACGTTAGGAATAAGGTACTGGTTTACCGGATGATTGATAATTTTTCTTTTGATGTTCATAGATTCATTCTACGTTAAACTTCGTTTTCAAGGCAAATTATTCTCCTGCCTCGTCGTCGTCTTCTGCAGACTCTTCCACTTCGATGTTTGAAGCGACACCGCCTTCCTGCGATTCCTCTGGCCGCGCCTGCGAACGGACGTCTATCTTCCATCCCGTGAGTTTCGCCGCCAAACGTACGTTTTGGCCGCTTCTACCGATGGCAAGACTGAGCTGGTCTTCCGGAACATAAACTTTCGCTTCGCGTCTCGGCATGACTTCGACTGATGCGACTTTCGCCGGAGAAAGCGAATTGGCTACGAGTTTCGCCGGGTCGTTGGACCATTCGGCTATGTCTATTTTTTCGTTGCCGAGTTCATTATTAACAGCCATAACGCGCGTTCCGCGCTGTCCGACAAGCGCCCCTACCGGGTCCACTCCTTCGGCGTTCGAAGAGACTGCGAGCTTGGTCCTGCTTCCAGGCTCTCTCGCTATTGCCTTTATTTCAACGGCACCTTCACCTATCTCGGGAACCTCAAGCTCGAAAAGTTTGCTGACGAATTTCGGATGCGAACGCGAAAGAATTATTCCGGGCAAGCGTGTATCTTCCTGTACCGCCAAAACGATGAAGCGCAGGCGTTCGCCTATCCTGTAGTGTTCTCCCGGAATGGATTCGTTGGCGAACATCACTCCGAAAGCGCGCCCCAAATCCACGTAAACATGTCCTCTTTCGAAACGCTGAACTAGGCCGCTGACGATCTGTCCTTCCTTGTCGTGCCATTCCTTGAGTATCGACTCTCTTTCCGACTCGCGCAGTTTCTGGAATATGGATTGCTTGGCGGCCTGCGCCGCTATTCTGCCGAAATCTTCATGGGTTTCGAGAGGAAAAGAAATCTCCTCGCCGACAACGGCGTCCTTTTTTTCTTTTTTCGCTTCGTCTATGAGGATGTGCCTTTCGGGATTGTATTTAGGCAAAAGGCCTTCTTCCTCCCGTCCAATTTCAGCCGGGCGAGGCTCACGCCCCAGACGAGGCTCACCATCGGCGACTCCTCCTTCGGGGGCGGCTTCTCCTTCCTCGACAAATCGAACCATCGTGTCATCAACAACGGTTTTAATCTGCCAGAAATCGAGTTTGCCGGTCTTAGGGTCGAGCTTGGCCTTTATTATTTCTCCGCGCTTTCCGTATTCGCGCTTGTAAGCGGCGGCGATCGCGGACTCGACTACTTCCAAAACTTTTTTCGCATCCAGCGCCTTTTCTTCGGCTACCTGTTTTATCGCTTTTGAAAGGTCTTTTAGATTGAACATATTTTTGATAAAAAATCCGCTTCTATGGCGGATTCATTGGTTAAATGATAGGCGTAGATTTTGAAAAAGTCAACCTGTAGGGTTGACAAGTGATTAGTCCAAAATCGAACTAGCCGCTGGCTTAATTATATATAAAATAAGTAAAAAGTCAAGGTTATCAGATATTTTCGTAGTGTCTTATCTCGCAATTTTTTAAATTCGGATTATCCGCTCCAACCGGGATATTTATCGCAATCAAATCAATCTGCCATCCCCTGTCGCCAATAACCCATTCCGGCTTTTCGCCGACCAACGCCATACATGTCCTCTGAAGTTTGCGGAGCTTTGAGACGGTTAGATGGTCCTCTGGCGAAAGTCCTCCAGCCGGGTTCTCGCTAAGCGCTTTTACCTCGACAAAAACTAAAACGTTATTCTTTGCGCGAGCGACTATATCAAGCTCGCCCCATGGCCTTCTATAATTCCTCTTGAGAATTTTATACCCCTTGTCAACAAGGTATTCACAGGCCAAATCCTCGCCGAGTTTGCCTGTAGCGCTTTTGTCCATGTTTACTTATACCTAATGTTAATTTATTTGGCTTAGAAACAAAAATCTGTTTTCAAAGTTGGTTGCCAAACATTAAAAACATAAAATATAACAAAAACTGATGTTTTTGCTATATTTTCTTGTAAAACTTGTTTATCGACAAACTTTTAAAACGCTAAAAATTAAAAAAATATAGGTTTTTCAATCTTTATCAGTTTTTTGATTTTTCAAATGTTTGTCAACCCATTCGATATCACTCAGGGTTGACTCTGAGCAAAAAGTCGAACGAGTCAAAATGTTTGTCGAAATATCTTTAAATTAGAGCGATATTTTATCGGAAATTTTAATCGGAAATTCTATCGGAAATCGGCAACAATATTTCCGATAAAAATCATTAAATTATTTGAACGAAATACGACCATCATACACATTGTACTAATTTGACAGAATAACGA
>JACQKT010000019.1 GCA_016204355.1 Candidatus Liptonbacteria bacterium
CAGAGAAACGACAAGAAAACCGTCTGTGACGAAGTTAAGCCAGATAATCTGCGCGGGCAATATCGGAAGCCGCATTCCCAAAACCATCGAACCGATTATCACAAGTACCTCCCCCAAACTGGTGGAAAATAAATAGAGGATGACTTTTTTGATTGTTTTGTAAATGCTTCTGCCTTCTTCGACAGCGTAAGTTATGTTCACGAATTTGTCGTCGAGAAGGACCATATCGGCGGCTTCTTTGGCGACTTCGGTACCTATCTTGCCCATCGCGACTCCCAAGTCCGCCGCGGCGAGGGAGGGCGCGTCGTTGACTCCGTCGCCGGTCATTGCAACGACTTCTCCCCTTTTCTTGAATATCTCGATTATCTTCAGCTTCTGTTCGGGCGTCACTCTGGCAAAAACACTGCATGACGCGAACCGTTCCGTCAGTTCGGATTCAGGCAGTTTTTCCAGTTCTTCGCCCGTTATTACTCCGTCGCCGTCTCTTAAGATCCCCGCGTCTCTCGCGATGGCGTACGCTGTTATTTTATGGTCGCCGGTTATCATAACGACTCTGATGCCCGACTTTTCAGCCACGGCAACGGCCTCTTTGACGTCCTCCCTGAGCGGGTCACGCATTCCGAAAAACCCGCCGAACGTAAGCGGGGGCATTTTGTCCTCGGAAACGTAATTAGCGTCGGCGTTGAAAGCGAAAGCGAGAATCCTGTATCCTCCCTCCGACATTTTCAGAAAAACCTCTTCCCTTTTTTCCATTTCCGCTTTGGACATTTTTTCCGCCCTGCCATTCTTCAAGATATATTCGGAAAGCCGCATAACTTTTTCCGGCGCGCCAATTATTGTAAGAAAATCTTTGCCGTTGAACTTATGGACTACAAGATGATATTTTGTGTTGTAATCAAACGGCAATTCAAAAATTTTTTCCGTCTCTTTCTCCAATTCTTTGAATCCTATTTTTCTTGCGAAAACTCCCAGGGCGGCTTCCGTAGGGTCGCCGGAAACTTTCCATATTTTTTCCTTTTCTATATAAATGGCTTCGGCATTGGCGCAAAATAGAGCTATCCTTCCTGCAAGAAGCAGGTCGGGATGATTCAATGGGTCTATCGTTTTTCCTTTCGCAAGCACGGACCCCTGGGGTTCGTAACCCGCGCCTAAAACTTCGTAGGTGTTTCCGTTGACGTAAACCTTTTCCACGGTCATCTCATTTTTGGTAAGCGTTCCCGTCTTGTCCACGGCGATTATTTTCGCCTGCCCAAGCCCTTCCACCGCCTGCAATTTTTTGACAAGAACATTTTGTCTGGACATTCTCAAAACTCCGGATGCCAAAACAAGCGTCATAACTATCGGCAATCCCTCCGGAATTATCGAGACTGATAGCGAAACGACTATCGTGAACATATGCCTCATTTCCTCTCCCCTGAACAGCCCGAGTATGAAAACCGCCGCCCCTATCGCCGATACCGAAAGCAGTATCGCCCTTGAAAGATAAGATATATTCTTTTTCAAAGGCAGGTCGGCGTCTATAGCGGCTATTTCTCTGGAAATCTTGCCTATTTCCGTATTCAGCCCAGTGGCTACGACAATCGCCCTTCCGCTTCCGCCGGCCACGTTTGTGCCTTTGAAAATCATATTCCGCCGTTCCTGCACCGGCAGTGATTCCCCCTTCATATCTTCGGATATTTTGGCGACAGGTGTGGATTCCCCTGTCAAAACAGATTCATCTATACGCAAGGAAGAAACCGATATCAGCCGCGAGTCGGCGGGAATTTTTTCTCCTTCCCTCAAAATTACAAGGTCGCCGGGAACCACTTCCTTGTCGGGAATGATTATTTCGATTCCGTCCCTGAAAACCGTGGCGGACCCCTGCGCAAAATTCTTCAGGGCGCGCAAGGTATTTTGCGCTTTCCCTTCCTGAATTGTTCCTGCAACGGCGTTGAAAAACAGGACAAGAAAAATAATCACGCCGTCGGCGGTTTCGCCCATGAAAACCACAATCGCGGCCGCTATCAGCAAAATGAAAATAAGCGGACTGAAAAATTGCGATATAAAAATAGAAAAAAATCCTTTCGCTTTCGGTTCGGGAAGTTCGTTTGCTCCGTATTCTTTAATCTTGCTTTCGATTTCCTTTTCGGACAGGCCGAATTCCGCCGATTTTAGCCTTTCGAATATTTGAGAAAGCGTTTCGTTCTGTGGAACTAATGACATTTTGATAGTTTGCTTCCGGAGGTTCAATTTATCCGAAAGTAATTTTATTTTACGTTTTTGTTTTCCTTTTCGAGTTCAAGGCAAACGGAATTTATGCAGTACCTTTTTCCGCCTTTGTCTTCTGGTCCGTCATCGAAAACGTGTCCAAGGTGCGAGCCGCAGTTTTTGCAGACAACTTCCGTACGTTTCATTCCGAAATCGTTGTCTTCGCGGAGTTCTATGTTAGTATCGTTTGCCGGCTTGCCCTCCAAAGTTTCGCTCGGCGAAATTTCGGAGGGTGAAGTGAAACTCGGCCAGCCCGTTCCCGAATCGAATTTAGTATCGGAAGAAAAAAGTTCCGCTCCGCAGACGGCACATTTGTACATCCCCTTTTCGTGATTGTTCCAGTATTTCCCGGTGAACGGCGCTTCCGTCCCTTTTTCCCGCGCGACTTTATAAAGTTCGGGTGGAAGTTCGCTGTCTTTTTTCATAAATCTATTTTATTCGATTTTAAAACCCCGTAACCATCACTATGACATGTCATAGTGATGGTAGTGTAATAAATTTTTGTTTTGATAAGTACTATGCTTAAGCATAGTGGCTGAAATTTTTTTTATTCGCTTTGGGAGCTCTTCAAAAGCCGACTGAATTTTTCTTTAAGCTTGTCGAGCTTGGGACTTATGACGACCTGGCAATAGGGTGCGGAAGAGTTGTTTTTGTAATAATTCCTGTGATATTCCTCAGCCTCGTAAAAATTTTCCAAAGGTTTGACTTCGGTAACAACCTTCGGGCCGGATACGTTCAGATTTTCGATGAATTTTTCCGCTTCCCTTTTTTGTTCCTCGTCTGCATAAAAAACCACTGAACGATACTGGGTGCCGACATCATTCCCCTGCCTGTTCACGGCAGTCGGGTCGTGCGTGGCAAAAAAAATTGTCAGAAGGTTGTTATAAGTTATTTGTCCTGGGTCATAAGTTATCTTGATGACTTCGGCGTGCCCCGTTTTCCCCAAGCAAACGTCCTCGTAAGAAGGATTTGCCATGGTTCCTCCGCTGTATCCCGGCATTACGGAAATCACGCCCTTGAGCTCCGAAAAAACGGCTTCAGTGCACCAAAAACAGCCTCCTCCGAAAACAGCGACTTTATTTTTTCCGCTTTCTTCCATTTAATCTTTAATCGCCGCCGCGACCGCCTCGGTGACGCCTTTTTCAAAAACGCTAGGCAATATCTTGTCTACGGACGGATTCTTTACGAAAGCGGCCAGTTTTTCCGCGGCGACAATGAACATTTTGTCGTCAAACTGCTTTATGCCGTTGTCCAGCGCGCCTCGGAAAATTCCCGGAAAAGAAAGAACATTATTTACCTGATTCGGAAAATCGGACCTTCCTGTTGCGACAATGAATGCCCCGGCCTCTTTTGCAATATCTGGCATTATTTCGGGAACGGGATTTGCGAGGGCGAAAATAACCGGCCTCGCGTTCATGGCGCGCACCATATCCCCCGTCAGAATTCCCGGTTTGCTTACGCCTATAAAAATGTCCGCTCCTTTGACGGCTCCGGCGAGCCCGCCCGAAATTCCGCGCGGATTTGTCGTTTCGCTGAGATATTTTTTATCCGGCGAAAGATCTCCACGCTCTTTATTGATTATTCCCTTGCTGTCCAGAACGACAATGTCTTTGAAGCCGTAATCGAGCATTATTTTCGCGACCGCGGTTCCCGCCGCGCCCGCGCCGCTGACGACGATTTTCGCTTTTTCTTTTTCGAGTCCGGCAAGTTTCATAGAGTTTATTACGCCGGCGAGAACGACGACCGCCGTGCCGTGCTGGTCGTCGTGCATGACCGGTATCGGAAGTTCTTCCCGTAGCCGGCGCTCTATTTCAAAACAGCGCGGAGCGGAAATGTCTTCGAGGTTCACTCCGCCGAAGACGGGCGCTATGTTTTTTACGGTTTTTATTATCTCTTCCGCGTCCTGAGTCGAAAGGCATATCGGGAAAGCGTCTATGTCCGCGAACCTTTTGAAAAGCGCGGCTTTGCCCTCCATTACCGGAATCGCCGCTTCCGCTCCGAGATTACCCAAACCCAAAATCGCCGAGCCGTCGGAAACTATGGCGACAGAATTGCCTTTTAACGTCAGCTCGCGCGCGAGTTCTTTATTTTTTCCGATTTCGGAGCTTACATGGCCGACTCCCGGCGTGTATGCAAGCGACAGATCGTCCTTATTTTCTATCGGGACTTTTCCTTTTACTTCAATCTTCCCCCGATTTTTTCTGTGCATTTCGAGGGCTTTTTGGTTTATATTATCCATCTTTCAGGCAAGCCGCGTACTATATTTTCATTTTTGCGCCGTCGAAATAATTTTGAACAGCGCTCCAGTCGACGACATTCCACCAATTGTCTATGTATTCGGGCCGGCGGTTCTGATACTTGAGATAATAAGCGTGCTCCCATACGTCGAGCGTCAAAATCGGTGTTTGTCCGTTCACTAGCGGATTGACGTGGTCTTTCGTTCCCGTTATCAGCGCCTTTTTTTCTTTATCCAAGGCGAGCCATATCCAGCCGCTTCCGAAAAATCCCGCCGCCTCGTTCGAGAATTTTTCTTTGAAAGCCTCGAAGGTGCCGAAAGATGAATTTATCGCTTCGGCAAGAGTTCCCGCCGGTTTGCTGCCTCCGTTTTTTTTCATAACGGTCCAGAAAAAAGAGTGGTTCAGATGTCCGCCGCCGTTATTCCTGATCGTCATGCGCACGTCCTCAGGAACTGAATCCAGCGACAAAAGAAGTTCTTCGAGGTTTTTTTCTTCGAGTTCTGGATGTTTTTCTATCGCGGCGTTGAGTTTGTCGACATATGCTTTGTGGTGTTTGGAGTGGTGCAGCTCCATTGTCTTCTCGTCGATGTACGGCTCCAAGTCTCCGTAACCGTAAGTTAAGTCGGGCAGTTTGTGCATTTTGTTAGATATTTGTTAGATATTTTTTATGCGGGTACGACCATGCCCGCTATATCAGAATTACATTATATACCCCGCTTATGAAGTTTCCAAAAACTCCGCTTTGGCGGTGATCAAGCATAACCGGGGAAGAAGTCCGTCTTTATTCTGATCCTGCCGACACCCATTTCCAAAAGGACTTTTTTCATCGCTTCAACCATCGAATGCGGTCCGGAAACATAAAACGTTCTTTCTTTATAATCGGGTATTTCCTTTTCTATCATTTCCCTGTTTACAATCCCGATCCGCGCGTTTTTATCGGCAAGGATCTCCTTGTCGCCGCTAAGAGCGTATACGATTTTCATCCCAAGTTTCTCTTCCGCTTCTCTGAAAATATTCCTGTATGCGATCTCGGAAGGATTTTTGCTCGAATATAAAAGGGTTATCTGTCTTTGTTCGTTCTTATCAAGAAGATATTTGACGATGCTCCGGAACGGCGTAACTCCTATGCCCCCGGCGAGAAATGCGAGTTTTTTATCTTTGTTACGCGGCAAAACGAAATCACCGGAAAGTTGTCCGGCTATGATCTTGCTGCCGGACTCCAACGAAGCCAATTTTTTCTTGAAAGTGCTCGGTGATTCGTAAAATTTGATTCCGAGTCTTACTTCCTTCTCCGTCGGTGAAGAAGCGATTGTAAAATAGCGTCGATTTCCGCGGGTATCCGGCTTTTCGTGCCCCAGCGTCCATTCGAGGTACTGCCCTGGCTTGAATTTGACCTTATCCTCGGTTTCGAAAACAAAATCATAAATTCCGGTTCCGACAAGCTCTTTTCTTGCGAGCTGGAAAATATATTTTTTCTTTGGGCTTACGGCGTATGAAAAAATGTTTCCGACGAGAAGCACGAACTCGAGCGTAGAATATATGCCGACTAGAGGTATCGGCGACGCGAACAGAAAACCGACGAGAGCTCCGTAAATGATCCGGAGAAATCTTGTTGGCGGCGTCGTGATGGGTTCGGTGAGCATTACGAAAGCGAAGAAAAATATCGGCGTGTATAAAATTGTTCTTTGAATGCTTGAAAAAGCGGCATGCGCGGGCACGGCTGTCGCCGTGACGAGCAGCGCAACGACAAAAAATCCCGAAACCATGTCGAAGCGCTGTACCTTTCTGACAACCAAAAGGCCTCCGGCGACTACGAAGGACATCATCGGTAAATTTCCCCCAACCCACCATGAAGCGAACTGATCCATGGTGATCGCCGTAAAGACGACGGCGAAAGCTGCCGGGTTGAAAATATGCTTTTTGTTCACAGCGAGAATGTATTTCGAAGCCATTGCCACGAATCCGGCCATCAAGAGAAAAAGAATTTCATTTATGTTACCGGGCGAGGTCGGAGTTATTATGAGCGTCAATATAAAAGCGGTTATATAAACGGACTCGACATTGGGCTGCGCGCAGAAAACGCGCGCGAAAATCACATTGGTTATCCATGAAATAGCGGCGAGGACTGCCGCAGAAAACGCTATTTCAATCGGACCGTAGGGAAGAATTCCGAAATATCCGAAAATCGCCGCCGCAGCCAAAAGAAAAATAAGATAATACAGCACGAGGCGGTACATCGTTATCCTGTTCAGAAAATTATCTATTGCGCCGAGCATTTTATGATTTCATATTTTATTTGCGAAACGAACGCACAGAATTGCGAATTCATGGCAAGCTAAAACAACGGCCATTAAGCGGCGATTAAGATTATTATAAAGATACAATAAGGTAGACGGCAACCAAAGCCGAGGAAACGACAAGCGTTATTACGCCGAAAACGTTCGATATCCGTGGATTTGTCAAATTTCCCATGATTTTGGGATTATTGGCTATCTTTAAAATAAGATAGATTATAGGCGGGGTGATGATGGCATACAGTAGGGCCGTATATATCAAAAGAGAAACGGGGTCGAATCCCAAAAAATCAATCGCCATTCCGATTATTGTTGCGGCTATTATGGACGAATAAAAACCCTTCGCCTGCCCGAATTTTTCGTTTATTCCTTTCGGCCACTTGAAGGTTTCCGCGAACATGTATCCGATGTTGCCGGAGAGAACCGGGATGGCAAGAAGCCCCGTCCCTACTATTCCCGCCACGAAAGCAAGATATGCCCAGTCTCCGAGCATGGGGCGCAGAACCAGCGCCGCCTCGGAAAAATTTTTTATCGTATGTGCGCCAGAAGTATCCGCGAGGCTTGCCGCTCCTGCTATTATGAACCATGCGATGAAATTCGAGAGGACCATTCCCGTGAGCGTGTCCTTTCTCAAATCGGACAATTCCCTTTTTACAATTCCGTTTTCGGACATGGAACGGTGATTTCTTTCGAATTCTTTTTTCTCCTCCACTTCTTCGTTCGCCTGCCAGAAAAAAAGATACGGCGATATCGTGGTTCCGAAAATCGCGGTGAGCATCATGATGTTGCCAGCGTTTAATTCGAAATTCGGAATAAAAGTTCTTTTTACGGCATCCAGCCAATTTACATCGAGATATAAAACCGCAAAAACGTAAAAAAGAAGGCTTAGGGTGAGCCATTTGAGAACGTTGGCGAATTTTTTGTACGGAAAATTTATCGTGCAGAAAAGTATCAAAGCCGCGACAATGGGCATAATTACGAAATTCCCCACGGGCAAAATGCCGTTGATGGAGGCACCTATCGCGAGCAGGTCCGCGCCTATATTCACCACGATCACGATCGTGGAAATAAATACCAGGAAAAACAGCGTCGCCTTGGAATAATTTTCCCTGATTATTTCCACCAATCCTTTTCCGGTGGACAGCCCTATCCTTCCGGACATTTCCTGTATGAAATACATCATGGGCAGCGTGAAAAGCGTTGTCCACAACGCGCCGAATCCGAGAATCACGCCGCTCTGGAGATAAGTCAGAATTCCCGACGGGTCGTCATCAGAGGCTCCTGTTATCAGTCCCGGTCCCAGTTTTTTGAAAAATCTGAGCCTCTTCATTAAATCGATTTCCGGACGCTTTTACCGGAATTATTCTTCGTGAACTTCTTTTTTAGGAACGTGTTTTATGAGCTTTGCTCTTGAACCGCATTCGTAATGAATCCTGTTCATGTTCGGATTTTTGTCCTCTTCCATAAAAAATACGTCGCATTTACGGCAATAATAGTGATTTTTCATCTATTCTCTAAAATTGAAGCTGTGCAAAAGGGTTTTATCGAAAAAATTTATTACACTATAATACATCTGAATCGGAAAAGCGAGCGGGTTTTTCCACAGCATAAAAATTCAATGGACCAAAACTTGTTTTTTTTCATAATTCTCGCCGTATTCATAGCCGGGTTTTATTTTCTTTGGTCAGCCGTGAAGAAGCGCGGCGAAGAAACGAAACCAGACCAGTCCATGCTTCTTCTGCAGAATACGGTTAACGAGCTCAGGCGAACGCTGGACCAAAAACTCGGAGAGTCGACCCACCTGATGCAAACGCAGTTCGGAGAAAGCGCCAAAATCATCAGAGAAATAACGAAGGAGCTTGTTCAGGTAAACGAAGGGCAGAAACAGGTCGTCAACGTGACCGAGCAGCTCAAAAGCCTGCAGGACATTCTGAAAAACCCGAAACAGCGCGGAGTTCTCGGCGAATACTATCTGGAAACCGTGCTTAAAAACGTCTTCCCGCCTAACGGCTACCAGATGCAATATCCGTTCAAGGACGGTTCGATCGTCGACGCGGTTATCTTTGTCGGCAACCAGATAGTGCCCATAGATTCGAAATTCAGCCTGGAAAACTACAACCGCATGATAAACGAGCATAACGACTCGGAACGCGAGAGACTGGAGAAACAATTTGTCGGCGACCTCAAGGCGCGGATAGATGAAACGTCAAAATACATAAAACCCGGAGAGGACACGGTCAACTTCGCTTTCATGTTCGTCCCTTCAGAAGCGATCTACTACGATCTTTTGATAAACAAAGTGGGAGCCATGAAAGCGGTGGAACGCGATCTGATAGATTACGCGTACAATGAAAAGCACGTTATCATAGTTTCCCCCGCGACGTTCGCGGCCTATCTTCAGGTTCTCTTTCAGGCAATGAGAGCGTTTAAGATACAGGAATCGACGGAAAAAATAAAAAAAGAAATTGAAAAATTAACCGGGCATTTGAAAAAATACGATGATTATATGCTCAAACTCGGAAAAAATATCGGACAAACGGTTTCGAGCTACAATTCAGCATACAAAGAATTTTTCAAAATAGACAAGGACATTCTTAAAATCACCGGTGAATCCGTTGATGTCGAGCCGCTAGAACTCGAAAAGCCGCACGATTCGGAGGAATAAATTTGCAAAAAAAGCCCTGCGCGGCGTGGCAGGGCGACTGGGTGGTTCGGAAATCGGCTCGAGAGCCGATCGGCTACGATGTGTAGACTTCACTTAGGACTTTCTGCAAGTCCATAAGGTCGTCATACACGCGACTGACCAGCGGGTCGAGCTTTTTCAGCCTTTCATCGCTGAGCAGGGCTGGCTTACCTACTGCCCGCGCGATGAGAAGTGGCATCGCCGAGTTGACGATTGCCAATTGCTCCAGCTTTTTCTCAAGCTGGATTGCCTCCGACGTATAATTCGGCATTTTCCTCCTTCATTCAGGGTAGGGCTGCGAGTTAATCGGCAAACATTTCTTCAATTCTTAAGTTGCGAATTTGTCAAAGTGTACAACAAACCTCGCCTCTGTCAAGCGCTTTATTAAAAAAGCCCCGCACGCGCGGCTTCTGCCGGCTATGAGGAATCTTGGCCAACCTCATCGAGTTATAGGTTGCCGATTTCGATGAGCCTCGTCCGTAAGCCATTGGCGAATTTGGTGAACTCGTCGACGTGATTATTAACATTCCGCATCGTCTCGCCGCTCACCTTGTCGGCTTTAAGTACGGCGCCGAATGCCAAAAGTTGCATGCTTGAACAGAGCTGGGCAAGCTCGACAAGTTTTGTTTGGAATTCTTCCTTTTCTTTTTCACGAATTTTGTCTTTCGCCATCTTTCACCATTCCTTTCTCTATGTGTGACGATTCAAATTGCTGCACGCATAAAGTACACGCACAATCCGCGGTTGTCAAACCCGCACCCTTCGGAAAGGCGGGATGAGCAAATTATTTCGTTTTTTCCAAAAACGGGCCCGTCGTTTATTTTTCCTTTTTGCTGAAGTGAAAAATATAGACGATTTCAAGAATCGCGAACGTGTTTATAACCAAAAGCGCTATGAACCACCATTTCTCTTTGCGGTTGGCGGCTTTCCACAGCGCGACGCCTTTCCACGGCAAAGTCCACAGCATGATAGCCAAAATGACGAACCAGCTGTATTTAGGAAGATAAATACTCAGCATTGCTTATTCCTATTCCAATTGTATGGCGTAAAGACCTTTCGCTTCTATCTGTTCGCGTTGTCCGTAATCGTCAAGATTGAACTTCACCACCGAAGCGACTTTTTTCTCGATTTCGCGCCCCGTCGTTTCTTTGGTTTCCGGATTCCATTCTTCGAGTATCAAAGTGTCGCCTTCGCTGATATCGAAATCGGCGACGCGTATGTCTATTTTCTTTTTCCCGGAAAGAACGTCGCTGAATTCCTCCGGCCACATTTTTTTACGCATCTCAGCCATTTCGCTCTTATTTTAACATAATCCACCCCCAATAAATAAACCCTGCATAAATTCATTCGGCAGGGTTTACGGAGTTCGACGGAGCGAGTACAAGACAAAATTCCAGCAGAAGTTTATGTCGTGTCTGCCGAATGAATTTATGCAGGCAATCAAAAATCCTTAAGCTGTTTGGCGTCCTCGACCGCTATGTCCCCGATTTTCGTCCGCCTTAACGCAGTGAGCATCGCCGGGGCCCCAATTCGCCTGCCGACCTCTTCCCCTACCGCCCGGGCATAGGTGCCTTTTTCGGCTTTCATTTCCGCGCGGAACAAAACTTTATCGCCTTCGATCGCAAAATTCATGAGCTTCAGTCCGAAAATTCTTGTTTTTCTTTTTTTCCGTTCGACTGCAATTCCGCGGCGCGCATATTTGTAAAGAGGAATGCCTTTGTGTTTAACCGCGGAATAAGAAGGTATCGGCAATTCGATATCCCCCTCCATTTCTTTCAGTATTTTTTCGACATCTTCCTTTCCTATGCCCGATACTTTTTTCTCTGCAATCGTTTTTCCGTCCGGGTCTCCGGTGTCCGTGCTTCTTCCCAAAAGCACATCCATCACATAAGTTTTCGGGAGAACTTCGAATTCTTTCATTCTTTTCGTCCCGTGGCCGATTCCGATTATCAAAAGCCCCGTCGCGAACGGGTCCAGCGTGCCGGCATGTCCCATTTTTCTGACGCCGAGTTTTTGCCTCAAAATTTTTATAACTCCGAAAGAACTCAGTCCTTCCGGCTTTTCAACCAATATTATTTCTCTTTTTTCCGGCATTTTCGGAAGATTTCTCCTGTTTAAAACCCTGTTTGCCCGGGGGAAACCGTTTGATATAATCTAACAGAGGAATGAATTTGCCTCAATAAACAAAAACGGCTGTGTGAGGCGGCCGTTTTTTGTTTGCCGGGCAGTGAAAATACGATCACTCCGCTACGGGGATTATTTAGTAGAAGTCGCTTTTCTTCTACCTGGTTTGCCTCTAGTTTTTGACAGCCAAGGCAAGTGTAAATTAAAATTGATTGGCAAATTGTAAACATCACTATCGGCGATACGCTGTTACAGTTTCTCCCCAAGCAGCTGGGGCCCCCGCACCGGGTCGGATTTGCTCTCTCCTTTCCGAACCGGCGCGGGCTTTTTTATTTTCCGCAAAAAAACTCTAACTGGCCATCTCTATCACCTTTTTTCTGGACGACACGCCTGAAATTATTCTTACCGCCGCTTTTTGAACTCCGAAGTGTTCCGCAATTTCCCGTATAATCTCCGCGTTTGCCTTTCCTCTTTCCGGCGCAGACACAACGCCGACAATAATTTTGTCGCCTTCTACGTTTACAAAATCTTTATGAAATTTAACGCTGACATTGTATCTCACTTAATTATTATACCCGTTTTTTGGTGAAAAAATGCGGCGCTTGGTTTCCCTTGCGCCGCGATATCACCGAACGATGCCTGGTTACTTAGCGGTGATTATTGAATCTACCATCGGGTCTGTGCGAAGCTCGGCCTCCGCAGTATCTCGCGCGACGGTGCGGTATCTTCTTTATCGTCGTGTTCTCCCGGCGAACGGAGGGTATTGCGCTTGCCGATCGCCCGGACCCGCTGTTGTGCCCGTTGATGTTCCTCATCAACGGCGGCCCGGCTGTTATGTCGCTGCCCGCGTTTCATGTTGCTCCTCCTCGCTGTTTACAGCTGTTTGCATCCGGACGGTTACACTCGTCGTCCTGCCCATCTGAAACACCTCGGCGTTCGCGCCCTCGAAACGACCGAAGACAAGGACATAGCTGTCGCCGTCGTGGGTTTTGCATCCCAACGCCTCGATTGCCCGCCTAACGAGGTTCGCAGCCCTATCGCTGTCTTCGGCGACAAGTGTCATATCGTCCCCGTCGAACCGGGCCCAGCCATAGGGATATTCGCCATAGGCGATCTTCACCACTATGCCTTCGGCGAAAGGCGACAACGGCTTGAATTCCTCGAAACGGTTCTCGGGAATTGCGAACAGGAACTTCGCCCATGCATTTCTGTCGCCCCCCCGAAGCCCGGTGACAAGGTCGCGTACTTCATCAATGCCGCCGAACATGGGATACCGCCTTTCGAAAATTTCCATGTTAAGCGTGCCGGCTCGCCAGAGATTCATCATTCTTGTGACGCTCAACGCCGCTCTGGCTCTTGCGTCTTCCGTTTCCCCGCCGAGCGCTTCCGCCAGCAGAGCAAAGAAGGATTTTTCGTTTACGCATTCCTGTTGCATCGCCTACCCCTATAATAAAACGTGCAGTTTATCGAAACATCACCTTAAAGTTGCAGTCTGTACATTAAATTTTTTTAACCCAACAGTCAAGCCTTTTTATGCCGAATTGCCCGCAAAAAGAAGACTCCGGCGCGCATTTCGTTGCGTCGGAGTCTAACCGTCTCCTATCTCGAGATTGTTTTTTTCCGCCACCGCCAGAACTTCTTTGGTGGCAATCCGTCCGCGCGGCACAAGCAATTTGCCGCGAGTGTCATTCCTCAAACGGAATTGCGAAACCCAGACTCCGTTCGATACCGCCCAGAGAATGGTTTCCCTGGCGAACTCGCCGCTTAGTGCGCGGCGGCACATTCCCCATATCCGCAAAACACCTCCAGGGAGAGTGTTATCGACGAAACTGACGATTACCTTGCTCTTGTTGGGGCGATCGGCTTCGTCGCCGAATCCCTTGAGCCAGGCACAGGCGAATCCTCCGTTTTGTCCGTGCGGTTTTTTCCCAACCTCTGGTAATCTTGAACATGCGGTGCAGGAACCGCATGTCCGGCCGTTTGATTTGGACATACATATTCCTTTCCACAGTCAAAAAAGTTGATAAACACGCCCGAGCCGCAAAAAATCAAGCAACTACTAAAAATTTATAACAATGAATATCCAGCGTCAATCCCCCACATAAAATTTATGTGGGGGATCAATCCCGATATCTCTTTCAAATGTTTATTCCGAAAACGTTTTTGGCAAGAAGCCCCGCTCCGTAGGTAACGCCGACCGCAACCGCAATTATAACGACATTGATTGTTATTCTGCGTATAATGCTTACTCCGGACAGAAAAGCCACGAAATATGAGATTAAAATTATAACTATCAAGGCTGCGATAACGGAAACCCATATGCTTTGAGCGCCGAAGAGAACCGGCAAAACCGGCACGGACGCTCCCAAAAAATACGATATTCCCACGACAAGCGCCGAGGATGCCGGCGAAGTCTGCGGGAATTCGCCGTTACCTTCGTCCAAGAAGCGTTTTTTTCGCGTCGCTACATCCTCTACCTCGCGTTCCGAATTCAGAGCGGCAAAAGCGGCAGCGGCCATGGAAATAGAACCGGCGACCGCTACGGTCAGACTGGCTACCAATACCGCAGTCGTCGTTTGGAAAGCGGCGAAAAATCCGCTTACCGCGCCGATTATTTCAACAAGTCCGTCGTTGAGCCCCAAAAAGATGTCGCGCACACGCTCGGGGTGGATTTTTCTGCTGACGGATTTGGAAACTATTTCCTCCTCATGCTTGAATTCGTCGTTTAATACTCCACGCACGGCGCCGCCCAAAGGATGGTTTTTATAAATTTCCCAGACGGACAAATAGTTCCTGATTCCGTGTATTTCTATGGCCTCAAGAAGAAGATGTATTCCCCTCTCCCCGAAAACGCGCGCGAAGAATACGAGAAATAAAAATTTCACGCGCCTGCCGAAATCAAGTTTGTTGAGCGGTAAATTGAAAAAGCTTTGCCAGAATTTCACGTGTTCTGTTTCCACTTCGATTAGTTTTTCAAGCATCGCTTTCGTTTCGCCGGAAGCGAATTCGGCAATGCGCTTATAAAGAGCAAGGTCGAAAACTTCGTTCAGAACGAGGTTGTGTGCAAGTTTTGTAGGAACGGAATTATTGATTTTATTTCCGGTTTGCATTTTTCCGTTTGTATTTATGTGCCGGGCTTATTTTTACTCTTCCGGTTCTTCCGGATTCAAAAATTTTTCGAGGTATTGGAGGATGATGACAACCACTATCGTTATCAGCGCTGCGTACAAAAACTTTGCCAGTATTGTGGTTTGGGAAAAAGGGAAAAGATATTCGATAAGCGCCTTGATCGCGTCGTTCCACGCAAGGCCTGCAACGAGACCGAATGCCGCCCCGATATACCCCATCAACCTTGCTCTTAATTGTGCTCTTATATTATCCATGAAATTAATGTACATAGTATATCACATAATTTTTACGATATTTTGTTTCATATGAATTCCATTATCGCGATTATTAAATTATTAAAACTTTATAAAAATGAAAAAGGCAGCCGTTTTGGAGGCGGTTGCCTTGTTAACCCTGCGATTCGTTCACGGACTCAGACCTTTTCGATGTTGATCGGATCCGGTGAATTGTCGCGCGCTTTCAGCACTCTTAGAAGCTTGTCGAATTCGTCGCACGCCAGATCGTGCCGGCGCCGTGAGATCTGCGTGATGAAAGAATGCATTCCCGGATGGCTCGGGTCGTATGCCGTCCGCCAATAACTGCGGAGTGTCCGGAATCCCTTTCTTACGATTGAATCCACGTTTTCTGGAGAGGCTCCGTTTCCGAGGGCCTTCATGAGAGACGACCTGCCCAGCAAATTTCTCCTGCCATTCTCTATTTCCTCGGTTATGAAAGACAGGAGTCTTGCGGCCGCATTTATCTCTTCCATGCTCGGCGGGGGCGGCATTCTTACCGCTTTCGCGGCAGGAGTAGTTGTATTGGCGCCCGGTTGCCGGTGCTTGTCGGGCGACACAGACCGAACCGGTTTCGGCGGAGGATTATGATGAATCTGTGGTTCGCCTGTTTTTTGCGGTTGAGGCCGGACTGCTGAAGGTGGATGCGGGACGTTTTTGGGAACGCTGGTTCCGGCCGGCGCCGTTTTTTCGGGCTGCTTTTGCGCGGACGCCGCTGCGTGAACGATCCCTCTTCCGAATGGATGCATCTTTGTTTCCGGAAGAGCAGTCATTTTCTTCTCCAGGTCTTGGAGGCTCTGGATAAGTTCACGCAACTGCACGACAAATTTATCGCGCGTCGCCTTTGTAAAGTGGCGCCAACCCTCTATCTGCTTGGCCTCGGACAAATCGAGAAAAGCTGTTATTAGGAACGGGGTGGAACTGCTCTGCCTGCGGAATTTAAGCAAGCGCCGGATCAGGCCTTCGGCTGTTTTAGGAAGCGAGGCAATTGTCCTGGACTCGCTCCATCCGCTTGTGCGCGTCAGCAATTCATCGATCTCCGGAGGGTCTTCTCCGGCGATTAACTGCCTAGCGAGCTCGATTTGCTTGGAAACAGCCTTGAACTGCACAAGAGTGTGGGCGCCGCCCCTGGTAAGTTTACCTTTGCGAATCATTTCCTTAACTTCCGGGGCGAGTTTCAGAAGACGGAGCGAACGGTAAATTTCGGTGAAGTGTTTGCCGATGAATTGGCTCAACTGCTCAACCGACATACTCTCCCGCCGCATGCACTCCTCGTACGACTCGGCTTGGTCGATCGGGTTCAGGTCTTCCCTGTTGTTATTTTCGATGAGCGAAACCAGGTAGGACGGTACTTCCGCCTCGGAGATATGGAATGTGTACTCTTCAACCCCGAGCAGTTTGAGCGCGCGGAAACGGCGCTCGCCGGCAACAATCAAATAACGTCCGCGTTTTTCGGGGTTCGGCTTGACGTAAATCGGATGAAGAACAAATCCGACGGCCCTGATGTTTTCGGCCAAGTTTTTGATGCTCTCTTCGGAAAACACCTTTCTCGGCTGCCCGGCATCCCGGTCAACCAATTCAAGGCGTATTATTTCGGTACGGCTCGGGATAATTTTCACGATGGGATTCACGGGCGCCTCCTATATCATATTGGTTTTTCAAAATTACTGCTTCCTGTTCTGCTACTGTATTCTTTTATATTCCTTAAGAAATTCGGCGTCAAATTATTTATCAACCGTAAAGTCGCTGTTCTATAATTATATAGAAAATGAAAAAGGCAACCGTTTTGGAGGCGGTTGCCCTTGTTGCGCGTTTCCGCGCCTGTTGCCTTGTTCCAGCCGTTGCGTCAGCTTCGACGCTCGAGCTCTACGTGCCGCTGGCGTCCCGGAATCAGGTGTTCGCCGCAGTGCCGGTGACCTGGTTGAGCTTGGCGAGTTCGGGCAGTGTCTGCCCGAACGCGACTTCGGCCTCGGCCGCGGTCATCGTGATCGAATCGCCGGTCGCCGGGTTCTTGAGTGTCACCATCGGAGGCCTACCCTTGAGCTGCTCGATCTTCGAACGCACACTGTTCACCACCTGGCCGCCGCTCGCGGTGCCGCTGTTGATGGCGAAGCCGTTGTCGTCTTTCTTCAGCAGGTTATAGGGAGTCACGCCGGTCAGCAGGATGCCGGATGCGATCTGTTGGACGTATTGCCTGGTTTTCATATGCTTCTCCTTGTTAAATTGCAACCCCTCTTCCTTCCGGATTCGGGAATGAAAATCGGCCTCGTATGGCCGACAAGACAAGATTTTACACGATGCCGCGCATTTGTCAAGTGCGTCGCTTTTTTGGCTCCCGGTGCATCATTTTTGTCTGTTTAAAAAACCACAAACGCCAAGCGCTACGAGTGCCGCGGCGGCGATAATCGCCGAAACCATCGGGTCAATCATTGCCGAAAAAGGAGAATACATACGGACTGTGAATAACGACAAGGACATCAGAATAACGGAAAACAATCAGCACGTAACCGGCGGGAGTCTGCCCGATTCCTACCGCGCAGCTATACGCATTTTATTGGGAGACTGAAAAATAAAAACCAGACGACTTCTTGAGCAACCTCCGCAAATAAAAACGCCCCCTCAGGGGGCGTTTTTATTTTTACCTTACCAACGATTTCCGCCGCCGAAACCGCCTCCGTTTCCATTGCGGTTGGCTCTGGGCTCCATCGGCTTAGCTTCGTTTACCGTAAGCTTTCTGCCGTCGAGGTCTTTTCCATTCCACATGTCGATGGCTGCCTGAGCTTCCTCGTCCGTCGACATTTCGATGAATCCGAAACCACGCGAGCGGTTGGTCATTTTGTCTTTTATGACATTGGCCGAAGTAACGTTTCCCGCCTGCGCGAACGCATCGCGGAGTCCGTCATCGGTCGTGTTGTAAGACAAACCGCCAACGTATAATTTTTTTGCCATATTTTATTTTTACCCCACACACCTATTGCAACACGGATTAATCGCACACCAAAACGCAGCCACAAGACAATTTTATCTTATAACTTTGCGGACTAACGGATTTTGCGACAATAGGTGTGGGGGGTGTACTTTCATGTAAGCGACCGTCTTCTGCTGCTTCTCTGCAAGCGCCGTTTGGGCGGCGCACTACCGAAAGACCAATAGAATCTTACAAGTTTTTATATAGTAACATATCGACTATAAAAGCGCAAGTTAGCGATGATGGTGAACATAAACTCGGTTTGGCAGGACTTACGGAGCTTGACGGGGCGAGTACAAGACAAAATTCCAGCAGGAATTTATGTCCTGCCTGCCAAACGGGATTATGCGCTGTTCTTTATGTATTATCCTTATTTCCCCGCAGATAATTTTTGATGGCGAAATAATCGAGCCCCCAGTAACCGGCGGTTCTCCAGGCAAGGATCAGGAAAATTTCGATAAGAAGCCAAAGCGGGTTCACGCTTACCGAGCCGGCGAAAAGGAAATTGAAATTCATCACTGCTCCGAAAAAGGCGGCGAATGCCGTGAATAGTCCCAATATAAGACCCAGTCCGACGGCAACTTCTCCGTAAGCGACCGCATAGGAAAACATGGCCGAATTCGGGAGTCCGAAATTATTTATGAACCAGGCGTACCAGGCGGAAACATCGGGATGGGGCCCGCTCGTTTTCTGGAGCGCCCCCTGCAAAAATCCTTTTACGGCAGTGCCGGCATTTGCTCCGACCCAGTTCCCGTTCGCGTCCGTTATCTTTCCCCATCCGGCCGCAAGCCATTCGTACCCGATATAAAGCCGCAGCAAAAGCCAAATCCATGCGGCGTGAACGTCGGTGAATAAAAATCTGGTAATCTTCGACTGAGGCAAATTGACAGTCAGCATTTTCGATTTATTGTCTAAATTGTAACATATTCAAAAAATCAATTTCGAAGCTTCGAGGGCCGTTTTTGCGTAATGGATTACATTCGGCTCAATGCCGTATTTCGGATCATCCAGATCTTCCGCGCCGAACCATTTCATTCCTCCGCTTTTTTCGTGATTGTCCGGCTCCCTCACTTTATCCGTGTCTGTCTTGGCAAAAAATATGAATGCAACATGTTCGTGCTTGTCGTTTATCCAATGGCGGTTCACGAACTGCGGAGCCGGCAGCTCTTTGTCTTTCGCGCCGCCGAATTCGTCAGGCTTGGGGAAAATTTCTATCTCGATACCCGCTTCTTCCATTGCTTCCCGATGGCATGCTTCGGTCGGGTCACTTCCCGGATCGATATGCCCTCCCAATCCGAGCCAGAGTTCATACTTGTCGTGCTTCCGTAAAAGAACTTTGCCTTTATTGACGACGAATACTTCAACGGTAAAATCCAGTTTTTCGTTTATGTGCGGCATGTTCCGACTTTAGCGCGAGACCGTAAACGCTTTTGCCCGTTGATTTAATTATATGAACAGCTCCTCGAAAATCGCCGCGACTTTTTTCATCAAATTCGAATATCCCAAGTTCATCCTGATATAACCGGCGGGATTATCCAGAGCCCTGACGAAAACCTTCCGTTTTTCGAGAAGTTCGACTACTTTTTTCTGGCTGACTCGGTTATGTTTTATCAAAACAAAGCAGGTGTCGGTCGTAAAAACCCTGAAGCCGATTTTTTCGAGCCGTTTTTTTACATACTCTCTGCTTTTTCTTATCGCCGCTGCGTAATCGGCAGCGTATTTTCTGCGCTTGAGCGCGGCGATTGCGGCGGCCTGCCCTATTGCATTGGCGCTGTATCTGGCTCGCACTTTTTCGATGGACGCGGCAATTTTTTTGTCGGCAACGATATATCCGATTCTCAGGCCGGCGAGCATGAATCCTTTCGAAAAGGTCCTTGTTACAATGATATTTCTGTAATTTTTAATCAGGCCGACGGAACTTCTTCCGTAAAATTCGAAATATGCTTCATCGACGAAAATGGCCGCGTTCGGAGCCGCCTTTGCAATTTTTTTGATATCGTTCTTTTCCAGGGTAAAAATGTACGGATTGACCAGATAGATAAGTTTTGTCCTTTTTGATATCGCCTGAATTATTTTGTCCGCGTTCGGGCCGGAATCGAGCCCGTATGGAACCTCAATGATCCGCGAACCTCTCATCGCCGGCCATATTCTGAAAGTATCGAAAGTCGGAACGGGAATCACGGCCTCGCCCTTTTCACGCAAAAAAGTGTTCGAAACGAGCTCGGCGGCCTGGTCCGAACCGTTAGTAACAATTATTTGCCCGCTTTTTACCCCGCAATATTTGGCGATTTCTTTCCTCAATTCCCCGGCGCTGCTTTCGCCGTACCAATTTACCGAATTTTTATTATTTAAAAAATCTTTTATGCTTTCGATGACGGCGCGCGGCGGCTGCGCGGGAGACTCGTTTTTGTCGAGCTTGAAAACCGCGGCGTCATTTCTTTTGATATTGTCGACGGCCGGACGGTCTTTACTAACTTTCAGGTTTTTCAAAAATTCGTTTTCTTTTATCATTGCGGGAAAGACAGGTACACGCTAATTATATTACAAAAAAGAAAACAGGGCTTTCGCCCTGTTTTCCGATACAGGCAGGATACTACATCGTCTGGCCACCGGAGCAGGCTCTGCAATTGTTCTTGTGCGTCGCGACCTCGTAGATCGCCGCGAGGCCGACAAGAACATAGATTATTTTCGAAACGAGCGCGTCCATCCCGCCGAAGAGATTTCCGATTTCCCATCCGAACAAGGCGAGCAAAAGCCAGTTGAGTCCGCCGACAACGAGAAGGGTAAAGGAAACTATGTGAAGTGATTTCATAGAGTTATATTCCACAAATCGACCTTTCCGACTTTTGTAATTATACCAAATCGGCCCGATTTCCGGATTACTTTTAAACACGAAGCAAAACCGCCCTGATTACGGGCGGTTTTGTTTTCGGACACCTTACAGTCCCACTTCAACTTTTATTTCGCCGCTTGCTCCTCCGTTATCGTCGTCGTCAGTGTTCATGTTGACGCTGGACGAGGACCTGATCCCGTTCTCTCTGCTGCCTTCGTTCCTGCCGGAACTGGAACCGGAAGAATTGCCGTGAATTTCATTTTCTTCTTCGCCTCTTGCATCAATGCGAATGTCGAGATTGAGGTTCGCGTTTGCGGTTATGAGGAGTTTGGCTTCCTGGGCCATGCGTATGGCTTGGTTGCCCTCATTGAACGCTTCCGCGTAATTCCCTGCCTCCACTTTGGCATTGCCGTCAGCGACAAGATTTTCCGCCGCCGTCAACCGCGCCCGTGCCTCTATTGTGGACGACGTACCGACCTGCGATTCTTTGAGGTCGAGAAATGATTTTACCGAATGTATCACGTTAAGTGCGGCATTCAGTTTTCCTTCCGCAGCGGTTTTGACGTCCGCTTTGGACTCGTCGCCGTCTTCCGTCAAAGAAGAGATTTTCACTTCAAGTTCCGCTCTCTTTTTCGAAACGCTATCGAGCTCTGCTTTTATCTTCGCCTTGATCGAATTTTCGTTTTCTATGTCAGCCGAAGATGTGCTTCGCGCCACAAGCCGGGCGAACACGGCCGAATGAGCGTTGAGTATCGACTCGAAATCGGAAGTTACTCCCGCCGCGGCCGTAATGTTCCCGGAAGATTCTATATCCGCGATTTTTTTGCGCGCGTTGCCGGCATGCGTGTCGAATGAATTCTCGATCTGTGCCCTTATTTCAGCATTCATGCGCCCTTCTGCTGCAAGCTGAGCAGCTTCTTCGAGTCTCCGTCCGGCAAGCGCCGTTTCCCAGGCGGCCCTGTTTTCGGACGAAAATTGGAGAGCTGCGACTACGTTTTCGTTGAGATTGACTTTGATCGGATAGAGTGCGTCTCCCGGAAGGGAATTTTCGGCCGCGAAGGATGTCCCTCCCCCGAGAACCGCCGCTATCGCGATAATTGCTATTATTGGCATTGGTACTGGTTTAAGTAAAAATTCGGTTATGTTCGACCTTTGCTTTATTAGACGTGCGGCGTCGCCGCTTCTTACCGCGCTTTCCGCCTTCATGAATTGCAATACTCTGCCGCGAATTTCGGCCTCCCGTTCGGCGTTCAAATGAACCGTGCTTTTCAGTTTTTTGAAAAGTTCAATAAGATTCATTGATTTTTGTCTTTAATTTTTTGACGGCGCGGTTGATTCTGACGGAAACGTTATTCGCGCTCGTTTCCAGAATTTCCGCTATTTCCCTGGGGTCCAGATCGTCGACGAAGCGCATTATCAGAACCTGCCTGTCGTCGTTATCCAAAGCCTTCATTTCCTCGAAAACCTGTTTCCAGAGAACATTTCTTTCCATGTCGATATGCCCTTTGTCGCCCGGTTCATCGATAATCTCGTTCTCTATCATCGCCTCAAGACTTTCTTCTTTTCGCTTTCTTGAGTCGTCTATGATGAGATTGGTCGCTATACGGTAAAGAAGTGCTCTCATATTCTCTATGTCTTTATTTCCGGCGATGTACTGCCACGCTCTCACGAAAGTTTCCTGAACGAGCTCTTCCGCGCGCTCTTTGGAAAAAACCCTGAAATAGCAGTGGCGGTATATCGCATCCGAATAAGAATCATAGATCTCGAGAAATTTGTCTTTTTCTTTTCTGTCTGACATATGTGACGTTTAAACCCTGAAAATATTACAATATCGCGCTTTCGGCGCGCTTGAAAATTATAGCAATCAATGTAAAAACCCGCGAATCAAACCTAGCTCAAATATAGTATTTCTATAGTATTTCAAAAAAATAAACGGCCGGCATGTTGTTACAGCCAGCCGCTTGAAAAGCTTGCGCCGTCGGCGACCGGGAGATCAGTCCCTGATCCTTCTGCCGAATATCTGGATTGCCTCCTGCTTTTTCCAGACGGATTTGTATTCGGCCGGGTCGGTCCACTGGATTATTTCCTTCGGAGCGCTCTGGTCATCGAGCAGAAGGAGCCAAAGAGGATTTTCCGATTTGTCATCTTCGCGCGCAATCACGTAACAGAATTCTCTCGCGAACGATCCATGCGGCGCCAGATAGGCCCCTTCGACAAAAATCCTGAACTCACCTTTTTCGAAAAGACACCAGCCAACCCTGATTGCCTTTTTGCCGTCAATCGCTCTTTCGTACCCGGCGTCAAGCCCTTGGGCTTCTCCCTTGCCGGATGCGAGGTAAAGCAATACGATCACCAGCAAGACCCTCCACGTCATCGATTTCAGCATGTCTATCCCCTCATATTTGCGTTTATCAAACTACTCCCCGGGCCAAAATTGCCCCCGGCTTAATTCCGATATTAAAACACCCCGATACCAAAATCAATATCTTCGGAAAATAATTTCCTTTATCCGTTCGGCCTCGTCCTTCACTGTATCGCTGTCGTAATCGCCTCCATGTGCGCGCGTGCCTTCATATGAAGGCTTTTTCTGGTCGAGATGAAGACTGAAAATGAGAACGCCTTTTTCTTCTTTAACGTAAATGTGGAATCTTGGATAGGCGCCACCGAGCGGCCTGACGCAGTTCAATTCCCCTTCGGAAGTGTAACGGAGCGGTTTGTACCCTATTTCGCGGGCAAGTTTCGGAAGATTGTAGTTTAAATTGTTTAATCTGAATGTCATTTTTGATATCCGATTTTCGCTCTATTGTAGCATAAATTTGTAGCATAAATTTCCACCGACGCTTGAAAACATCCTCATTTTGTGGGATACTTTTCGCATAAGCATGGAATACGCAGAAAAAGCATTTGAGACGACCAGTCCCGGACAAAAAGAAAGGACGGGGGAGGAAATAGAAAGGATAAATGCCGTCAAGGAGGATATCCAGGCATTTGTCGATCGCGCCACAACAACGGTGAACATGGCGCTGGAGAATAAGTTCATTACCGACGAACTTAAAGCCGCCCGTCTCTACAAATTTTTGGAAAAAGTTGCCGAAGAAGCGAATGACCTCGAAAGATCCGACAAGAGCACCGATGAGGTCATTGCAGGATTGAAAGAGCTTTACGACAAAGTGAAGCTTCCGGGAGATATCGAACAGGAAAAAAATGTGGAGAGCTACTTGGAGAGATTGGAGCAGGAAGAACGGCAAAGAAGCTACAAAAACGAAACAACCGCAAATATAGATAGGCAGCTTGAAGCGCAAAAAAGGAACAGAAACAAAAACCGCCGATGAGGCGGTTTTTACTAACAATCGATTTTATTTCTTGCTTATATTCTGCCAGAGCCAGACGGCGAGGAGAATTCCCACTGCAAGCCACACTATCCAGGTCAGCAGAGCAAGCGTGCCGAACCATCCTCCGCTTCCCATCATCGGCTCGTAGCCGTAGCCATAATTCATCATGGGTGCATTATAGCATATTTACTTTTCTACACCGACAAGCATCCTACAGAAACTTCCTCACATCCACAAAAAGCTTTTTCATGAATCTATCATGTTTCATGAGTCATTATTAAATTAACAGCGTTAACATTGCAAACTTATCGAGATGGCAACTATAATCCGAAAGCGAACTATAATTTAATAACCATGAAGAAAACACTACCCTTGGCAGCGCTTTTGGTTATCGTGCTTGGTGCCGGCGCATGGATTTTATGGCAAAACGTTTATGTCGCCGCCGATTCGGCGGATTCGCAGCAGAACGATTATTCTTCCGGCGCCGGCAACAATATTCCGACTTCGGCTGACGACGCTCCTCCCGGGAGCATACATAATTTGCCCGTGCCGCAGGCCGTTTCAGCCGTGAAAAAATATGCCGCCGAGACCCTCGGCATCACCGAAGGCAAGGTTATCGTCATGACCGCTTATGAAAAAGAATGGCCCGATGGATGCCTCGGACTCGCTTCCGCGGGAGAATTTTGCACGCAAGTAATAACGCCGGGTTATGAATTAGCCGTCCAGGCAAACGGCAAAGAATACGTCTATCGCACGAATTCCGACGGCAGCGTGATACGGCTGGAGAAATAAAAATGAACCGCCCAAGGCGGTTCATTTTTTTTGTTACTCCGTTACGATGACTTTCCCGAAATTTGTCGACTTGAGGTGGTCGTGATATCCCCAACTGCCGACCTCGTTGAAGGTAAATGACCAGCTTCCCCCCGGCTGTATGCCTTGGCAGGCGTCGAATATCATGCTTTCTTCCGAAGTTCCGCATTTTTGAATGTTGGACCCCGGATATACCGTGTGAGTCGGATGCATTGCCGATGCCGGCCACATCGCTGCCGAACTGTCGTTTTTGTAAGTAACCTTGGTTCCTTTTTTAACAGTCATTTCTTTGGGCGAAAAACCGGAATCAGTATAGGTGATTATTTGTTCGGTCGACGCTGGTGTCGCGGTCGATGTTTGCGATTGCGTCGGCGTTTGTGTTTGCGTCGGCGCTTGAGCGGGTACTTGCGTATCCGAGTCTGCGGCTGGTATCGATTCTTGTTCGCGGCTTGACGACATGTATGTCGCTATAGCGACAACCGCGACTACCAAAACTACTGCGCCCGCAATCCATACAAGTGTATTTTTATTCATAATATATGTTGGTTTATGGTTTTAGCGAAAATTCGACTTTTTTATTTTTATTTAATGCCTTGCAATTATACTATATCGCCGTTCATAAAGATATTGCGAAGAACTTCACGGTTTTTATTCAAAAAAACGCCGCCCGTCGCGAACTTTCGATTCGCTGGGCGGCGTGTCTGTCGGCTCCTGCCGCCGGCTTAACGCCAGGCACGAGCAGTGTTTCTGCTTCCCGCCGGCGCCTTATAATGGTGGTAGTTTCCGAGACCCTGCTTGAGTTCCCGCGCCGGATACGGAAGAACCTCCTTCTTGTTCTTCAGGCAGACGTAGCCGTCCGCCTTGAAAAAGGTTTCCCTCCTCCCGTTATCCTCGTCAACCCGCCCGCCTAACTCCCGGCACTTGCTGTCGAGCGCGAAGCGTGCACTCATATCCGAGAACGAGACCGTTTCGCCCTTCATCGCTTTTTCAGCGATTTCGCACTCTTTCTTGGCAAACCCAATGCCGTTCATCCAGCACGACGGCGAGTCCACCAGCGCCCTCGCTTCCTCGGCCCTGACAGCCGTTGTGGTTAAAGATAACAGGATTATCAGGATTCCCGCGACTGTTCCGCCGACGAGCCCGGTAATGCAGACGAGCGCAATGCGCGCTCCAATTTTTAAGATTCTTGTCACCTCTCTCTCCTTCTTTGTCAGCTTGAGGTTTTTAGTTTATATAACAAAATTTCTTTTTTGTCAAATACAGTCATGCTTTGTCAAGGTCGGGATTGTAATAATAAAACATGATTGTTCTCGTGCCCGTTTACTGACCCGAAAAAAGTATCGGTACGCGCAATTCGTCGGAGTGTTCGGGAAGCCCGGAAGGATTGTCTTTTTCCAGAACAAGAAAACCGCTGCCGGCCGTCGGTTTTTCGAATTCGATAACGGCGTTGAACGGCACGAATTCGGTCGTCATCCAGTCGCTCTGCGCCTGCGCTATCGAAGTGGCAACAAGGTTGCCGTTCACGTCAAGAATTTTTACCGGAAAACTCGCCTCGAAAAACCAGTTGCCGCGTGCATTGCCCCTGACCGTCAACGGGCTTGAAACGGTTTCGTTTGCTCCCGGTGATTCGACCCGTATCAGATTTTCTTTCGGGCACGCGGCGAATTCGCATCTGGGCCCGCTGCGCCCCACGGTTGTGCCGTCGGAACACAGTTTTGCTTCCATAGTGCATGCTTTTTGTACATCCTGCGCTGGATTAAGGCTCCACGTCGAAAAATTGAGATAAGCGGCGAAAAATATCCAGACGAAATATGGGATGAGCAGGTATGCCGCCGGTTTCGAAATCCTGTAAAAGTTGACGATAAGATAAAATATCGCGAACAAAAGCGCCAATATTTCAAAAAACGCCAAGCCCGGGAGCCGCAGGCCAAAAAATATGTATACCCACAAAACGTTCAGAACATATTGGGAAGCGAAAATCGCGATGACGTTGAATTTTTGCAAATCCCCCGTCCAGAGACGTTCCGACCAGCTGTTCCACGCCTTTTTTTCACCGACGAAAACCGGATTAACGACTTTCCAGTCGCTTTTCCAGACGAGGAACAGCGAAATGCCGATGAGGAGATAAAGCACCGTCCACGCCGGCCCGAACATCCAGTCGGGCGGCGTGAACGCCGGTTTTTCGAGCCCCGAATACCAGCCCGACAAAATCGCCGGCGCCGTGAAAAGATAACCGATGACGGCTGCCGATTCCGAAATCGCGACGGCTATGACGAACTTAAAAAGATTGTTTGGTTTCATAATTCTCGAAACAAAACATTCTAACATTCTGCAGAATGTTAGAATGTTTTCATGAATTTAAGGAAAGACTTTCCGTATGGCGACAAAGAATGACTTACTCGACGACCCGTGTATTTTTTATTTAAAAGGCCGGCGTGAACAAGCGCTCTGGTATGCTGAGACATGGTTTTAAAGTTTGCTCCAAGTGTATTTGCGATTCCCTCGAGTGTAATTCCCTCATTTCTCTCTACGGCAGCCAAAATGGCAATACGCCAATGATTGGCGGCACCCTTAAAATAACGTTCCAATTGCTTCGGCGTTTTCCTCATGCACTAATGCTAACACATCTTTCTCAGACATTCTAACATTCTGCAGAATGTTAGAATGTCGTACGGCGGGGTGGACGCGATGAAAGATGGCGGCACAAGTCGGGGAACCTTTTTTGTAATTAAAGCTTTTTATCTGTATGATTCCCGCATGACCGGAACAGAAAAGAGTTTTTACGGGCTCGGCATCGCTCCCGCAATTCTTGAAATTATCTCGAAACTCCGCTTCATGTCCCCCACTCCGATACAGGAGCAGTCGATACCGGTCGCCATCGAAGGAAAGGATCTGATGGGCATAGCCCAGACCGGAACGGGAAAAACGCTCGCTTTCGGAATCCCGCTTATCCAGCACGTTCTCCACGGAAAAATATCCGGGCTTGTCATAGTGCCCACACGCGAGCTCGCGCTCCAAGTCGACGAAACTATCCGCAAAGTCGGCGCGCCACTCGGCCTAAAAACGGCGGTACTAATCGGCGGCGAGTCGATATTCGGACAGATAAAGGATATCCGCCGCAATCCGCAGATTATCGTCGGCACTCCCGGCCGCATCATCGACCATCTCGAACAAAAGACCATTTCCCTGCGGAACGTCGGCGTGCTTGTTCTCGACGAAGCCGACAGGATGCTCGACATGGGCTTCGCGCCCCAGCTCAAGCGCATTCTCCCGAATCTGCCCCGAGAACGGCAGACTATGCTCTTCTCGGCTACCATGCCCGAAGAAATCGTTTCCATCGCCAAATCCTATATGAAGCTTCCGATAAGGGTCGAGATCGCGCGCTCCGGAACCACGGTAAAAGAGGTCACGCAGGAATTGTTTTTCGTCCCCCAGGAGCAAAAACCGAAACTTCTCGAAAAAATACTTCAGGAATACCGCGGTTCGGTCCTGGTGTTTTCCCGCACGAAATACAGCGTCAAAAAAGTCTCGGCGCTTCTCCGCGCGCTTGGCCATTCTTCGGCTGAAATCCACGGAAACCGTTCGCTCGGCCAGAGAAAGGAGGCGCTTGAAGGTTTCAAAAGAGGAAAATACCGCATACTCGTTGCGACAGACATCGCCTCGCGCGGCATCGACGTTACAAACATCGAACTCGTCCTCAATTACGACTTGCCGCAGAACCCCGAAGATTACGTGCATCGCATAGGCAGAACCGCCCGCGCCGGAGCCGGCGGCCACGCGATTTCTTTCGCCCGCCCGAACCAGATCGGAGACGTGCGGACCATCGAAAGACTGACAAGAAAGACTCTGCCCGTTTCAAAAGTCCCGAATCTACCCCCGCCGCTTCCTTTCAAATTCAGAATGGAAAGGGCCGGAGGCAAGCCGTTCGTAAAACACAAAAAACCTTTTCATTCCCGCGGTTATGGCGGCACAAGGTTTGAAGAAAAACGCCCGCGCTCGAAATTTTTCAAAGGAAGGAGGTAGTCCCGGGGAAATTTAGTTCTTCCCACCCCTAAGCGCGGTCAGCACTTCCCGCGCGACTTTTACCGCTTCATCCCTGCCTTTCTTTTCCGGGTTGAGCTCGCTCAAGGTCACGGTTTTCGATGGATGCCGGGAAATGATTTCAAGCAGCGGGAAAACGTCGTTTTCCAAAAGCCCTTCTTTGCTCGGCATACCTGTCGCCCACACCAAGCTTTCATCGAAGACGTCGATGTCGAAGTTAATATGCGCGTGAGGATGGGCATTCAGAAAATCGTTCAATTCTTTTTTCACCATGCCGGAATCGTTCCTGATTTCGTTTTTTGAAAACCGCTTGATGCGGAGCCGCTCGATGAATTCTTCCTCTTCTTTTTCGTGCTCGAAACCGCCCCCGAAATAAACGATATCATTCCCCGTCAGCTTTTCGGGAACGAGCTTATCGATTTCCGGCGCGTCGAACCTGTCGAAAAACGGCCGCAAGTACATGCCGTGAAAGTTTCCCGAGGGGCTTGTCGAGCGCGCGTGTATGTCGCCGTGGGTATCGAAAAAAAGTATGCCGATATTTTTTATCCCGAATCTCCCGATGTCGGAAAGAAGGACGGGGAAAACGATGCTGTTGTCTCCTCCCACCGCGAAGAGAGTATCTCCCTCCCGCAGACCGGAAAGAATTTTATCCGCACATTTTTTAGATTCGCTTGCAAAAACGGCGAAGACGTCTTTTTTATCCGTTTCGCCGCTTTTCGGAAAAGAGTAGGAATACACCGCGCGTGCCGGAAAACCTTTCAAAAAATCTTCTCCAAGAACGGCGTCCGGCCCGTAATAAACGCCGTCTCCGCGTTCTTTTTGGCGATACGGAATCCCGGAAATGCCGAGATTGTTGTAGATTTTATAGAATACGGCGGATTTATCTCTTTTCATCTAAATCTGGCTTCGAACGCTGAGCGAAAAATTTTTTCGGAGGGAAAATATGATTCCAAAGATTTTTCTTTCTTTATTTACGATAATCGGCGAACCGACGACCTCAACCGTCCCGTCATATTTTGTGGTCATGGTTTACTATTTCAAAAGATCGTTTAATGCTTTATCTGCTCCTTCTGTTTTAACTTTATATATTCCGGCTATACATTGGATGGGATTAAGAGTATCAATGCCCCTCTCGATAAAACCGCCGAATAATACATATAAACCTTGAGCGCCTTGTTTTCCAGCTTGATTTGCAACTTCTTTTTTCAAAATCCCACATGGATCTAACGTGCCGTAAAGCAGAAATACACCTGCGATAAGTATAACAATTATACCGAGGGTGATTCTCATATTTTTATTTTATCAAATAATCTAATTAAAGATTATTGTCTTTGGGGCCACGCCATTTACTAAGGTCGAACCAGTTAGATTTTAAGAAATCGATAAATCCCCGAACCCAAGACCACTTAGAAATCTGCGCAGAAAATAAACCTACAAAAAATGAAATTACTGAAAGTATGAAACCGGCAGCATAAATATCTTCATTACTGTTACCCAGGATTTCTTTTAAAATTCCCCACCTAACCAATTGTCCATACAGCAATAAATTTAGAAACCCGCAAAATATACCAAGTCCAAAAAATTCAAAATCTCCTTTTTTCTTCGAGTCCGTAAAATATCTAAAAGACCAAACTAAAAAAACATCCTTACGTTCTCAGGTTTGTAGGGATATCAAAAACGTCGAGATTGTGCAAAAAATAATCGGGAAACGTGGTAAAATTACAACTTATTCCCACGCGCGGGCACGTTCCGGACAAAATGATTAAAAAACTGGCTCACGATACATTCGCTTCCCTCAAAGTACGCAATTTCCGAATTTATTTTGCCGGCCTCATAATATCGCACTCCGGCGCCTGGATGCAGACCGTCGCGTTCGGCTGGCTCGCTTTGCAGATGACCGGCTCGGGAGCGCAGCTGGGGGCCATAATTGCCGTGCAATTTTTGCCGCTACTCGTATTCGGCTCCTGGGCCGGGGTTCTCGTCGACAGACTCGACAAACGCCGCGTCGTTTCTCTCTCGCAGTGGGCGGCGGCGATAGTGGCTCTCGCGATGAGCTGGGTAATCTGGGCCGGCTGGGCCAGCGTGGCCGCACTTTATATTTTCGCCCTCATTTCCGGTTTCGTGAGGATATTCGACAACGTCGGGAGACAGACTTTCGTGTTCGAGATGGTGGACGAAAAACTTCTCAAAAACGCCATTAGCCTCAATTCCGTTTGCATTAACATCGCGCGCGTTGTCGGTCCGACTATCGGCGGATTCGCAATTCTCGCTTTCGGGATCCCTGCCTCTTTTTTCCTGAACGGCATTTTTTATCTCGCAGTTATAGTGACAATGTTATTCATACGCGAAAGCGAACTTCATCACAGAGCCAGGGCACCGAAAAAAGCCGGCCAGCTTGCCGAAGGATTCCGTTACGCCTGGACAACGCCGCTCATTCGCGACACGCTTTTTTTAGTTCTGATACTCGGCACTTTTACTTTCGAATGGCAGGTTAGTCTTCCTCTTTTCGCGGAAAGAACATTTGCCGGGGGTGCGGAAAGCTATGCCGCACTGATGAGCGCATTCGGAGCGGGAGCGATTTTCGGCGGCCTTTTCGCGGCATCGCGGCACAAAATTTCGCCGCATGTTTTTGTTCTTTCCGTTTTCCTTTTCGGAATAAGTATAGTGATAACGTCTTTTTTGCCTACGCTCGGCTATGCGCTCATAGGCATGGGAGCAGTGGGGTTTTTCGCGATAAGCGTGATGAGCACCGCGAACTCGATGATACAACTCGAGGCGGAGCCGCATATGCGCGGACGCGTAATGGCGCTCTGGACTATCGCGATGCAGGGTTCCACTCCGATCGGCGGGCCGATTGTCGGAATAATCGGACAATATCTGGGCGCGCGCTGGTCGCTCGGCATCGGCGGGGTTGCGGCACTCATTGCCGCTGCGATTGCGGCATATCCCCTTTTGAGGAAGGAAAAAACTTACGTGGTTCCCGAAGGTGTCCGGGTCGAAAGCGAAGCTGCCGCTTCCGGCGAACGGGTAGAGGTGGAAGAGATATTTGGAGAAACCGGACGGGGTTAAAAAATTGTAATTAGGCTCGTTTGTGCCGAATTTCCAAAACCTTTTTTAATTCTTATTTTTGTACGCAAGAAAACCTCCTGCTTCTTTGGTAGGGTTTTGCAAAAGATTTTCTTTTAAAAATTCTTCCCTTTCGCGGTCTACATCGAGTTTGGTTATGCCCGAAAATCCCTTGGACGCGATGATTTTTTCTATCTCATCCAAAGTCAGAAGATCCTTTTCCTTTATGCGGTTATTGTAGATAATTTTGCCCTCTTTGTCTTTTCCCTCGGCAGCATATCCGAAACTCGAAACAACGATGAATCCTCCCGGACGGATGACGCGCGCCGCCTCGTCGAAAAGTTCGCTCGCCTGTTTGCGGAGATCCCTTTCCGGCTCCGGGCAGTTTATGAGATTCGTCGAAACGATGCCGCCGATAGAGCCGTCCTGTATCGGCATTTTAAGGCCATTCGCCCTAACGACTTGCAGGTTTTCGTTGTCGGTAAGTTCTTTGAGGTCTTTGTGCGTCAACAAACTTTTTTGGTCGATATCCATCACGATGAGCGTCGCGTTCTTTTTCGTGCAGGCCTCGAGAATTTCCTCGTTCAGCCCGTTGAAAATTCCCGTCACGTCGACCGAAAACCCCGCGCCGACGTTTATTATTTTGTCGCCTGGACGGACAAGCTTTTCGAAAATTTTTCTGTACGTTTCCGGAGCTATCGGGTCAAGATTCGGGTTCGGCAATTCTTTAATCCGTCCCCTCTCGGTTCTTTTAAGGGCTCTCTTTACAACTTCCCCTTCAACTCCCGGGAATTCCTGCATTTCCATGTTTTTATTATATGTCTGCTTTTTCCCTTTAACAAAGAATAATTATCAGTCCTGTGCGAGACAACAAAAATCACTTCGATAAAATAAGGATAAGAATCCATTAAAATCCGCTTCATTTCCCGCCAGAGCGACGGCGTAGCCGTCGCGAAAGCGAGCCCAGCCCCGCCATCGGCGGGGCTGGGCGAGCGAACTCTCTCGTCTTCAAAAACGAAGTTCGTATCTAATTTCTTGGCTCCGGGAGCAGGGATCGAACCTGCGACATCCTCCTTAACAGGGAGGCGTTCTACCGCTGAACTATCC
>JACQKT010000020.1 GCA_016204355.1 Candidatus Liptonbacteria bacterium
ACTTAATAATATACCAACCGATATTGAACATATTGGTTGTGCTTTACAAAACCGCTGCGTTTTACGATTTTGGTCTTGCGATAATATTTTCGACAGTGCTTATACGTCTGATTTTGTATCCCGTCTTCCATAAAAGCGCGAAGCATCAGCTTGTGATGCAAAAGATACAGCCGAAGATAGAGAAGATAAAAGAAGCGCACAAAGACGACAAGGAAAAACAGCTGAAAGCAACAATGGATCTCTATCAGGAGCACGGCGTAAATCCCTTTTCGGGCATACTTCTCTTATTCGTCCAGCTTCCCGTGCTGATCGCTTTGTACCAAATTTTTTTCACCAAACTTACGCACGAGGTCCTGTCGAATAATTTGTATTCTTTCGTGGGCGTTCCGGAAACTTTCAACACTTCGTTTTTAGGCTTGATAAACCTCGAACAGAGTAGTATTCTAATGGTTAGTTCGGCGGCAGTTTTGCAGTATTTCCAAGGTAAAATGATGCTGCCAAAAATCGAGGAAGGAAGAAAGCCGACTGCTGCGGAAGCGATGGGGAGGAACATGATTTATCTGGCGCCGGTGCTAACCTTCGTGATTTTTTTCAAACTGCCCGCGGCAATCAGCTTGTACTGGGCGGTAAGCTCCATCTTCTCGATACTCCAGCAAGCGGCGATAACTCGCCAACTTAATTCTAATGAAGAATCTAGAAACATTCGTAAAGAGACTGGTTGAATTGATGGGGTTCGACGATTATGTGATAGAGGTCGACGAAGAGCATCGTCACGGAAAAATTTTCATTCACAACAATCCGCATCTGGTTAAAGAAAATCTCCCGTCGATACTTGAATCCATAAACCATCTGGTCCAACTGGTAGCAAAAAAAGAAAGCCAGCCGCCGGCTTTTTTTGACATAAATAACTACAGACGCGAAAGGGAAACATTGATAACGGAACTCGCCCGCGCGGCGGCCCGGAAAGCGGCGGCGACAAAAGAGGAAATCGCTTTGCCGGCCATGAATTCGTACGAGAGGAGAATAATTCATGTGGAACTGGCAAGCCGTCCAGATGTGGCAACCGAAAGCGTGGGAGCCGGACGCTCCCGGTACGTAATTGTCAGGCCGATAGACGAGAACAATCCTGTCAAAAAGGAAATTCCGGAGGAATCCGACGAACAAGAAAGTGAAAATTAAATTTCACGCAGCGGCGCATAAGGCGCCGTTTTTGTTCGCCGCAAAGCAGAAATTTCTAGGCAGGCAGGTTGACGTAATAAACTTTTCCGTCGAATCTGTTCGTAAAAAAGAGAGAATTGCCGAAGACTTTTAAGTTGTCCGCATCAACGCCTATTTTCGAGCTTCCAAAAATATTTTCGAGATTTCCGCTGAAAACCTCTATCTCAAAAAGATCGTCCGAAGTAAACAAGTCTTTTTCGAGGTACGCATCCGGCAGAGGCTTGTTTTCAAAGGCCTGCTTGTCCCTTGGAACCGCACAAAAGAGCAAAAGAGTTGTTTTCTCCGATGCCGTAGTGGACGTTGCTGAAGAAATAGGCTTGTCGTAAAAGACGCATTTCGAAGGCAGGGTCAATAAATTCATTCTTTGAATACGTTTGCCGTCCTGTCCTATCAGCCAAGCCTGCCCTCCCGTATAGCTGTTTTCGTTCGAGTAAAAAGCAAAACCGGTCGTCTGGGAGGAATCCCATGTCGTTTGCAGGCCGTTTTTATCCAAAAGAACCGGAGATACAGTCTTTTTTGCCGTATCAAAAACCCAAAGAGAAGAAGCCCATTGGCTGTTCGGAGCATCTCCAAGAAGAATCTTCGAACGAGATACCCAGTCAAGAACCATATCTTGCTGACGAATCCTTGTCGCTTCGACGGGTTTAGCTTTCGGGTCGTCGGCGTTCAGCGTATACAGCGCGGTTGAGTCGCCTACTTTGGACAAAAAGGCGAGCTGATGATTGTAAGGCGACCATACGGGGCTCTGAGCTATATTCGGAAGAAGGCGCCATATTTTTTGCTCTACGTCGAAAATCTCGATTTTAACCTGAGAGCCGCCGCCTATCGTCGCCATTATCTTTTTCCCGTCGAAAGAGAACGAGGCTCCGGTTATTCCGGCAATCGGACCCTCGCTGATTTTTT
This sequence comes from Candidatus Liptonbacteria bacterium, assembly GCA_016204355.1. Taxonomy (GTDB): domain Bacteria; phylum Patescibacteriota; class Minisyncoccia; order UBA6257; family 2-01-FULL-56-20; genus JACQKT01. The sequence continues at coordinate 2,122 of JACQKT010000020.1, forward strand.
CGTCTCTGCCGTCGGAGGATTTTATTACTTGGCCGTCGGGCTGAATCACAAAAACATTTTTTGATGCATCAACAAAATAATCCAGTGCCCGGCTTTGCGATGCAATAGTCAATCCGGAACCGTTGGCGTCTTGTTGCGAAGAATTTTGTCCGTCAGCGGCTTGTCCTGGCGGCAAGGAACCGGTTTGTCCCTCTTGTAGCGGAGGAGTATTTGTCCCGCTTTGTCTGCTTCGCAGATAATATCCGCCGACAGCGAAAATCGCCAT
>JACQKT010000002.1 GCA_016204355.1 Candidatus Liptonbacteria bacterium
ATATTAAACTGATATTAAATACAAAATCAATACTACTAAACGCTAAGGCCACTACAGTGCTTGATAATAAGAGGAGGCCAAGATGGGTTAGGCAGGATGCAAAATGTTTTTGTGATATAGTAATCAATAAAAAAAGGCAGCGCGTGTCTTTAAAAACAAAATCTAATCCCAATCTATTTTATGTTTTTGTTGATGTCGGAACATGGTTAAAGAATCGCAATGCGAATTTTTTTATTCTCTCCGATAAAAAAGCGGGGTTGAAATTTGGAACAGAATATCGTAATTTATACAACGGAAAAATAAGAAAAACCGACTCTACAGATTTTTGGGTTGAGTACAGCGATGTTAAGGGTTTCAAAAATAAATATCCATCTGCTAATTAAGATACACAGAAAACGAGTTCCGACCGAGCGGGGTTGGCGCGATTTGGAAGGGTACCACGAATAACCCTTTAACGGTCTCGCCCAAAGAGCTCCGAGACCGAGGTGGGGCGCCGGTCAACAATAACTGTGGTATAGACGACCCGTTAGCTAATGCAAAAAGAAGAGATTATCAAAAAGGTGAAGACGCTGAATCTCCCAAAAGATTCTTACGTTGTTTTCGGAAGTTGTCCTTTGGCCATTGCTGGGATAAGGGAAGCACAAGACATTGACCTTTTAGTTTCAAAAGAAACCTTCCTGAGATTGAGGAAGTTAGGTTGGAAAGAGTTAATAAAAGGCTCTAACGACAAGCCACTCACTAACGATGTTTTTGAAATACATGACAATTGGAATTTTAGTTCATACAATCCAACCTTAGAGCGCCTACTTTCAAATGCTACATTAGTGCAGGATATTCCGTTCGCCTCATTAGAAGAAGTCAAAAAGTGGAAAGCTGCCTCTGGACGCCCAAAAGACCTTGTTGATGTGGAGCTTATTGATAAGTATTTTCAAGCCAAGAGAGATTAAAAAACTCCTTCCCAAAATCTTAGTTCCCGGAATATTTGGTTCCAATTCGATCTCTTCAAAAGGGCGCCGAAACGGGTCGCATCTGACAAAGATAAACACTTTCGCAAAATTTGCGTCAGATTAAAATCGCATGATCGTACGTCGGAGTACATTCGACTTTTGGTGGGGCATATGATACAAATTTAGGGTTAAACAAAATCAACGCAACTTCCAAACTAAATATGGGAGCATTTAAATGCTCGCACTTGTATAGGAGACACCATGAATATGCGAAAACTCGCGGTGTTTGCAGACACCGCATTTGGATTGGGTTTCGATGTTGACGCTGCGCCCGAACGCATGAGCGGATTCAAACCTGCCCGTTCCGATGTCAGGACCGGCAAGGAACTGTTCGCCGATTTGCGTCTCGAGGGATTTGCCTCTCTGCTTCGTATCGGATTCGCCAGGCAATTAATACTCATCGGCGGGAACAATTACGGCGAGGCAATTCGGGAAATGCTTACGCGCGATTTCGGCATCAGTTCCGATCGCGTTTTGAGTATCGGAGGAGAACAAACCAATACGAGCGGGGACATTCTCATCATTCGTGCGAGAATCGAAAACCCGCAAGCGCCGGCCTGCGGAAGTTGCGCTCTCGTAAGCAATTTCTATCATTTGCCGCGAACATGCTTCGACATGGCCGGCAAAAATCTTTCGATTCCCGTCTACCCCGCCGAGGCGTTCTGGCTTTTCGAAGACGAAAAACGCATCGACAGGATAGCCGAGCGTCTGGGTGGCGGATCGCTGGCCGAGCGGGTTTGCGTAGAACTGCAAGGGATTGTCGACAAACTGAGCGGCACGTATAGGCAGTAAAGGCAGTAAGCATCAGGAAGCGCCGAATTTTCGGCGGGCTCCTCGACAGTTGTCTTGGAGCCCTTTTTTATCAACTCAGGCCGTTAAGTTTATAAAAATTTTCAAAAAGTTTTGCCACGAGTATCGGCCCAGTGCCGCCGGGCGTGGGAGTGTAAAAAGCGAGCTTTGATAAATCGGAAGAGGTATCGAGGTCGCCGGTCATAACTTTATCTTCTTTTGCATAACTGAAATCAATCACGCCGGCGTCGTCTTTCAACATGTCCTGCTTTATTATTCCGGCTTTACCCGTGCCGGAAATCACCAAATCGGCATTTTTCAGCCCCGACAAATCGCTCACAGCGTCAAAAAGTATTATTTCTTTGGCTTTCCTCATGAGCCATAAGCCTATCGGCCTACCGACAAGCAGCCCCAGACCGACCACGGCTACACGGCAATCTTCAATTTTTAATCCCCGATTTTCGAGTATGGTTTTTACGGTCCCGACGGAAGGCGGCAAAATCGGGTTTCTTTCGGCGTAAAAAGCGCCGATGGAACGCTCTCCGAGCACGTCGACGTCTTTTTCCCGCGGAACGGCGTTCAATACGTAGTGCCTGTTTATCTGTTTGGGCAAGGGGAGCTGGACTATGGCTCCGCCGCACGTTTTGTGTTCGGCGATTTTTCTGACCTCTTCGCGCAAGGTGTTGTTATTGAGCTCGGCGGATAAGTTGTAAAAGCGGAAATCAACGCCCAATTTTTTCGCCGTTTCTTCTTTCTGTCTTATAAAACTTAGCGAGGCCGGGTCGCTCCCGACAAGGACAGCTGCCATGAACTTTTCCGGCACGGGAAGCTTTTTAAGTTCGCCGATTATTTCATCGGCGATTTTATTGCCGTCTATAATCACCATAGAATTTAAATCTAACAGAAATCAGAACGAAGAGGGAACAGGGAATCGGCGGCAAAGTTTTTTCACGCGCGCTCCCATGTTTTTTCCGTTTGCAAGAACCTGATACATAATTTCGGCGACTTCAGCCATTTCTCTCTCCTTCATTCCGCGACTTGTGAGCGTCGGCGTGCCGATGCGTATGCCGGAAGGATCGAACGGAGAACGTGTATCGAAAGGAATCGTGTTCCGATTTACGATGACGCCGGATTCTTCGAGGCGGTCCTGCGCCTCGCGTCCGGAAATTCCCAGGTTGGTGAGGTCTATTAAGAGAAGATGGTTGTCGCTGCCGCCGCTGACCAAATCCATGCCGCGCTTGATAAGCTCGCGCGCGAGAGTTTTGGAATTTTTTACGATTTGTCTACCGTAATTCTTGAATGACGGTCGCGTTGCTTCCAAAAGCGCTGCGGCGATAGCGGCGGTCTGGTGATTGTGCGGCCCGCCCTGAAGCGCCGGGAAAACAGCTTTGTCTATCGCCGAAGCTATATCTATTTTATTTTTTTTGGCGGTTGCGGAATCTTTGTTCGCAAAAATCATCGCTCCGCGCGGCCCGCGGAGAGTTTTGTGAGTCGTAGTCATAACGACGTCGGCGGGAGCCTGTCCGCCTCGGGCGGAGAACGGCGAAGGATGAGCGCCGGCGGCAATAAGTCCGGCTATATGCGAAATATCGGAAAGGAAATAAGCTCCTATTTCGCGGGCTATTTTCCCGAATTTGCCGAAATCGAAAAGGCGGGGATAGGCTGTCGCTCCGGCAACGATTATCTGCGGGCGCTCTTTTTTGGCCAGCTTTCTTATTTCTTCATAATTCAAAAGGCCGTTGCGTCCCAACTCGTATTGGGCGGTTTTGTAGAATTTTGCTGAAAAATTGACTTTCCAGCCGTGCGTCAGATGTCCGCCGAAAGGCAGGCTCATTCCCATTATTTTGTCGCCCGGTTTCAAAAGCGCGTAATAGACTTCCTGGTTGGCAGGGGAGCCGGAATACGGTTGAACATTAACGTGCCAATTTTTTCCGAGCCGGAAAGCTTTTCTTGCTCTTTCCTGCGCAAGAGTTTCAATTTTATCGACTACTTCGTTCCCGGCATAATATCTTTTTCCGGGATAACCTTCGGAATATTTATTCGTCAGCTCGGAACCGAGCGCCCTCATAACATCGGCGGAAACAAGATTTTCCGACGGGATCATTCCCAAAGTTTCTTCCTGTCTCTTTTTTTCCGCTTTAATAAGTTTTTCGAGAACCTTGTCTTTCATCGATAAAAATAATCTTTCATTTTTTCTAACACCGTTCTTTCAATAATCTGCTTTATTTTCTAAATTGTCCAGAAATAAAGGCGCCAGTTTTTTATATGGAAAAACTGGCAAAACCTTTTGAACTTTACGTTCATAGTCCTCCTTTCATCTTGTCGTGCTGTTTCAGTATCCATGCCGGGCGTCCGTGTCCATCGGGTGGGTGGATGGGATTTTGAATTCCCGCCGGGCCGGTATTGTTTGCGATACGCATGCACTCGTCGGAACAAACTGCACTTCCGTTCGTAGCGTGCTCAGGGCTCCAAACCACATCGTGACACACCGCACATTCTTCGTAGTGCTCGAACATGTCGCCTCCTTATACGCCAAGTACGGTTTCAGAGAGTGGTATCCCTGCAGCGGCAACGCAATTTCTTTGTCTTTCGGAGTGGTAGGGTAAACCGGTTTTCGTGTGTACCCTGTAAGACGTTGAGAGCCAGAAGATGTCTACTCTGCAATGTCCACAAGGACCGACTTTCTTATCCTCCGTTATTTCCTTTTTCCCCTGATTTTCTTTCTTTGGAACGACGGCTTTCGGTATTTCTTCTTGCTGTAGACCCATCCCGAGAAAAGCACATTGCACCCTGTTAGCGTTGGTCATTTTCCACCTCTTCCACGTTATGAACCAACTTGCTCCGAGAGGCAGACCGAGATTCGATCTGCAACCCGCCCTTATGTCCCTGCCGCGGCACTGCGAGCGGCAAGTTTGACAACACTACTTTACATTTTGCATCTTTTCTGAGGGTTTGTATGCAATTTTTATGCACAGGCCGCCCTATGCTGCGCAAAACATCATGTTATAGATAGAAATTTTTCGGTGGGTGCCTAACGGGATTCGAACCCGTGCCGAGACTGCCACAGAGTCTAGTGCTGCCATTACACCATAGGCACCATTACGCCATCATTCTAACGGCTTGAGGTGAAAAAGGCAAAAAAGTCTGTTATCATCGATATGTATCATGATTCACTTATCCGAAAAAAAATGCGTTGCCTGCGAGGGAGGAGTGCTTCCGCTCGGCGAAAACGAAATAAAAGTTTATCTTTCGCAGGTTAAGGATGGGTGGCAGGTTGTCGACCTCTCGGCTTCGCTCGGGGCAAGCAACAAGAAAATCCAGAAAGAATTCAAATTCGAAGATTTCAAAAAGGCGATGGAATTTGTAAATAAAGTCGCCGATATTGCCGAAGAAGAAAGCCATCATCCGGACATCTATATTTTTTACAATATGGTCAAGATAGAGCTTTGGACGCATGCTGTAAACGGATTGTCGGAAAACGACTTCATTTTGGCGGCTAAAATAGACAAGATTTGACTATACTTCATTGAGGGGATTGACACTTCGGCCCGTAAAAGTTTATAATCTGCCCTATCGGTTAAGATTGTTTCGAATGGAAAATAAATATTCATGGTAAACAACGGGCCGGCTTCCAACCCGCACGAGGGACTTGTGGAAGAAGCATTGCCCGGACTGAATTTCCGAGTTCGTCTGAATGGCGAAAGCGAGACGGTTCTGGCTCATTTGAGCGGGAAAATGCGGATACATAACATACGTGTTTTGCCGGGCAGCAGAGTTTTGGTAGAAATGGGGCCGGATGGTCGGCGCGGCCGCATAGTGCGCCGCCTATGAATTACCGATTAACCGCTTTTGTTGGGTTGAACGGCCGGTAAAAATCGTGCCGCTTGCCTGCCGCAAGCAGGCGCGAAGTTGTTTTTATGCCCAGGGGCAAAAAAAATGAAAGTAAGAAGTTCAATAAAAAAAATATGTAAAAGCTGCAAGGTGACAAAACGCCGCGGCAGTCTTTACGTAATTTGTAAAAATCCGAAGCACAAGCAAAGACAGGGATAACAAAGTATCAGGTATCAGGACTCAGATTTTAAGGCAAGGAATTTTTATACATAATACATAACACATTAAACAAACATGCGATTGCTGGGAGTAAACATACCCGACAACAAAAGAATAGAAACGTCATTGACCTACGTTTATGGCATAGGGCTGTCGAGAAGCCGCCGCATATTGGAGTCTTCAAAAATAAGCCCGGATAAGCGCACGAAAGATCTGACATCCGATGAAATAAATAAAATTAAAACCGCGATTGAAAAAAAGTATCAAATAGAAGGCGAATTGAGGCAAATAATCAGGAAAAATATACAACACCTCAAGGAATTGCAGGCATATCGGGGCCTGAGGCACGCCCGAAGGCTTCCTGTCAGAGGGCAGAGGACCAAAACGAATTCGAGAACCGTAAGGGGGAACGTGAGAAAAACGGTCGGCAGCGGCAAGAGAAAAGTTGAGCTTAAGTAACAAAAATGGGAAAGAAAAAAGTAGTCGAAAAACCGGTGGAAAGCGCAAAGGGCGGCGCTGCAGAAATTCAGCAGAAAACCGGCTCAAAAAAAGCGCAAGCGGTCGGAAAAGCGAAAATTTATATAAATGCAACTTATAACAACACGATGATTACCGTTACCGATACGAAGGGAAATGTTCTCGCATGGGCTTCAGCCGGTTCCACCGGATTCGTCGGGCCGAAAAAGGCAACTCCGTTCGCCGCTTCAAAAATAGTTTCGGTAATCGCCGAAAAAATAGCTCCTCACGGCATAACGGAGGCGGAAATTTTTGTGAAAGGAGTAGGTAGCGGCAGGGATTCGGCATTGAGGTCTTTCATAAACAGGGGACTGAATGTCTCGATAATAAAAGACAAGACCCCGATACCGCACAACGGACCCCGTCCTCCCAAAACCAGAAGAATTTGATTTCTCTAATATTGTAAAACCATGAAAGGCCCAAAAGAAAAAAAAGAACGAGCTCTCGGCGAACACCTTCATTTGAAAGGCTTTCGCTGTCAGTCACCTAAATGCGCCCTTGTAAGGCGCCCGTACAGGCCGGGACAGCACGGGCAGAAGAGAAAGAAGGGGTCCGTTTCCGATTTCGGCAAACAGCTCAAAGAAAAGCAGAAATTCAAGCTCAGCTACGGTATCGATGAGCGCAATCTCAGAAGAATTTTCGAGGAAGCCCAGAAAAGCCAGAGTTCGAACGTAGAAAAACTCATCGAGCTTGTTGAGCGCCGTCTGGACAATGTCGTTTTCAGGCTCGGGCTTGCGTCATCCCGTTCCAATGCCAGGCAGCTTATAGTGCACGGGCACGTTTTTGTGAATAAAGCCCGAGTCAGGTCTCCTGGATTTTCGGTGAAAGTCAACGACGTCATCAGGGTAAGGGAAGAATCTAAAGAAAAGGCCGGGTTCAAAGCATTGAAAGAAACCATCAAGAATTACGAGCAACCGTCCTGGTTGTCGCTCGACAAAGAAAAGCTCGAAGGAAAAGTTCTCGAGCTGCCCCGGGAAGCGGAACTGCCCGTCGAAGTAAATTTATTGGTCGAATCATTCAACAAATAACAATGAATTACACTTATTTAAGCGAAACAGTCGGAGTAAAAACAATTTCAGAAGACGGCAAAAAAGGAGTTTTTGAGATAGAAGGACTGTATTCCGGTTACGGACTTACGATAGGAAACGCAATAAGGCGCGTGCTTCTTTCCTCGCTGCCGGGAGTGGCGGTTACTTACATAAAAATAAGGAACGCGCAGCACGAATTTTCGACCTTGCCCGGCGTTAAAGAGGATCTTGTTGATTTGACGCTGAATTTCAAGAAGATCCGTTTCAACACGCACACAGATGAAACGCAGACGCTTACTTTGAAGGTGAAAGGAGAGAAAGATGTTACGGCGGGAGATGTAAAAACTAATTCGATGATCGAAATAGTGAATCCGGAAGAGCACATAGCGTCGCTTACTTCAAAGGATGCGGAGCTCGATATAGAAATAACTGTGGAAAAGGGACTCGGGTATTCGCCCGTTGAGTCGAGAAAGGAAAAGAAGCTTACTGTCGGATTGATAGGCATCGATGCGTTCTTCTCTCCGGTAAGAAAAGTGAATTACGCCGTTGAGAATATGCGTGTCGGCGAGTACACGAACTACAACAGGATACGCCTCGAAGTAGAAACGGACGGCACAATAAGCCCTTCATCGGCTTTGCACAAAACTGCGAATATTCTCAACGACCATTTTAAGAAGGTTTCCGAAGTGCAGATACAGGAGTTCGAAATGGCGAGCGGCAAGGCCTCGAAAAAAGCAAAATCGGAAGAGGAACCGAAGAAAAAAAGCCGTGCAAAGAAAAAGGAAACCGAATAAACGAAAACATTCGATGTTATAATTCCCGGTTTCTAATCCTATGCGTCATCGTAAAAAAGGAAAAAAATTTCATAGACTTACGGGCAGGAGAAAGTCTTTTCTGAGAAGCCTTACGAATAATCTTGTCCGCGACGGCAAGATTGAGACCACTGAAGCTCGGGCAAAAGCCATCCGCCCGATAGTAGAGAGAATGGTTTCCATAGCGAAAAAGGGCGACCTTGCTTCGCGCCGCCTTCTCTTGAGCCGCATTCACGATAAAAAGCTTGTCGGCAAGCTTATTGAGGATATAGCCCCGCGCTACAAAGAAAGAAACGGAGGATTTGTGCGCGTCAACAAATCGGCAAAAACGAGGAAGCGCGACGGCACAAGCGTTGCATTCATAGAATTTGTGTAGTAAAAACCCTCATACGAACATGGAACACGTTATTGACGCAAAAAACAAAAAATTGGGAAGGCTCGCCTCGGATATAGCAGTCATATTGCAGGGCAAGAAATCCGCGGATTACGAGCCGCGCGTTGTTGCTTCCGACAAGGTTGTAGTCAAGAATTACAGGGAAATCACGCTTACTGGGAAGAAATTCAGGGAAAAGAAATACCACCGTCACACGGGTTACGTCGGGCACCTTAAAACCAGGAGTTTTGAGGAAGCTTTCAAAAAGGATCCGAAGCAGGTGATACGCGAATCCGTCCGCAGGATGCTGCCGAAGAATTTTTTGAACAGCAGGCGCCTTAAAAACCTGATTTTCGTAGAATCATAAAATGGTAAAGAAACAGGAAAACGCACAATCGTCAAAAAAAGCCGAGCGGTATTTTGAGGGCATAGGACGGAGAAAAACCGCAGTCGCACGCGTGCGTGTGACCAAAGGAACAGGGGCGATCGTAGTGAACGGGAAAAAACCCGGGGAGTATTTCAATACGCCACTTTTCGGACAAATGGCATCATCTCCTCTTGAAAAACTTGCCATCTCCGACAAATTCAATGTAAGCGCAAAAGTTGCTGGAGGGGGGATAAATGCGCAGGCGGAAGCGGTGAGGCTCGGTATTGCGAGAGCCCTGGTTAATTTCGACGAAGGGTTTAAGAGCAAACTCAGAACGATGGGATTCTTGACGCGCGACCCAAGAATGGTGGAAAGGAAAAAATACGGCTACAAAAAAGCGAGGCGCGCTCCTCAGTGGAAAAAGCGATAATTTTTTAATTACTTTTTCCATCCTGAGTTCATCGAATGGGTGGAAGAAGAGATAAGCAGGCATTTTGCAAGCAATGTAATTGCCTTTACTTTTTTAAAGGCATTAAAAATGCCGTTTTGTTTGGATTGCTATCTCGGGAAAAATATTTTCCTTAACTCGTTATTTTTTATGAAATAAAGCGTATTGGATTGCGTGTCGTAATGCCCCTGGCCGCCGTCCGCCGCCTTAAGAAAATTCTCGAGGCCTTCGTCGCTTATATCGAGAAACATTATTTTTTCGGGATATACGACAAACAAGTGGTTTTCATCGGCATACCATTCCAGCTTCTCAATCCTGCCGGCATCGGAGATTCTGAAGCGCCAGTACCCTTCTTCGGAAGTCAGCGAAAAAATCTCTATCGCCTGGCTTTCGAGAACCGAAACGGTGTCGCCAGTGTCGGAGAAAGAAAAGTTTTTGGCGTCACTCGCCGTTTTTTCGGGCTTCACGCCGGGCTTGCCGATATAGAAGCTGCCGTCTTCCTGAAGGATTCCCAAATCTCCTTTATTGCTGAAAGATAATCTTGTTGTTTTTCCCTCCAACTCGATTTTGCTTTGCAAAGAACGCTGGGGACGCCAATAAAACCATAAATTGGAATTTCCTTTTGCGGAATCGAAAGTTGTCCAGGCTATCCATGAAGGAGAAACACCCAATTGAGTTATGGTAGAAGTGGAAAAAATCAGCTGTGTTATTTCGCCGTTTTGCGAATTGAATGAAAAAATTCTGGTCCCGGTTCTAAATATGGCTGCGCCGGAAATTCCCGTATCTCTCGTGATCTCAGCGATGTTCCTGGGATTTATGCCGAAAGAATTCAGTTTCGGATTGAGCGGCGTCGATGTTTCGTTGGAACCCGAAAAATAATTTACGAAATATGTTTTTTCCGCCGGATTTTCGGTAAAAACGCTTTTTGAAACCTGGTCCTGCCACAAAACGTGGCTGCCCGCGAGTCTGCTGTTGCCGGATGCGAGCGCCGTTCCGGAGCTGACAATGAGCCAGTCGTTCAGGACGGAAAAGTTTTTTATGTATCCGTCGTAAGCGGACACCGATTTTTTCGGAACAAGAATGGCATATTTGATTTCGGAAACAAGAGATGGATAAACCTGGATATTTTCCGACCAATCGAGATATCCGTCTTTGGAAAGAGATAGGCGGTAAGTTTTCGGGAAAAGATTGTCTATAAACCTACCGCGGTTCAACAGCCCCGGCTTTTTGTCCGTATATTTTCCGTCAAGAAAAATTTTTGCATCGGAAGGAAAACTTTTGAGATATATGCCGCCGACTTTTTTAAACTCGAAAGTTGCGATGTCGGGACGCCAGCCTTGAGCGTAAAAAACAAGCCCGGTTCCGGCCACGATAAAAACCCCGCACAACGCGTAAAATATTCTATTCCGTGTTTTTATATCCATCGCTTTCGGATAATTTCATGAATTTTTGACTTATGGCAGCACAGTCAAAAATATGCTACAATGCACTTGTCCCGCTTTAGAGTTCGGATCAAACAATTTTGTCAGGGAGGGCGACAGTATCCATTCTCTTGGGAATGCGATTGAGCCCACCCACCTGGTTCTATGCCGGGCAAAATCTAGGCGGGACCCCCAAGACTGTCATTATGAAATGGCAGTTTTTGTTTTTTTGCCCTTCGGTAAGCTCAGGACACTTCGCCTCGTTGACATACTAGTGCCCGCACTGAGCGAGCGAAGCAAGTCGAAGTGTCGGACTGCCGGGAAATCCCCGCCTGCCGGCAGGCAGGGAACCCGGTCTACCCCGGCACCAGAGCAGAGCTCGGTGCGGGGCACTGCATGCACCTTTACCCCGCACTAAAATTTTCATTTTTGTCGGAGTGCCGAGAATCGAACTCGGACTACATGCACCCCATGCATGCGTACTACCACTATACTACACTCCGAAAATTTTTAGTGCGGGGCCATTCTATTTTGCCGGTACTTGTCCGCCTCTGGTGGATACTACAGCCCGAATACTACCGCGCTTTGTTTGCAGTTTTACGGTTCAGAGTTTTAAGGCATTGAACGCAGATAAGTTTACGTGCGCCGTCAACCCTTGCCCACTGAAGATTGGGATATTTTCTTGATTTTGAGACGGGATTGTAATGGCCCCTGAGGAGCTTTCTTTTCCCTCTGATTATCGAGCCTTTCCCGCAAACCGCGCATTGTCTCATGTGATTTTACGAAATTACGAATCGGTACGAAAATACGAATTAAATTACTACGGTGGCTATTCATACTTTTCGTAAAGAATTCGTACTTTCATAATAGTAGTTGAGCGAACTCATCCATAATTTTGGCATTGACTGGAAACTGCTCCTCGCGCAAGTGGTTAATTTTGGCATTCTCCTTTTTCTCCTTAGGAGATTTGCATACCGTCCCATCCTTGCGATCCTTCGAAAACGGCGGGAGGGAATTGAGCACGGGCTTCGTATGAGCGAGGAGGCAGAAAGGCGGCTCGCCTCCGTTGATATCATGAAGGAGGAGGTTCTCCATGGGGCAAAGGAAGAGGCGCTTACGATTGTGAGCGCGGCGCACGATACCGCAAAGAAGCGGAAAGATGAGATGATGTACGAGGCGCAGATGAAAGCTGAAGGGGTGGTACAGGAAGCAAAACGCGTCATTGAAAAGGAGAAAGCAAAAATGGGAGAAGTGGTGTATATGAATGCGCGGGAATTAATCACCCATGCTCTTGCAAAGGTTCTGAAAAAGATGCCGCAGGAATCGCGCGATACGCTCCTCATTGAGGAGGCATTGCGCGAACTCCGCGCGATCCGTAAATGAAATATCAGCCGCGACAATACGCAACGGCACTCCGTGCTGCGCTCGAAGGAAAAGATGAAGGGATACGACATGCGATCATCAAGCGGTTTTTATTATTACTCCGGAAAAATAAGGATGGAGGAAAACTTCGTACGATTCTTCATGAGTTGATGCGTCAAGACCTCGATATGCAGGGACTTCATACGCTCCATATCGAGTCAGCAGCGCCCCTTCCCGCACCTATCCGGAGAGAGATAAAAGAAATGTTTGATGAACGGATTCTTCTTCGTGAATCGGTAAAGGAAGAGCTTCTTGGTGGTATGACTATTCTTCTCGATGAGGAGATTTTTATTGATGCGAGCGCGCGCCGAGGACTTACTCATCTTTTTCAATGAAGCTCCACGGGCAAGCCCGTGGTATCCACGAATTCACGGTTAAGCCTGATGGCTTGCCCGTGGAGCGAAATCCCGTACCGAGGACCACCATTCACCCACGGGTAAACTCGTGGTCCTCTGGTACGCGGATAGAGGGATACGTCTCACCATTCGTAATTTCGTAATA
>JACQKT010000021.1 GCA_016204355.1 Candidatus Liptonbacteria bacterium
CGGTAGCTCAGTGGTAGAGCGCTACCCTGAAGAGGTAGGCGTCGGGTGTTCGATTCACCCCCGCGGCACAAATATGCCCTCGTTGTTCCCTCCTTCGCTCAAATTATATTTGAGCTTCGGAAGGGCAAGTGTATAATTTTCATTACAGCTTGCGCTTCGAAGCTCCGATATAAAATCGGAGCGAAGTAGCGCCCTCGTAGTTCAATGGATAGAACAAATCCGTCCTAAGGATAAAATGGGAGTTCGATTCTTCCCGAGGGCACACTAGATTTTCTTAGCGCTGAAAGCGGTTAGAAAATCTTGTGCCCCGCTCGCCTCGCCGAAGCTCTGGCGAAGCGGGCAGAATGCGTGGCGCCTGCCTGCCGGCAGGCAGGTAACGAATTGCAAACTCACGATTACATTCGTACAATTCTAACGTGTCCCGCCGATGGCGGGACATAAGGAACTGTAATCTCGTTAAACTCGAACAGTTCCTAATGGAGGCGTGGCAGAGTGGTCTAACGCGCCGCACTCGAAATGCGGTTGGGGAGAAATCCCCTCAGAGGTTCGAATCCTCTCGCCTCCGCCCTGGACGAAAGGGAAATCCTGTTGTGAGTTCTCCGCCTTTATCCACCCGTGGCGCGGACTACGGCGGACAGGGAATCTCACCTCCTCCGCACTGGATAGAAATATAAATTAACAAATAAATCCTCTACCCTCCGCACTTAGAAAATCTTAACGAAGAATGAGTTTAGATTTTCTAAGTGCCTCATCGAGCCTGAAGACTCTTCAGAGCCTGAACGGCCCGAGCGAGTCCGCTGGGCGGACGACGAGGGACAAACAATACTTTTTATCGGGTGACCCGAGTACTTCAATAAGATAGAAATTATACCTTCTCCAAATAAATCTTTTCGGACGAAGCGCGAAGTTTAAGTTTTTGCGAAAAAGCCAGAGCAAGCTCGTAAGCTCCGAAAAGAATTGCGGAATAAACAACATCTCCTATGAGCATATTCTTGAAGAACGGCAAAGCCATGGCAAAAGATTCAAGTAATCCGGCAGCCGAACGTTCGTACATCGTTCCGAATTGCCAAACCGCCCAGTTGGTAAGAACAAAGAAAAACGCCGATGAAGACGCCGCTCCGAGCAGAACGCTTACTGCAGTCTTATGTTTGCGGACGAGAAGCCCGATAAGGCTGGCAACGGCGAATCCGGCATAAACCGAAAGCATTATCCGCAAATCGTAAAAGCCGATGAATAAATCGGATATCAGCATTGTAGCGCCGACGGTGAAAAGCGAATATCTGATGCCGAAATAAACCGAGGCGAAAAGAGATATTGCCACTATCGGGGTCATATTCCAGGCATGAGGCATGAAACGGCTGGCAACTCCGGCGGCGATCAGCAAGAAAATTATCAGAAACGAGAATTTTTTGGACATTTTCATATAACCGATAGGACTATGGAAACTAGTTTCGACACAAATGAACTAAATGCATTCGCCGTAAAACTTATTAGATTATAACCGAAAGAAATGATGTTTGCTAAGCTGGATTTCTCCCGTTTATCCGGCTGAGTTGAAGATTCCAAAACCAGAATCGGTCGGGTGTCGGCTTGCTCCTCTGCAAAATCGCTCTTCGGCGCCGGCTGGGCGGGGCTGGATTTAATTTCCGCAACGTTTGATTTTGGAACAATGCTCTCCAGTTGAGGCGTTGATGTTGCCGTTATAGAGGAAACAACGTTTTCAATTATTTCAGCCGACGAAGTAGAACTTTCTGTCGGAATCGTTGTTGAGGCGGAAACGGCCACGGAAGAAGTTCCGTTTTGATTTTGCGAACCTCCTCCGGAAGAGCCCGGAACGGAAACAACTGGAGACGTCGCCGGGGCCGGTTTCGCGAAAGAATGAAGCAAATCCCACCAGGTTTTATTGAGTGCCGCGGGAATCGCATAAGATGTCGCCCATATTCTTGAATTCAAATCCGTTGACGTGCTTTCAATCCCCCCGTCGGCGGCTTGCAAAGAATAAAGATAATCGTAAGGAGTGCTGTAATTTTTCGTCCAGTTCAACTCCGGTTCGCGAAGCGCCGTTATCGCCTGTGCTGCCCAGCTTGTCGAATAGCTTGTTCCGAATCCCCCGTCGGAATTCTGATGTGCGGCCAAATATGCCCGCGCCCTCGATATTGCACCGGGAACATCCGCGCCCGACGTGTTTTGCGAAAGCACCTGAATGGCGGCGGCCGTTAAATCCACGCTGTCTTCCCACGAACCGTTTATTAGCTGCTTACTTAAAACAAACGAATTAATTTTTTGGATAATCTCGTCCCCACCATAAGAATAGCCTGCCCTTACAAGCGGAAATAGTGCGAATATGTCGTCATTGACAAGCCCCGCGTCGCCGACCTGTGTTCCGTCGAACTTGTCGATTATTTTTTGAATGTAATCCGCCGATGCGCCGCTGTACGGATTTATTCCCAAAGCCATAAGCGCCATGGCGTGTCTTTCGTAATCCGTCACGGCCGACATTCCACTGTTTGCCGATTTCAAATATTCCGCCAAATTAGCAATCGAGCCTCCGGAGCCACCGGCAAGCGCGATTGCCACCCAGTCGGTGTAAAGAAGCGGACCGAAAGAGCCGTTTTCCAGCTGATGCGAAAAAAGGAACTGCTGGGCTTTGTTTACGTCGACATTGTGATGAACGACGACCCCGCCCTCGCCCCCGCCACCCGCAGAAACCGCCGGCGCGATTTGATGGGCTTCCACAACAAGCAAGTCCGTTGTCGGAAAATAAAAATCTTCCTGAAGGCCGACTTGGTACGTTCCGGTTGCGTTCAAAGTAAAAGCAGCCTGGCCGTTTTTGTCTGCCGTAGACGTGGCTATCTCTATCGGAGCAAACGGATTGTCCGGATTCTGCTGCACAACGCCGATTGTAAGGCCGGGAGTGGGATTATAAGAGTCGCTTGAAGGAACGTAGATTTCGGCCGTCGCGGTAACCGGCGAACCTACATTTATGGTTGAAGACGAAAGAGAAACGCGCCTGGGATAGCCGTAAAAGAAAAATATGTTTTCGCCTCCCGCCAAAAGATACGAGTCCGCTCCGAATCCCGGAACATTGCCATTAACTGCATATTGCCAGTTGTCGCAAGCTTCATCGGTTGCCGTAATGCACTTTACATAAAACGCGCTGAAAGAAGCGAAGTATTGGAGATTCGATATCGAAAATTCCGGTTGCGCCGCATCTGCCGAAACAAGCGCCGCCAGTATGCTTGCCGCCTTGATTTCCACAGATGTTCCGTCCGTGGCGATGACTGTCGTCGTCGCCGTATCGGAATCGGGAACGGCTACCTCTCCGCTCCAGATTACCGAAGCTCCGTTTCTGATGTTGAACGTTGCCGAGCGAACGGTGGTCGTTGCGTCCGATATTGTTGACGTAGAGTCAATCGGGTCGGTCGACGTGGCCGTCGAAGTCGTGTTGTCCAACAATATCGGGGTTGATGTTGAATTGTTCGTCTGGTCGGTGGAACTTGAAGTCGAAGTGGAATCATCGGCAAAAACCGGAGAATAAAACAAAGCAAAGACGGCAAACGAAATCAAACAAACGCCGCGCAATTTGAAGTTTTTTGTGGATATTTTCATGGTTTAATTACAATTTTTCATATTTCCATTCGACCGAATCGCCAGACTGGAGTTCGTATTGTGAAGCACCGACGTTCGAATATTTTCCGTTGACATAGAGCGTCCAATACTTGCCTCCGGAATTCGGGACGTTGTTTATTTCCCGGACGAAATATCCGATACCGGAATAATATTGGCTTTTGAAAGTGAAATCGGTTGTGGACGCCAACTTTTCCATCAAATCATAAACGGTTGAACTCGCGGACATTTCTCCCGAGTAAGAAAACTTTTCCGCAACGAACGAAACTTGTATTTTTTTGGCATCCGAATTAACGGCGTTATAATTTTCCGATTCAACCGCGGCGGGCGCCGAAACATTTCCGGCAATTTCGGATGTTTCGGGCTTTGCCGAACCGACAACCTGCGGAAAATTTTCTACGGCGCTCGCTATTTCGCTTTGCCGTTGCATCGCGGTAATCGCGCCCGAATAATACTTCGTTCCGAAAAAAATCAGAAAGACAGCCGAAATCGCGCATACGGAAACGAGAATTATGAATAATTTTTTCTTCATGAAACAAAAAATCCGCCCCGGGCGGAAGTTCAATATCGTCGATATTGGATAAGCCGAAAAGGCCTACTTCCTGCTCGGGAAACTATGCTATTTGATGACCGGGCTTGTTCCTTATCCTTCGATAAACTCAGGATCTGGACTTTACCGTTGCGGCACAGCGGAGGAATCTAACCTCGCTTCCTGTCCTTTTTGGACTCGAGCCTTTGCTCGACAAATAACACTAAGGGGATTTTATGCGGACAAAAAGCCCGGCGTCAATTGCCGGGCTGTGGATAAATTCGGGCTTGTACCTTTACGTCTTTATTCCCCAGTCAGCAATTCGCCCGAAAACACGCTATCAAATTCCCCGGCGAGGAATTTGCGCTCGCTCTCGACCTCGCTCGCGCCGCTCGTGTTTTTTGAGGAAGCTCTCGGAGGTGAAAAAGCTTGGTATCCGCAAGGATTTTTTCGCCGAGAGGCAGCGGGTGTACGCCGCAGGAGTGTACGAACCGCGATTCCGAAAAAAGCACGAGGCGGCGCACCATGCCCGCTCGGCCTGCGAGACGATTTTTGCGCGAATTGCTGGGGGTATATAAAAACAAAGCTAAGATTTTTATAAGTAATCAGATTAAGGATTACCCATTTTCCTGAACCACTTGCCGCGTTCGGTCTTTGCCGAATAATAAAGCGCGGTCAGAAAAAGAAATGCCAGAAGTTGGTTTGTCCAAAAGTACCATATTTGCTGTTCGTAAAAACCGAAAGCCGAGATCGCTTCCAGTTCGAAAAATAATATTCCATAAATTGATATGACAACGTTCAGAAGTGCCACCCAGCGGTGTTCGGGATTTGTAAACCCAGCTACCAATCCGAGGAAAATCATCGCCACTATGTAATTTGAGACAGGGGTACGAATGAAATCTTTGAAAAACGGAAGAGTAATAAGTGTTATTACGGCAATCGCAAAAAAAATTTTTCTGACATTGTCCCCGTAATAGTGCAAAAGATGGTGGGGCCGTTTCCATACTCCCGCCTCGCGCCCTGTATCCGAAGAACTGCTTTCGAAATTGTTCATTGGTTTTATTATAAACCCTTTTAATCCGATAGCCAGCCGCCATCGACGTAAATTGTGGAGCCGGTTATATAACTTGCTTCTTCCGAAGAAAGAAAAACTACGACTGACGCAATTTCTTCCGCTTTACCCATTCTCTTCAAAGGAATTTTATTCAGAAAATAATCCATCGCCTCTTTCGCCATGTTCGCTGAACTGGCCATTGGTGTATCAATCGCGCCCGGGGCTATCGCGTTAACGTTTATTCCGAGCGGCGCAAACTCATCTGCAAGGGTTTCCGTCATTCCGAGAACTCCCCCTTTCGATGCGGTATAGTGGACTCCTCCGGAAATTCCTATTCCCACCTGTCCCGATGCTATCGATGCGATATTTATAATCCTTCCCCATTTGTTTTTCGCCATTTCCCTGGCAGCGCGCTGGGCGCACAAAAATTGTCCTTTCAGATTTATGTGTATGGTTCTTTCCCATTCTTCTTCCGTCAAATCAAGTGCGGGTTTCGGTTCGTAAATTCCCGCATTATTCACAAGGATATCCAAACGCCCGAAACATTTTATCGCTTCGTCGAAAACGGAGTTGACCTCCGCTACGTTGGAAACATCCATTTTGAAAGCGACGGCTTGCCCTCCTTTGGCTGTTATTTCATTTACAACGGCCTGGCATTCTCCCAGATTTATGTCGGTAACAGCCACGGCAGCTCCTTGCGAAGAAAGCGCCAGGGAATCGGCTTTCCCCATTCCTCTTCTGGCTCCTGTCACCAATGCAACTTTACCGGACAAGTCAAACATGCCGGTATTATAACATTTTCTGCTTTAGTTATTTCCTAGCCTATTGAGATTCAACTTTCAGAAGCTCCACGGTAAAGTACAATGTCGCGTTCGGAGGGATAATCTGCTCGCCATACTCCGGAGGTGGATATCCGTTGGGACCGTAGCCGAGTTCCGGCGGGATAGTGAGCTCTCTTTTCCCGCCGACCTTCATCCCGGCAAGTCCCAAATCCCATCCTCTTATCACATCTCCTTGCCCAAGAGTAAAAGAAAACGGTTCTCTTCTGTCGTAGGAACTGTCGAACTTTTTGCCGTTATCCAGTGTGCCTGTGTAATTGACCGTTATTTTATATCCCGCTTTCGTTTCCGCTCCCGTTCCGACAACAATGTCTTTTATTTTGAAATTTTCCATAATTTTTGCCAGTTCCTGTTCCGCTTCTTCGGCAAGTTTTTTCTGGGCATCGACCGAATCGTTTGATATCTTGCCGCTGTACCATGAACCGCCCCACAAAATCGCCGCGGCAATGAGTACGAAAACTATAATGGCGGGCAGTGATAATTTTTCCATAATTTTAGTATGCGAATGCCTTTGCGACCCATTCGACTAACGCTCAGGGTCGCCCTGGGTGAAATTGAAGGCGAATGGGCACATGCGAATTATTTTTGCATCAATATGCGTATTCTGACACAAGAAGGCCCTGTTTGTCGAAAAGAAGCAGGCGGTCGTGCTGGAAATCGAGGAAATTGCTCCCGCTCCATGCAACCCATTGATTGCTCAAGAAATCATAATCGTTGCTGTATTTCGCAAAGCATCCTCCATAATTCAGATTGTTGATATAGGCCTGGCAGGAATAGTCGTTCTGTGGAATCGGCGGGTTTGCCGCAGGCAGCTGGCAATTGCCCAACGACATCAGATAGTTCTGGCACTGTCCGCTGAAATTTATTATGTCGGAACGACTTATGTAAGGACAACTCAGATAAAGAGGCGGGTTGAATTTGTTGGCATTGGCAACGTATCCTATGCATTTATTAAGCCTCACGTTTACTCCTATCGCACTTTGCGTGGAATAAATCGCTACTCTGTCGCCGTTTTTCACATAGATGTCGCTTTGCGGCGCAAGTCCTGACGGCTGATAAACATTCACTGCTTGCGGTACATATTGGCTGCCCCTGTTCCCCTTCATCAGCCATCCGGTTATGTTTATTTTCCCGGCAGATGAAGGGAGATAGCTGTAAATCGTTATCTGGCTATAAGAACCGGAATATCCCGGCGAAGCTGAAATAGTTATCTTGCCGAAGCAAGGAGATAAATCGTTTATGGAAAATCCCTGCGGCATCTGATACTGACTGACGTTCAACTGGCCGCATGTGGATGGCGGCGGCGTCGAAGGCGCTCCAGCTGTCCCGCCGTACGATTGTGCGCCCCCCGAAGTTCCTCCCGGCGCGTATGTTGTTCCTTGCGAACCAGAATTTTGCGTATTCTGGACGGGCGATTTACTGACCGGAGGCAATCCATACATATAAACTCCGTAGGCGATAAGAACTATCACCAATATTACGAAAAAGACGAAGCCGAAGTGATTCATATGACTATGTTTATAAGTCTCCCGGGAACGTAAATTATTTTCTTTATTTTACCCGATTCAACGATATTTTTAATCTTTTCGCCGCCCATGGCAAGTTTTTCGGCTTCTTCTTTGCCGATACCGGTCGGCGCTTCCATTGTATCACGTACTTTGCCGTTTATCTGAATAACCAATGTGAAAGTTTCGGCTTTGAGCATTTTAGGGTTGTATTTCGGCCACTGCTCAAGATGAATCGAGGTTCTATGTCCGAGAACGTTCCGCCATATTTCTTCGGAGAGGTGCGGCGCGAACGGAGCGAGGAGTTTTAAAAAGACCGACAAATGACTAATGACTAATGACTTTTGACTTTTTTCCATTTCGTTCAAAAGAATCATCAGTGCGGAAATAGCGGTGTTATAACTCAGACCTTCTATGTCTCCAGTGACTTTTTTAATGGTTTGATGCAGTAATCTATCCAATTCCTTCGCATCATTCGCATATTGTTTCGCATCATTCGCATTATGATAGAATCTCCAAACCCTGTCCAAAAATCTTTTCACCCCGACTATTCCCGCGTCCCGGAAATCACCCCCTTGTTCGAACGGCGCGAGAAACATCAGATACATCCTCAGGGTATCGGCGCCGAAATTCTTTACGTATTCGTCGGGATTGACGACATTGCCTTTCGACTTCGACATCTTCGCGCCTTCTTTTATCAAAAGCCCGTGAGCCCGGAATTTCGAGAACGGTTCATCAAAGTCGACAAGTTCAACGTCCTTGAAAAACATCGTCAAAAACCTCGAATAAAGAAGATGAAGAACGGAATGTTCCGCTCCGCCGATATACATATCGACCGGCAGCCATCGCCGTGTAATCTCGCGATTCCATGGAATTTCCGATTTTGTTCCGGAATTTGGAATTTTAACGCTGGGGTAGCGGAGGAAATACCACGCCGAATCCAAAAACGTGTCGGAAACGTCGGTTTCCCTTCGAGCTTTCGCTCCGCATTTCGGACACTTGGTTTCATAAAAAGATTTAACGGTCGCGAGCGGCGATTTGCCCGTCCCCCGCGGACGAAAATCTTTGACGAACGGCAATTTTACCGGCAATTTGTTTTCCGGCACCGCAATCCAACCAGGGTTACCTAATTCACCTTTGCTAAACGCAGACTTACGCTGACTTAACGCTGACTTACGCGGAAATTTGTCCGCGTTGGTCTGCGTGCGGTCCGCGTAGTTCTGCGCTTGTTTTTTGCATTCCTCGCAATATATCATCGGTATCGGCGGCCCCCAGTATCTTTGCCTCGAAATCAGCCAGTCGCGCAAGCGGTATTGCGTTTTTCTTTTTCCGCCGACGAATTTCGTTATTTCCCATTTGGCCTTTTCGGAATCTAGTCCGTCGAATTTGCCTGAATTTACAATAACTCCATTGCCGACAAAACATTCTTTGCCGCTTTCCAAAACTTCCCACATATATTTGAAATTGCCCAAGTTCAACCAATCTTTCATTTTATCGGCTTCTATCCAAACGGGTTTGTGATTTTTCATATCATCCGGGGATACGGCTTCTTTTTTATTTCCGGTAATTTCAAAAAGCATACCCCGTCCGACCGCATATCTATTCACGTCCTTGTGCGCGGCAAAAAAATGATTGTGTACTTCTTTGCCGAGATATTTGACGAATTTTATATTTGAATAACCCGTTTCTTCGATTATTTCTCGTTTGGCGGCTTTTACATAATCTTCGTTTTCTTCAACGCCACCTATGATTCCCGAGTGCCAGCCGAATTTTTCCCAATCAAGACACAAATAACGGCTGCTTTCCCTGTCCCAAAGAAAAGAGTATGCAGTTTTTCTCCTGATTGTTTTTTTGTCTTTTCTAATTGCATCTTTGCCTTTGTCTGCGAAAAAATAAGGCGCGACAACTTGCGTTATCGGCAATTTATACTTTTTCGCGAACTCGAAGTCCCGTTCGTCGTGCGCAGGAACGGCCATAATTGCCCCCGTGCCGTATCCTGTTAAAACATAATCGGCAATCCATACAGGAAGTTCTTTTCCGTTGGCGGGATTAACGGCTTTTATTCCTTTAAGTTTTACTCCTGTTTTTTCTTTTCCCTCCGCGATTCTGTCTTCGTCCGATTTCTTTTTGGCTTTTCTAATATATTTCTTTACTTCTGCTAAATTCTGGATTCTAGATTCTAAATTCTCAATCAATGGATGCTCCGGCGCCAAGACCATATAAGTCGCGCCGAAAAGTGTGTCGGGGCGGGTCGTGAAAACGGCAATTTTATCAAGCGCGCATTCTAATATTGAGGGTTCTTCGGATGCGTTGAAATGCGTTCTATTCGCGCTGACTTCGATAAGTTCCCCATCCAAAGCATCTGAAAGTTTAACCGCTTGGTCACGGGGAATTATAGAATCATTACTATCATGCAAAATAATAATTTTCCCGGCATTGGTTTTAATTTTATTGTAATTAAATTTCCAACCGAACGTTTTCGAAAATGGCCTTTCGTGGTCTTTGAATTTCGGCTCCAAAGATCCTCCGACAAGAACCAGTTTGCGAATAGGATATTTCAATTTTTCTAACGCTTTAAGCGCGACTACGGAACCTAAACTATGAGCAACAATTGTTGTATTTTTATCAAACTTAACTTTCTTCCATAAAAACTCCATGTCTTCTTTTTCACTTGCCCTAGACTTATCGGAGTGCGGCAAAAGCGGCAGCTGGACTTTATATCCGTGCTTTTCTATCTCCTTTTTCAGCCAAGGAAAGAAATCTCCGGATGGCGAACCGCCATAACCATGCAATAAAGCGAAATTGGGCTCTTCTTTCGTCTTAACTTCGAAATCTATTTCTGCTCCTTCGCTTTTTCCTATCCAATTCCGTTGGGCGATTTTCACTTTATCCGACCAGTCGAGCCCTCCGCTGGCTGGCGGATTTATGTTCTTTAAAAGTTTTTCGGCGTAATTAGTGATTTTGAAAAACCACTGCTCGAGTTCCTTTTTGATTACTTTTGCATCGCATCTTTCGCATACTCCACCCGTTGCCACTTGCCCTTTGCTGTTTGCTCTTTGCCGCTGTAAAACCTGTTCGTCGGCGAGAACGGTCTTACACGACGGGCACCAGTTAACCGGCTGTTTTTTTCTGTAAGCGAGACCACGCCTGAAAAGCTGTATGAAAATCCACTGCGTCCATTTATAGTAGGCGGGGTCGTAGGTTTCTAGTTTCTCGTTCCAGGAAAATCCGTTGCCGATGGATTCGAGTTGTTTATAAAATCTTTTTTGCGAAATCTGTGCCTGCTCGGCGGGATGCGCGCCGATTTTTATGGCGTAGTTTTCCGAGTGTATGCCGAAGCCGTCCAACCCTATCGGTTCAAAAACGCCGTTGCCTTTCATCCTCTGAAAGCGCCCGTAAATGTCGCTTCCGATGAAAGCGTAAGCGTTCCCGACGTGCAGTCCCTCCGCCGACGGATATGGAAACATCATCAGGTTATAAAAAGGTTTTTTGGCCTTTTTTATATCGGGTTCGTAAACTTTCTCCTTTTGCCAAACTTTTTGCCATTTGGCTTCGATCTTTTTAAAATCGTACTTCATGGGATAATTCAGATTATATCGGAATAAATATCCTTTTGGAATTTTCAAAAACTTTATCCGCCATTTCATCATTCGAAATTCCTTTTATCTCCGCGAGCTTTTTAACGACTTCGACGACGTAAGCCGGTTCGTTCCGCTTTCCGCGATAAGGCACCGGCGCGACGTACGGAGCGTCCGTTTCGCTCAAAATTCTGTCTATCGGGATCATTTTAATAACTTCGTTGTAGTTGGGGGTATCAGCCCGAGGCTGACCCGCCTTGGGCGGGAATGTGACGACTCCGCCGAAAGTGAAAGAAAAACCCAATTCCATGAGTTTTTTCGCGTCATCCGCGGTGCCGGTGAAAAAGTGAACAACTCCCGGATTTTGGAGCTTGGAACTCGGGGACTGAAGAGTTTCGATAAGGTCGGCGAAGGCGTTGCGGCAATGTATCATCAGCGGCTTTTTGACGTCTTTTGCAAGCTCAATCTGCCGAACTAAGGCTTCTTTTTGCTTTTCTTTCGTTTCTTCCGATAACCGATAATAATCCAGGCCGCACTCTCCTATCGCAACCGTTTTCGGGTCGAGTGCGAGTTTTTTGTAATAATCGTAATCGAAATCTTCCCCGACGCTTGTAAACGACTTTGCCGCTTCTCCGCCTCCCAGTTCTTTTTCGTCATGATACGACTTTTCCGTATGTATCGGGTGCAGGCCTATGCTCGCATACAATCTTTCGGCATATTCGTTCGCCAATTTTACCGCACTCGCGGAAGTGTTTCGCTGCGTGCCGACGTTTATCATAAAAACGTCGCTCTCCAGCGCGCGTTTTATGACTTCTTTCCTGTCCGCGTCGTAAGCCGCGAACTGAACGTGCGTATGGGCATCGAAAAATTTCATTATTTGCGTGGGAAAAGATTTTCTGTTTTTTTGATATGAAAAACTTTATTTGTTCTATCGTAAGAAATCTGATCTTTAATTTTTTGAGCGGTCTCGGGAAGAAACGGCTCTAAAAGATCGGTGATAATTACCAATTCAATGCAACGGGACAATATTTTTTCAGCCCGCTCGCTTCCTTCTTTATACCAAGGTTGGTCTACGCTAAGGGCAGCATCGCTCTGTGCTATTCGTTTCCAACCGATTTCAAGAGCCTCGTCGAACCTGAATGTACTTATTTTATAATCATATTCTTCATGTGCCTCTTTCAGTAATTTATGGAGAGGATGAGTGTAGTTATATTTAATGGGGCTCACCTTTTCTCCTAGTGTGGCAACGCGCGCGACCAAATTGCCTAGTCCGTTCGCCAAATCTGCGTTGTATCTTTCCTTCAGTTTCACTTCCGAAAAATCGCCGTCTTCGCCGTAAGGAATCTCTCTTAAAAGAAAATACCGCAGCGCGTCAACGCCGTACTTTTTTGCCAAATCAAGCGGATCAATCGCGTTGCCGAGAGATTTGGATATTTTAACCCCGTCAATCGTAAAAAAGCCGTTTGTTACTATTCTTTTCGGCAAAGGTAGCTTTGCCGACATAAGCATTGCCGGCCAAATAACCGCATGGAAGCGAATAATATCCTTGCCTATCGCATGCACATCGGCTGGATGCTTCTGCCATCCGTCGATTCCAATCGCGGAGATATAATTTATCAGCGCATCGAACCAGACATATATAACGTGCTTATTGTCATTTGGAACAGGAATTCCCCACTCCTGTTTCTCCCTCGAAATGCTTATATCTTCCAAGCCACGTTCAACGAAACTTTTTACCTCGTGAAATCTGCCTTCGGGCGTAACGAAATTCGGATTATCGCCGTAGAGCTTCAAAAGGTCTTTTTCGTACTTTTTCAGTTTGAAAAAATAATTATCCTCGGCTATCCATTCCGGTTTGGTTTTGTGGTCTGAACAAACGCCGTCAACCAAATCGACTTCTTTCATGAAGGCTTCGTGTCCTTTGCAATAAAGCCCTTCGTATTTCCCTTTGTAGATGTCGCCGTTATCCCAAATTCTTTTCCAGATTTCCTGGACGGTTTTGACGTGTCTTTCCTCGGTTGTCCTGATGAAGTCGGTATTACCGATGTTCAACGCTTCCCACGTTGATTTCCATATGGCAGCCAGGCGGTCAGCATAAGTTTTTACATCTTCGCCGCTTTTTTTTGCCCCTTCAACGGTTTTTTGAGAGTTCTCATCCGTGCCTGTCAAAAAAATAACGTCTTCGCCTTTGGTGCGGTGATAGCGCGCCGAAACATCCGCAGCTATTGTCGTATATGCATGCCCGATATGTGGCCGATCATTAACATAGTAAATCGGCGTCGTAATATAAAACTTATTTTTCATCACTGAGCGGCTGCTTTTAGCGCTTTTCTCCTGTCGCGGTCTTCAACTATTTCCTCGAAAATTGCCGCAGCCGGAACTGCGACTATCGCGCCCAAAAATCCTCCGACTTCTATTCCTACAAGAAGTGAGACTATGACAAGTACCGGATGCAACCCGGCCGTGCGCTTCATCAAAAGCGGCACCAGAATATTGGACTCGACCTGCTGCAAAACCAGGAAAGCTATCAAAGTATAAACGGCGAGAGAAAAAGAGTCTGAAGCGGCAACCAAGACGGAAATTGCTCCGGCCAATATCGGTCCGACAAAAGGAACTAATTCCATTATGCCGGCAATTGCGCCCAGCATAGGCGCGTATTTTACACCCAGCAAAGAAAGAGCCAGCCATACCAGCAGCCCCATCATGAGGCTCAATATGAACTGTGCCTTGAACCAAAGAGCTATTCTTTTCCTTGAGCGGTCGAATATTCTCAGAGCGTTTTCTTCGTAATCGACGGGTGAAATTATTTTTATGAAACGTTCCACGCCGTTTTTATTTACGCTCAGATAAAAAGAGATTATAAAAACGGATATTGCCAAGGTAAGCCCGCCGAAAATATGCGAAAGCGTTTCGAGTGGAGAAGTGCCGGTCGATATGAAGTTATCGACTATGCGGCTCATAAAATCGTTGATCGAGCGGGAAGTTTTGATGTTGAAAAAGGACTGCCACCATGTTCCGTGCGATGCTTTTTGAATGCTGAAAATCGCCTCATTTATGTTCACTATTACGAGAGGAACGACAGCGTACAAGAACATTGCTATTATTCCCATCAGAATAAGAAAAATAAGTATCGCACCAATGGTTCTCGGCAGCCTTCTTTTTTCCATCGCGTCTATCGGTATTTCGAGTCCAGCGGACAAAACTATGGCCAAAAATAGACCCATGATTATATCTTTGGCAAAAAACATCAAACTTGCCAGCATGAGGAAAAACAAAACTTTCCATAAGCTGGTCCAAGATATTTCCAAAACCGTTTTTCCCATTATTTTGGCGCCTTGTTCCTCTATTACTTAAAACGTAGGATTTTTTTAAAAGTTTCCGTCTTTTTGTAAGGCCCTATCAGAGCCATATTCAGTTTTTCGTTTCTGAAGATTTGGCTGGCAACAGCCCTTACGTCGTCGGAGCTTACTTTCTGAATCTTATCCATTATATCTTTCGGTTTCAACATCTTCTCCGAAAGGACCTCCTGCCCGCCGTAAAACCCTGCCAATTGGTCGGATGTCTCGAGCCCCAGAATAAAGTTCCCGACGATATGATCCTTGGATTTTTTAAGCTCGTTCGAACTTACCGGCTCCCTTGAAAGCCGCCTTAATTCTTCCAAAATCGCGCCGATGACTATTTCGAGCTTCTTGTGGTCCACGCCCGCAGAGACGGAAAAATAGCCGTGGTCCAAGAAAAGATCGCTCCCGGCACGGATGTAATATGCCGCCCCAAGCTCTTCCCTTATGCGGTGGAAAAGTCTTGAACTCATTCCTCCCCCGACCATATCGGCAAGAACCTGGAGTGCATAACGGCGCTTGTCGAAAATATCGAATGCCCTTGTTCCGATTACAAGATGCGTCTGATCGGACTCTTTGAATTTCGAAATTATACCCGGCCTGGACTGCCTTTCTTTTGTTTTTGTTTTTATCACTTTCCGCCCCCGTTTCAATCTTGAGAAAAGTTCGCGTATGGAATCAAGGACCCTTTTTTGGTCGAATTCGCCGGCAATGACAACCACCGTGGCCCCTGCCACATAATGTTTGTCGCGATAAGCCACCAATTCTTCCCGCGTCAATCTACGTATCACTTCCTTGCGGCCCCCTATGTCCCACCCCGCGGGCTGGTTGCAGTAAAGAAGATGCGCAAAAATTTCCTGAACCCGGCGCATTGGGGTATCCTCATACATATTGATTTCTTCGATAACGACTCCACGTTCCTTGTCCATTTCTTCCGGATTGAAAGTCGGGTTCAGATATAAATCTGAAACTATCTCCAATATTTTCAGCAATTTTTCGCTCTGAGCTTTTGCCCAATATCCGGTGTATTCCTGTCCAGTGAAAGCGTTGTATTCCGCTCCAAGCGCGTCGAGTTCTTCGGCTATCGTTCCCGGCCTGGGCCTTTTTTCGGTGCCTTTAAACATAAGGTGCTCCAAAAAATGTGAAAGTCCGTTTA
This sequence comes from Candidatus Liptonbacteria bacterium, assembly GCA_016204355.1. GTDB lineage: Bacteria > Patescibacteriota > Minisyncoccia > UBA6257 > 2-01-FULL-56-20 > JACQKT01. The sequence continues at coordinate 15,627 of JACQKT010000021.1, forward strand.
TTTTTCTCGTTTCGTATTCCGAGCCGGCTTCCACTAAAACCAAAGCTGTGGACGCAAATCCTTTTTGCGGGGCAAGAATAACTCTCAATCCGTTTTTCAGGATTATTTTTTTGAATTCTTCCATCGTGCTTGTCTTCTATCCGGTTATTGTGTCGATGTCCTGCTGGAACTTCTCCGCCAGATTGACGACGGCCTGCCCGTAAGTCCAAAGATATCTGCTCCAATTTCCGCCGGCATAATATCTCGCCGCAGCTATTCTTTCCTGCGAAATGGACGGATCTCCGGCTGCTCCAGCATCCCGCAAATAAAGAGCGGTGGCCACGAAAGCATCGGCGTTATTCCACGGGTTTGCGGGTGATCTTCCCGTTATGCTTGAAATTTTGCCCGTGTAAATCTTCCACGTCGAAGGAATGAACTGCGCCGGACCCATCGCGCCTCCGTAGGCGCCATCGCGGTTGGCGCAGGAAACGGTAATCGACCCGGGATCAATATTCAATGCTTTGGTTATTTCAAGAAATATAGGTATGTCTCTTGTGGGATGCATCGCCGTCCTGCCTGACTGTGCGCTTACCTGGTTATATGTGCATCTTCCGACGTTCTGTCCCAATGCGGATTCGCGGTCCAATACCGCCAAAATCATCGCTGGCCTTACACCGGTGGCATCGCCCGCTAGTTTCGCGTAACTATATGCTTCCTCAAAGGAAAGCTGGCCTCCTCCGAGAAGCTGGAAGATTCTACTTCTTATTTGCGCAGCTGTTTCTTTGGTCTGCTTCAGAAGCGCCTGATATTTTGATTCCTGGCCTTTTGTAACGGCCAAAAGATTGTTTTTATGGTTTTTAATTTCCTCCGATTCGTTCTTTTTTGCCACCTGGTACTCCCTGACGGAAGCGGCATCGGCGCGGGCTAGAGCGAGCTGACTTTTCTGTTCTCCCAATTGTTCGCGCAATTCCGTTATCCTGACTATCGCCAAACGGAGGTTATTCTGCAGATTATCCATACTGTTGACGTCGTTGAAGAAATCGGACAGCTTCGGATGTTTCAAAAAGATTTCCAAAAGATTTGCCTGCTCGCTCACATAAAGCTGCCGGAGAAGAACGCTCAAGGTATCTTTATTGCTGCTTATGGTGTTTTCTGTAACCGAAATCTGGTTGGTGGTTTCGTTGATATTCTTGTCAATTTGACTGAGCGTCAGGTTTATAGCTTTTATCTGAACGCTTACCTGAGAAATTTTGCTGTTAAGCTGGTTTATTTCCCCTTTAAGGGAGTTTCCTTGTTTTTGGTATCCTTTGATTTGAGTTTGGTACGTGTCCATTTGGGCTTCAAGCTCTTTAAGCTGAACTTCCAAGGCCTGGCGCTCTTGTTCGGCGGGCGGCTGCGACACGGTCTGCGCCAAAGTCTGATTGCTTATTGGCGCCGAAGCGGAACCCATAAAAAGAAACACCAGCGCGCCGACTATTGCGGAATATTTCAGAATAAAAGAGACGCGTATCTTATTTTCCGGATGATAGCTCAAATTAACGCGCCATTCTAATTTCCTGAATACGCTTTTTGACGGCAGCTGAATGTCTTCTAAAACTTTGGGCTTGAGAAGTTTCATGTAGTTCGCCTCCGCCCGTGCAAGGATTATTTCTTTTCTTCTCCTCCCTCGGAACTTTCTTTCTCCTTTGCACGTTCGGCTGCTTTTTCTTCTGCTTCAACTTTCACTGCAGTTACATCAACCGGCACGGCTTCTTCCACCTTTTCTTCCTCAACAGGCGGCGTTACGGTGGCTATAACGGTTTTTGGATCGACTAAAATTTCCACACCTGCGGGAACCTTTAAATCCCCGACATAAAAACTTTGATTGAGTTCTTTAAGGCCGGATACGTCCACTTCAAACTGCCTAGGAAGGTCGGCCGGCAGGGCCTCAACTTCCACCTCGGAAATGGTTTTATTCAAAACGCCTCCGAATTCTTTCACCGCCGGAGCATCGCCTGTGAATTCGATAGGAACATGTGTTTTTATCTTCTCGTCCATCCTGACCTGATAAAAATCAATGTGTATTATTTCGTTGGTCAAAAAATCTTTCTGGATGTCGTGCACCAAAGCAGGACGTTTCTCTTCGCCTATCAAAAGATTTATAACGGTGCTTTCTCCCGCCTCGCCGAAAACTTTTTCGAAATCCTTTCGCGACACACTGAGGTGAATGTTTTTAAGCCCGTGCCCATAAAGCTCGGCCGGGATAAATCCTTCTCGGCGCAAAGATACGATTCCCTTGCCGAATTTTTCCCTTTCTTTAACTGTTAAATCCATAATCAGGTAGCAGATATTCGACTAATTAATTTATTTTGTAATCCTTTAATTAAAAACGTTTCTTGTCCGGATAATGTTTCTCCCGAACTAAACAAAACAGTCGGACTTTCACCATCCGGCATGTTAATAAAATAACAAAATTGCCTCAAAATGGCAATATTTACCGCCCGAAACAACCGGCTGGTATTTGCTTTAGTTCAATGCAACCTCTTTATCGAGATGCATTCTCGGAAGCATCATTTCCGGGTGCCACGCTTTTTTGAGTTCGCCGAGCTCGCCAGAAACCTGATATTTGCCTTTTTCTTCAACGTAATCGCCTTCGAGAGGTTCAACTTCGTAAAAAACCATCTGAGCAATTCTCCGCCCGACAACGAGGGGTATCGAAAAATTTTTCGAATTATTGGTGACTTCCATAGTCCAGCGGTTGAAATACCCGATATCGCCCCACCCGGCGTCTTTACAGACTTCTATGAAATTTCTTCCCAAAGAAGAACGCGCGTACATTTTCGCCACACAAACTTTTCTGCCGCCGATGAATTCGTTTGTGTGGGCAAGAATTGTTTCGCCGGGGCCGAGCAATATCACTTTTGCTCCGTCTGGAATATTTTCCAAAGAAACCCCTGTCCTTTCACGGATATCACTCGCGAGTTCAGCACGGCAAGGTCCTTCCCAGACTTTATCAGTGGATTTTTTATCGTACATGTTGTGAATGGTGTGTCTGCCGCTCGGATTTCTTTCTTTCCAATACCATTCCCCCAGCGTCACGTCATAACTGGTTGTCTTAAGATTCGCTTCTTCGAAGGGGTCTATTACTATGGTTCCCTCTCCGATGTGGCGAAGAATGCCGGTTCTGGATAAAAGCATTGTTATTGTTAAAGATTCTATACCCCCGAATCCTGTTTTGCAAATTCAGAGGTTTGAAAAAACCCTGAGTCTGCCGATGATTACTTTCTTCATTTCTTCTATGGCGGGCGGATAAATTTTGTAAGGCGCTATTTCCTCCGGATTGTTCTTCAGTCCGGCCTCGAGGCCAATTCTCCATGCCTGCCTTATTTCCGTACTTATGTGAACGATATTAATGCCTGCCTTGATCGCCTTGCGGAAATCTTCGCTGTCCAAACCGGAGCCGCCGTGTAAAACCAGGGAAATGCCGGATGCTCCCTTGATGGATTTTATGCGCTCGATGTCGAGTCTTTCCGTAAATCCCGCCTGGACAATAATCCCGTGTATGTTGCCGACCGCCGGAGCCAGAAAGTCAACGCCCGTTTCTTCGATAAATTCTTTGGCTTGCTGGGGCGAAGTCAGTTCCTCGGGGTTAAGCGCAGCTCCTGCAGGTATTTTTTTTTGAACTTCTGAGGATGAACCTATGTAGCCTATTTCTCCTTCTATTAACGCGCTGGGATTGACGGATTTGGCTATTTCCACGGCGGCTTTCGTTTGTCTGACATTTTCTTCGAACGGGAGTTTTCCTCCGTCAAAAAGAATCGCGTCATAGCCGGCTTCCGCCGCTTCCCTTACTTTTTCGAGGGAATGAGTATGGTCCGCGTTCAAAAAAATTGGATAATCGTACTCCTCGCGGATGCTTTTTACCAAAGATACCGCCTGTTTTAGGCCGATAAATTTTCTTTCGCCCTCGGAAGTCCCTATTATAACCGGGAGATTCAGTTCGCGCGCCGATTCGAAGATGGCCTTAAGAGCCGTCAGCTCCGAAATATTGAAATGTCCTACTGCTGTTTCCTTTATCGCAGACTCGGCGATTATTTCCTTTAAGCTCTTCATATTCTCAAGAGTATTGGCTTTATTTTTTTATTCGCATGTGCCTATTCGCTAAGGCTATTCGCATACTATACTTCAAAGTATCCCTGCAACAAATGATCTCTCGAAAAATTCTCTACGCTTCCTTCTCCCATATATTCGGAGAAAATTTTGTTCCAAAGCGCTTCCTGATGATGATAAAGATATTTTACCATTTCTTTTTCTTTCACCAGCGACATGACCGTATCAACCAAGTTAAAGCTTGCAAGAACATCTACCCCGCTTTCATCCTTGAAATAATCGCCGACCCAGTTCAACCCGTTCCAGAAAGAAAGTTCTTTGGAAAAATTATCGGCTTCTCCGCCCAACTTCGGCAGGTCTCTCTCGGCTTTTTCCCAATGCACTGCCTCCGGATTGACGTGGGGCGCGAAAAGCCGCCAGTCGTTTTCGTCTTCTTTTGAAAGATAGCGCTGAATCACCAGCCAGATTGCCTTATCGCTTTCCAGAACACTTTTTCCAACGACGTCGCCGCGAAGAAGAGAAACGTATTTCGCCGCGAAATTTTCTTCTTTTGAAATTCTCCTCGCAATATCGGAATAAAAAGGAATTTCATGGAGATAATGCATTATCAGCGCAATCATTCTCAGGATTTCCCCGGAAATTCCGAGCATCGCCGGTATGATAAAAACCACGCCGAGTTCTTTCAGGTGGCTTATATTGTGTTTTTTCTTGACTACGAATTGCCCGGCCGCCTTGCTCCATTTTTCGTCCAGAGTCCGAACGACCACTTCGCGTTCCTCAAAATCCTCCGGCTTTAACAATTCATACTGCTTGAAAAAATATCCGTTCAGCCATTCACTGCCTTCTATAAACCGCAAACTGCTGTAGACCTGCAGCAAATCCTCTGCTGCCAGCATTTTTTCCACGGAACCGTATCCCAAAAACCGCATTGTTTCCTGTGGAGGCTCTTTTATCAAAAATTCCCTTGCTCTGTCGGGTTTGATGAAAAATCCTTTTGGCCTTCCCGCCACCTTCAACGCCGCTTCGGCTATTCCCTGGCAGTCTTCCGGATTTTTGCACTTCGGCTCGTTCAGAATCTGGAAGAGGCGGTGGTCGTCGGAATCTATTTTGGAAATAAGGGCGTCGTATATGTCTTTCGCGCTCGCGTCCCGTGGAACGCCGAGCGTGAGAAGCCGGTCATGGACCAACTCCTGGTTTTCCTGGTCTACCTTTTCAAAAACATGCTTCTTGCCAGTTATCTCGGACATTCTTTTTTCGAGAGTTATCAAACGATGCTTATCTGCACGCAGGATTTTAGCGATTTTCTCCATTTATATTTTATGAACGGTTATTTTCAAACTTTTCCATCGCCCGTTCTTTTCGAATTCTTTTTTACGGATGACTCCTTCAGTAGCTCCTATTTTTTCAACGACGGAAGTGGCGTTTGCGGTCGCCAACCGAATTGCATAACAGACGTCATCCGGCTTTACGGAAGCGATATTTTGGGGATTTGCTCCCTTGTTGATAAGTCCGGCAACAAAACCGGAGCCGAAAGCATCTCCCGCACCTGTCCGGTCAATCAATTTTTTTTCTTTGAATACGCCTGCTCTGTAAATAAGCCTCCCGTCGGAAACCGTCACTCCGTTTTTACCGTCAGTCACCGCCAAAATTCCTGGTGTCAGACGATCGAGTTTTTTGAAAACGGCTTTCTCGTTTTTAAAAGAAATTCCGGTCAAAAGCGCCGCTTCCTCCTCATTCAAAACCATAAAAGATAATTTACTGATGTTTGCTAAAATTTCTTTTTTCCCATTCTTTATGTGATAGCCGCTCGGATTAAAAGCGATTGCTATTTTGTTTCTCCTGCCGAAATCGGCTATGTTTCCGAACATTTTGTGCGACTCTCCCGGAAGGGAAATATACCACCATTTTGCACGCACTTTTTTCATATCGATGTCTTTCAAAGAAAAAGAATTCGCTACTGCGCGATATTCCAAAATAGTTCTCTCCCCATTTTCGAGCAGAAGCGTGGAATAAGAAGTTCTCTGATTTTTCGCCGAAACGATGAATTTGTTCTCAACTCCTTCGTTTTTAAGCCGCTCCTTTATCTCTTTGCCTAAAAAGTCATCGCCTACTTTCGCTACGCAGGCGGTTCTCAGCCCGTTCCGCGCAAACGTCACCGAAGCGTTAACCGCGTTGCCTCCGACAGTAAAATAGGCCCTTTTTACTGCGAGTTTTTCTCCCAGAGGAAAAAGATATGCTTTCCCGGATTCGACCTTCTTCCATGGAACAAGAATGAAATCGCCTTCCAAAAAGGTATCGTGCGTAGTCGAACCTATGGTTACCGCATTGAACATTTCTAAATTATAATCGGCAGCGAGGAAGATGTAAAAGCGACCTGTTTTTATTTCAGCCGAGCGAACCGAGTATATGAGATACCGGCACCGCCGACATCTCATAATATACCGTAAATCAATAAACGGGAACGAAATTTATTCCCGAATGAGCGCTTATAAAATCGATGGCGTAGTTCCTGATCGCGGACGATTGGGGAAATCTCTCCAAAAGAGATTGTATTTCCGCGGCCGCCTGTTTGGCGTCCTTTTCCGGTATTGAGGCCGGATTCAGAAAAGGATGAATGTGCCGCAATCCGTACTTATTTATTACCTCCCGATTTTGATGAACGTCCCGGACCAGAAGAATGGTAAGGTCATCCCAGTAAACCAATACAAATCCTTTTTTCAAAAGTGCTTTTGTCAGAGGTTCCGTGAATTTTTTGACTCCGGCATGAGAGTAGCTGTCCATAAAGAAATAATTTATGTCGTATTTTTCATCAACCAAAGATTCCCATCCCGGGTGCACTCCAAAGACTGTGAAAAATTCGATTATCGGCCTGTCTTTGTAAACTTCGGACCTGCCGTCTATGAAAACTTTGTTTTCCGGCCACATCCTGAAAATAAGATATCCTCCTTCGTTGTAAAGATTAAAAAGGGGTCCTTTTATCGCGTTTTCTTTTATGAAATCGGCGGCCTCGACGGGGATAATGCTCTTGTCTATCAAAGTCTTCGGAATCCAAATAATGCGGTTTGAAAGAAAGATCAATCCCACGACAAGAAGCGATGCCGGCAAAATTTTATCAGAAAATCTGTTTATGAAGTTCTTCAATATCAGGCTTAAAGAAACTGTTGCGGGAATAAAAAGAGCTATAGGCCAGAATCCCACGTGTCTTATCGAAATGAACGGGAGAAGGGAAATTCCTATCGCAAGGCCAAGTAGCGTGAGGTCGCGCGATTCTTTCCTTATCCAGAACCACCATGCCAAAAACGCGTCTATAAGAAAAAGAATGATTATGAAAAACTTCGCCTGGAACTGGTACAAAAAATAAGTTATCGGCCTCCACTCGAGAACGTTCAGATATCCTGCGACCTGCTGGACATAAATACTGTAGAGAAAACCGTGATATCCGGACGGGGTCAGAAAAGAAATAAAGAAAGAAGCGGCTGCCGCAAAACCGAGATTCTTGGCCGCACCGAAAGAAATTCTTCCGACAGACCATTCACTCCAACGACTCCCGATAATTTCCGACAAAAAATAAAACCCGATGACAACAATTCCGAGAATAAAACTTGCGTTGGTATTTGCCCAAAACCATATCGTCAACACGGAAAATATAAGATATTTATTTTTAGGTGCCCTGCGGTAGCTTTCCAGCAAATAAATAAGAACTGCGAAAGAAAAATAGGCGAAAATCTGAGGACGCGGTACCCACAATTCCAGCGTAAGATAGCCGAGAAGGAACATCAGAAGAGTTCCCAAGTAAAAGTCCGCGCCCTTTCTGAGAGACAGATTCCACAAAATAAAATAGGTCAGCGCCGACAGCAGGGCAGAAAAAATAATCAGTCCCGAAAATCCCCCGGCGGCGTAGATAAAATAAAAAATTATCTGCGCAAGCCACTCGTGCGGAACCCACATCGCTCCGTAGGCAGGCAAAGAAAAAATATCCTGTGTGGGAATTTTTAGATTCTCTACGATGTACTGACCCGTTTTAACGTCGTAGAAAGTATCGGCGTTGTTTACTTGATTGAACGAATACAAAAAAACAAGGCCGATGAAAACGGCCAATAAAATTTTCTTGAAGAGAGGCAGGGATCTTATATCCATATTTGAGCGGATTTCCCGGTTCCGATTTCTATATTAGTTAGTGGACTTTTTTACCGCTTTTTTTACCGCCGCTTTTATGTCCTTGAGCGCCATCCCGTATTTGACCAGAAGCTCGCTTGGCTTACCCTCTCAACTTTTAGAAATACTCATCGTTTTCTTTTTAAAACCTTCTTAACGGCCGTTTTAATATGCGGCATACTCATTCCATATTTTTCTAAAAGTTGAGAGGGTAAACCGGATTCGCCGAAAACATTTTGGAGGCCTATGAACTCCATGGGTACAGGAGCGCGGCGGGAAAGCACTTCGGCAACGGCTCCTCCCAATCCTCCGTTTACTTGATGCTCTTCAACTGTCACAACCGAACCGCATTTTTTCGCCAAAGAAACTATTTTTTCTTCGTCAAGCGGCTTAACGGTATGCACATTGAGAACAATCGACTCTATTTTTTCTTTCTCGAGCTCTTTCGCCGCAACCAGCGCCGTCCGCAAAATCGGACCGCATCCGATTATGAGAACTTTCGGCCGCTTGGATTCCCAAAATGTTTCCGCCTTTCCCGGCGCGAAAGGCGTTTGCTCCGTTGTGAACACAGGTGTTTTATCCCTCTGGAACCTCAGATAAACCGGTCCCCATATTTTTGCGGATGCAACCGTCGCTTTTTTTGCCTCCACCGCGTCGCAGGGCACGATTACCCTCATGTTGGGCATCGCGCGCATTATGGCTATATCTTCGGTTGCCTGATGAGTTGCTCCGTCCGGGCCGGTCGAAATTCCGGTGTGATGTCCCGCTATTTTAACGTTGGAATCGTTGTAAGCTATAGTCGTCCTTATCTGCTCCCAATTTCTTCCGGGAGAAAAAGTCGCGTAAGAAGAAATGAAAGGAATTTTCCCCGAAACTCCGAGTCCTGCGGCAGTCGCTGCCATATTCTGTTCGGCCACTCCGCACTCGAAGAAACGTTCCGGAAATTTTTGCGCAAAAGCTTCCGAGCGCGTTGATTCAGTAAGGTCCGCAGACAAAACAACTACGTTCCTGTCTTTTTCTCCCGAAATTATCAGGCCTTCCCCATAGCCGTTCCGCGTGGGTGCCTGCGGTCCGTCGTCGGAAAATACGAAAAAATTTAGTTTTGCGTCCGGATTTAGCATTCTACTGGATCAGGGGCTTTGTCGGCGCGTTATTCTTGTAAAGCTCGGGGTCAATTGTCCTGATAAAACAGACTTGTCCCGCAGCATGTTCCCAGTTTTCTCCGAAACCGCCGAGAGGGGCGAATCTTGGACCATACGCCGATGATTCGCCTTGCGAAGGGAGTGAAAAATCCGCGCAGAGCTCAAATGATAAATTGCCTGTAGTTCTGTACTCATAAGATTTGTCAGTTTCGGGATCCATCGGAGGCGTAAATCCAGAAATGCTGTCTTTAAGGTCGTCCAAAGACTGGGGTAGTTTATTTTTTTGCTGCCAGTAATAAACGGTCTGGCTTTGTATGGCTTGCAGGTCGTAAATGCGCTGGTTGTCGAACCTAACCATGCGCTGTTTAAACGGAGACCCCGCCAGATAAAATCCGTAAACAATGACGGCAACGGTAACTATCATCGACGTCCAGATTATGGTTCGCGCTTTCGGAGAAAATTCGCCGGGACTTTTTTTCAGGTCATAAAGATAATACCAGAAGACAACTCCTCCAACCGCAAAGACAGAAATAACTTTCAGAATGAACGGCATTGTCAGGTCTCCATTCAAAAAATTGTAAATCAGGGCGACCAAATCGCCGATTAAAAGAAGCGCAGCGAGAAATATCGTCAGATAGATAAGCCATCGCCGGATTTTAAGGTCGTTCTTCACGGGATTGCCGACGAGGTCTCTTTCGATGAATCTCGACGTCCATACAAAAACTCCGAAAATGATTATGAAAAGCGAAAGCGTCCAGCGTATCGAAGCGCCTGGCGAATAATAGGGATTGAGCTTGTCTGGAAACAAGGCATTTATGTAGTCGAAAACCAAGCTTAAAAAACTGCCTGCGCTTATATAAAGAGTGATTGTATTCAGAAGATGCATGAATACGTCCCTCGGATATGTTTTTTGGATCTGGTTGTCCATAAATTTGATTTAAATTCGACTTAAATTTTTACCTTTAGCAAATCAATCGTTAGAAATTAATGAAATTTGAGTTTTTTAATATTAACATTTTCCGATGCCCTGCGGAATTGCTTTTATTGGTGCTCGGATTCTATTTTACCCCTTAGCGTTCTCAATTCCTTTATTGCCTTCTCCGCTTCGCCGGACTTGAACGGCTTGGAGTGCCAAAGATAATCGTGTTCCATGAAGTCGACCCCTTTGCCCGGTATTGTATGCGCGATTATTACGGTCGGCTTTTCATAAATCGCTCTTGCTTCCGCGACGGCATCGACAATTTGTTCCATATTGTGTCCGTCTATTTCAAGCACGTGCCAATTGAAAGATTCGTACTTGGCGCGTAGCGGTTCGAGCGGCATTATATTTTCCGTGAATCCGTCTATTTGGATGTTGTTTCTATCCACGATAACCGTCAAATTGTTCAGTTTATTTTTCCCCGCGAACATTATTGCCTCCCAAGTATTTCCCTCCTGGTGCTCGCCGTCCGATGTGACGCAATAAACACGGTATTTTCCATGCCCTGAGCCGGTCGAATGGGTCGAAGGGTTCCCGTCCAATTTCCCGGCAAGGGCCATGCCTATCGACTGCGAAATCCCCGAGCCGAGGGGCCCGGAGGTCGTCTCGATACCGGGTAAAACGGTTCTATGCGGATGTCCCTGCAGGCGCGAATTGATACGACGCAATGTTTTCAATTCTTCTATTGGGAAATACCCTGAGCGGGCAAGTGCCGCATAAAAAACGGGGCAGGTATGTCCGTTCGAAACAACGAATCTGTCGCGGTCCGGCCATTTCGGGTTTTTGGGCCTGTGGTTGAGGATATGAAAATAAAAAACTGCCGCTATTTCGGCCAAGCCGAGAGGCCCGGCAACGTGTCCCGAACCGGCGCGGGAAACCATTTCGATAACGTCCTGCCTCAGACGACTTGCCACATCCTCCAAATATTTTAGCTTCTTTTCATGTAGTATCTCCATTTTTAGATGCTGTTTTAATTTTCTTGCCCCGTATTAAAACTTGTTTTTATGGGGGGTTTTCATGCAATACTTCCATCTTTATTAAATGGAGTTAAGTCTGTTATAGGCGGCTTCGGGGTCGGGACTGTCGAAAATATACGAACCGGAAACCGCTCTTTGTGCGCCAGCGTCCCTGGCGAGCTTCGCCGTTTCTTCGTTTATTCCGCCGTCAACCTCAATTGTAGCATCGGGCATTTCTCTCCGCAAAAATTTAACCTTATCCAAAACCAAAGTTTGAAATTTCTGTCCTGATGGTCCAGGATAAACCGCCAAAATCTGGAAAGACGAAAAAATTCTGAAATACGGCTTAAAATTTTCTGCGGGCGTTTCCGGATTCGCAGCAAGCATTATCTTGACATCGGTTCCAATAATATCCTTTATTTTCGAGAGCGATTTTCCGTCTATAGTTTCGAGGTGGATGATTATCCGTTCGGCTCCCGCTTTTAACCAGCTGCCTACATATTCTTCTGGTTTTTCGACCATTAAATGAACTTCTGTTTTGAGTCCGCCTTTCATTTTCGCCCACGCCGAAGCGTCACCCCAACTTTTGTTGAAGGTGAATATTCCGTCCGATACGTCGATATGTACCCAATCCGTGAATTTGCTCGCCTCTTTTGCGTGTACTTCGGCGTCCTCCGCAGTGTGGCAATTTATTGCGGGTATAATCTTCATTTCAGAATTCCTCCTTCAAGCCGAGTTATTTTGTCCAGGCGGCGTTGGTATCGTTCTCCCCCGCGAAATTGGGTCTGCAGAAAAACTTGGACTATTTTCCGGACACTTTCTTCTTCCGTAAAATCCGCGGCTATACTCAATACATTCACGTTGTCATCGTACCTTGCTTCATAAATCTGGTCGGTAGAAATTCCCAGGCCGCAACGAACTCCTTTGAACTTGTTCGCCGCTATGTCCATTCCGACCCCGGAGCCGCAGATGAGAATCCCCCGCGAATTCTCCGGCTCAAGGCTTATTTTCGCGCCGACTTTTTCGGCGAAATCGACGTAGTCGTCGTTTTCTTCGTAATTTTCATCTCCCATATCAACAACTTCATACCCTTCGTTTTTCAAAAAATCGAAAATCGATTTTTTGAGATTGAATCCGCGGTGGTCCGCGCCGAGATAGATAACCATATAATTTTGGGATTAACCGCTAATGTTGCCTGGCGCCCGCATCTTTGTTTTTAGAGTTTTAGAGCGTCTTTGTTGCTTTCTGAACATGCTTAACGAGCGTGGAAACGTATCCGTATTCATTGTCATACCACGAAAATACCTTAACGAGATTTCCGTCCACGACTTTTGTGAACTTAAGGTCAACTATCGCGCCGTACGGTTCGCCGATGATATCGGACGATACGATTTGGTCTTCGGTAACTTTCAAAATTCCCTGCCACCTCGGTTCTGCCGCGGCTTTTTTGAATATGTCGTTTATTTCCTCGACAGTAACATTTCTTTTTGCCACAAAAGTTATGTCCGCTATCGAGCCGCTCGGGACCGGTACTCTCATGGCAATGCCGTCGAATTTTCCTTCAAGCTCCTTTACCGCACGGGTAACGGCAACGGCGGCACCAGTGGTCGATGGTACGATATTTTGAGCCGCTGCGCGGCCGCGGCGGTAATCTGTTCCCTTTGTTGGCCCGTCAACGATATTCTGCGTCGCCGTATATCCGTGAACCGTGTTCAAAATCGCCTTTTCGATTCCGGGATTCTCCGACATTATCTGAATAACTGGCGAGGCGGCATTCGTCGTGCACGAGCCGTTCGATGTAAGAAAGGCTGTCTTTAATTCCCCGTCATTAACGCCCATCAATATCGTTTTGCCCTCGGTTCCGCCTGTGGTGAGCGCAGTCGAATCATCGGGGTCCTTCGCCGGCGCTGTTATAACAACTCTCTTAGCTCCGGAGGCAAAATGAATTTTCGCTTTTTCATATGATTCGAAAATTCCCGTCGCTTCGATAACTACATCTACTCCCATGTCTTTCCACGGCAATTGCGCAGGGTCTTTAATTTGCAGAACTTTCACCGGCTGGCCGTCGATAATCAAAGCTCCTTGTTCTTTATCTGCCGTTACCTGCTTTTGATATCTGCCGTAAACCGTGTCGTACTTCAAAAGGTAAGCAAGGTTATCGACGTCGCCGAGATCATTTATTGCGACTATATCGAACTCCGGCATTCCGAATGCCTGCCGGAAAAATAATCTGCCGATTCTTCCAAAACCGTTTATAGCTATTTTTGCTTTAGTCATTGCTTCAATTATACAACAAGTAAGTTTAAACCGGTGTCTTTATCCTTCGAGCGCCTTAACGAAGGCGTCACGATAAGAAAAATCTCGAGCGTTCCGGCTATTTTCATGCTCATGAGATGCCCTCCGATAGCCGAAAAATTTTCCCTGCCCAAAGATATATGCTGATGAATTACCGTTTCTTTCCCTGATTTTGCGACATTTCCGGCTACATTCAAAACTTCCATATCGCCCTTAAAACGCTTGGAAACGTACTTTTTCTTTTTTAGGTCGTAAAAGGATATTTCCGGGTCGGAACAGGCACCAAGTCCCACAAAAAATCCGCCGCTGATTTTTTCTTTTTCCAAAAATTTGACGAATGCGTTCGGATAATGCTCTCCTTTTTCGAATTTCAAGATATATCTTCGTCCGTCGCGCGAAATAGTTTTCATATAAAAAATTATAAGCTTTGCCATAACGGATGGCAAAGCTCCAAAAAAATCCCGCGCGGTGCTTCCTGCGCGGGCCCATCAATGCCGATGGCTATGGTGTTCGCCGGCTATCGCTTTCTCGGCTTTGTGTTTAGTCTCGTTGGCTCTTTCCATTATCCATATACAGATGACAATGGATACCCATGAGTCAATGTCATAGCTGGCAATCCACGGCCAGAGCTTCATGGTCCCCGCCGTCGCAACCACGACAAACGAAATGCCGAGGTCGTTCAGCGTGTGGAGAATTGTCGTCCTATGGAGATGGTCGTGACCCCCGTGCTCATCTTCTATTTCGAACAACTTAAGAGCAACATACATCAGGCCATTAAGCAGCAATCCGATCACCGATATTAGAAGCATTGTGCCAGCTTCTACGTCGGCAGGATGAGAAATTCTCCAGGCCGCCCAGCCAATTGTCGAGAAAGCGACAACGATAAGGATGTTGGCGTTTACCACTGCCAACTTTTCCTTAACCGTTCTTGCTCTGTTCTTGTCTCCCGCCTTTGCGGCGATAATGCCCGCCACAATAGCTACAAGGTAAACCAGAACGTCCGACGAGACGTGGATGGCATCCCCAAAAAGCGACAAGCTGTGCGACGCTCCGCTTCCCCAAAATTCAATGCCGGCGGTAATAAGCGCAAGCACCATCGCGAATGCATAGCCCGTCGGCTTGCACCGGCAGGGCTCTTCCAGCGTAGGACACCACGGAAGGTGCCCGTTTTCGATGAACATAAGGCACCTCCGTAGAAAAATATGAAAATATCAATCTGCTATGCCCGAAGTTTTACATAAAACAGCGCAAAAAAGCAAACAGAAAATTCAATCTTGTTAATTTTGAAGATTGACGGCGTCCCCTATTTTCAAATCGTATTTTGCAACGGCACCGGCGTTTATTTCCAAAACCTGGTCAACGCTCCCCGGAGGATAATATACCGAGAGAGCAAAGACGCTCTTGTTCGGCTCGGGTTGAAGATTCTCCGAAAATCCGATTACTTTGCTGTTGTTTATCCAAACTATGTCGATGGGAAAATTCATGTCTTTCATCCAGAATCCGTAATTCCCCGGCGAAGGAAAAACGAACAGAAGTCCTTCTTTCTCACCAAGAGAATTTTTTCCCGACAGCCCCTGCATCCTGCTTGAAGTGCTGTCGGCTATTTCCACATCGAAAGTCTGGCTACCCACCGATAAAACTGTTTTGGACTTTCCTGTTTCAAACGGTTTCATGTAAATGGCGGCAATCGAAAGAATTGCAACAAAACCAATTAATGCCAGAATAATTGTCACGCCTTTATTCATTCAATATATATTCAAATTATAAACAAAATGAAAGTGTTGCCAAATTTGCGGTTTCATTTTTTCTTTTTCACCGTCATTATGGACGACAAATGATATGCAACTATTCCGAAAGCAACGGAGACATTAAGAGATTCTTTGTTTCCCATCATTGGTATTTCAAGAATTTCGTCTGATAGTTTCAAAACGGAAAGAGGCAATCCTTTTACTTCATTCCCGACAACCAGACACAATTTCGAACCGCAAATAACGGACTTTGATGTTTTGTAAAAAAGAACCGAGTTTTTCGCCCGTTCGACAGCCAAAATTTTATAGCCGTCTTTTTTCAATCTTTTTATAAGCCGGGCTGTCGAAGAAGCTTTTTCCCATTCAACCGATTTTTCGGCGCCGAGAGAAACTTTGGCGAATTGCGGTCTTTGCCTGCCGAAATTATCAACCGGCGCGGGAGTAATGCCGCAGAGATAAATTTTTTTAATGCCGGCTCCGTCGGCCGTTCTGAAAATGGAGCCGACGTTATGCAGGCTGCGAACATTATGCAGAGCAGCTACAAACCTGTCCGCAAAATCAGGTTTTTTATTTTTTGCGGACATCGCTTATTATTTTTTCTTCCTTCTTAAAAAAGTGGGGATTTCCCAAATCTCGCTTTCCTTATCCGGCCTTATGCTTTCGTTCTTAATCGCCTTTTTTTTCTGTTCAAGATTATCCTGCCTCAACGGCTGAACCTGAACTTCTTTGTCATTTGATTCTTTGGTGAAAGGCGGGAATTGCTGTTCTTCTTCTTTCTCTCCTATACCTATTTTCCTTGCTTCTTCACCCAATCCCCGTTTTGCGTAAGAACCGAAAAGTGAATTAGCTGCGGATACTCCGTTGATTCCTGTAGCAATCAGCGTGATTTTTAATTGGTTTTGCTTGAGCTTTTTGTCGCGATACGCTCCAAAAATTATTTTTGCTCCCGGGTCTACGGCCTGCGCTATCAGTCTTGCGGCTTCGTTTATTTCGTTCATTTTCATATCGTTACCTCCGGAAATGCCCAAGAGAACACCCTTGGCGCCTTCCGCGCTCATCTCAAGCAGCGGAGAATTTATGGCTTGTCTGACAGCTTCGGCGGCCCTTTCCTGGCCGCTCGCTATGCCGAGTCCGACGACCGCCGTACCGGCGCTTTCCATAATGGACCTCATATCCGCGAAATCCAGATTTATTATTCCTGGAGAAACTATGACTTCCACTATGCCCTCCAGCGCGTTTTTCAAAACATCATCTATGGCAGCAAAGGCTTTAAGAAGCGGCGTGTCTTTTGAGATTACGCTGAATATTCTGTCGTTCGGAACAATCATCAACGCATCCACTTTGTCGCGAAGTTTAGCTATGCCTTCCTGCGCTATTCTTTCGCGCTGGCTTCCCTCGAACGCAAAAGGTCTTGTTACAAAAGCTATCGTCAAAGCCCCGGACTGCTTAGCGATCTCGGCAACAACGGGAGCCGCTCCCGTTCCGGTTCCACCTCCGAGCCCGGCTGCCAGAAAAATCAGGTCTGCTCCGCTCAGAACTTCCGCTATCTCGGAACGGTTTTCCTCGGCGGCCTGTCTTCCGATTTCCGGATTCATTCCCGTACCCAGCCCGCGTGTAAGATTCCGGCCGACATATATCTTCCTCTTAACCAGACAGTGATCGAGGTCCTGGTGGTCGGTATTTATCGCGATAAACTCGACCCCTCTCATGAAGTTGCGGTTCATTCTTGATACCGCGTTTCCGCCTCCGCCGCCTATTCCCACGACTTTTATCGAAATATCGGAATTACTTCCGCCTTTTTCGCTTTTTTGTTTCGGCCTCCTGGCCCTGGATCTTTTTTTCATTTCTACGGAATGAAATATTTCAATAAATTCTTGAACCTGAGATCGGGTATCGATGAAAATCCGCGGTCGCGCACCCCGTCGCAGGCCCAAAGTATCAGGCCCAGCGCGTTAACGAATTCAGGGTCTTCGAAAACATCCGAAAAATCGTTGCCTTCATTCCCCCATTCTCCCCGCACAGTCAAGCCTATCTGGCTTGCCAATTTGAGTTCCTGCCTGACAAGTTCAGTGAGGCCGGGCATTTTTGCGCCCCCGCCCACTAAAACCGCACCTCCAGCAAGCTTTCCGGCTTTCCCGATGCTTCGGAGTTCATTATCGACGAATTCCAAAATTTCGGCAAGGCGGGATTCGATTATTTCCGCGACGAACCTTCTGGATACGGAGCCTCTTTCCTCCGAAGAAAACTTTTTCAGTTCTATGCTGTCTTTGGAGCTCACTTCTTTTGCCAAAGCATAACCGTAATGCAGTTTCAGATTTTCCGCCGCCGCCACGGGAATTTTCAGCCCGACGGCGATGTCGTTGGTTATGTTCCCCGCTCCGAGCGGTATCAGGCCCGTGCATATCAATTTGTTTTCCTCGAAAAGAGCATAGCCCGTCGTGCCGAAGCCGATATCTATAAGTATGACTCCCAGATTTTTTTGGGTTTTAGTCAGAGCGGCTCGGCTCGCTATCAGCGGATTGAAAACTATGCCGCTTATTTTCCCTCCAGCTATTTCAACTGCCCTCGTCACTCCTTTAACGTGCGGCGAAAAAGCGTCTATTATAAGCGAACTGACCTCGAGCCGGCTTCCGCTAAGCCCTACCGGCTCTGTTATGTCCCCGACTCCGTCGACTATAAATTCCTTGGTTACGTTATGAATGATAAGCCTGTTTGTGGACAAGTTTACCGCCTGGCTTGAGTTTATTACTTTCTCAACGTCTTCCTGATAAATTTCACTGTCCGCGCGCGATATCGGAACTATTCCACGGGAACTTTGCACTCTTATCTGAGGAGTTCCGACATTAACATAAACCGACCTGAGGCCGTTCTTATAATCTTTTTTCACTTCGCTGAAAAGCCTGCCTATTGCGGGAGAAACTTCGCCCATTTCTATGACAACCCCTTTGCGCAGACCGACCGACGGTTCTTTAAAAACTGCCCTTAGAATCGGCTTTTCTCCGCGCAATTCCGCTACCGCCGCTTTTAAAACAGATGTCCCTATATCTAAACCGATAATAAAATTAGAACTCATGAAAATTAAATTCGCAATTTCTCCGAAATCCTCTTCTCCAGCTTTTCCATCTTTATCCTATCACCTTTTTTCTTGTGGTCATAGCCCAAAAGATGGACAATCCCGTGCAAAAGGAGCGGAGCAAGAATTTTCTCTTTGCCGCGGGCGAGGTCGAGGTTAAGGTAAATTTCTCCTAAAATCTTCCTTCCTTTTTCCGGGTACGGCCATCGAACCGGCTCTTCGAAAGAAAGTATATTGGCTGGACCTTTTTCATGCGGAAGAAATTTTTTCTTGAGGCGCTTCATCTCCGCGTCCCCGAGCAGAAAAATCTCTGTTTTAAAGCCGTCTGCCGATTTTCCTTTTGCCGTAGGCGTCGTTTTTAGGATTTTTGCGGAAAGCCGCTCCAGCTTTTTTTGCAGAATTTTTCCTTTCAAACGCCTCATTTTCAGTCGGCAATCGCTTATTTGAGGCCTTCTCTGACAATCTCGCTCACCAATTTCCCGTCGGCGTGCCCCTTTGTCGTTTTTGTGATTTCTTTCATCATAGAATTGAAATCGGAGATTCCCCTTTTTTTCAATTCTTCGACAAGCGTACTTATCTCCTCTTTGCTCATTTGCGGAGGAAGATATTCTGTTATAAAAACCAATTCTTTCGTTTCTTTTTCCGCGAGTTCCGGTCTTCCTCCCTTTTTGAAAAGTTCGATTGCTTCCTTCCTTTTTTTTACTTCCTTTTGGAGTATCTCTATTGCCTCTTCATCGGTGAGAATTGGCGCCTGCCCGGTTCCCTTTTTTTCTATTTCCCTATTGTGCAGCAAAGAGAGCAAAAAGCGGATAACTCCTGCTTTTTCGAAATCTTTGTTAAGAAGAGAATTTTTGAGGTCAGAACTCAGTTTTTCCTTGAAACCGTTTCCCATGTATGAGCCGAAGTGAATTTTTTTAGATGAGTCCCAGCTTTTTCATCCTTTTTATTTCGGTCTTCTTCTTTTCGCGATGCAATGCGGAAAGACGCCTTTGACGCTTGCCATGCGTTCTCCCGTGGAATTTCCGTTTTCTGAATTCCTTAACAACTCCGCTTTGCCTTACTTTTTTGGAAAAACGGTATAGCAGCGCGCTGGTTGATTCTCCTCCTCTTTTTTTAACTTCTACTGCAGGCATTTTTGTTTTATTTGTTTATTGCTTTTTTAATTTTGGAAGCCGTTTCCTGGATGGTTTCTGAGGGCTTATTATCGGCGACCGATTGAATCGACCTGCCGCCGTCGCCCGTGAATCTGGGGATAATATGTATGTGCAGATGGTCTATTTCCTGCCCGGCGAATTTACCGTGATTTATGCCGATTGTAAAGCCGTCGGGGCTGATAGATTCGGAGATGCCGGAAACAACTTTCTTGACCGCCGAAAAAATCGGTCCGAGCTCTTCGTTTTGTGCTTCAAGTATGTTTTCTCGGTGGGTCTTGGGCACGACTATTGCATGCCCTTGCGCCCTCGGATGTATATCCAAAAATGCTATTGTTTCGTTGTCTTCGTAAATGACTTCCGCGGCAATTTCCTTTTTGGCTATCTTGCAAAAAACGCAGTTGGCCATTTCATAATGAACCTGCCTGCCCTGAGCTGGTCGAACGGGTCGAATCATTGCTTCTTTCTTACCAGGCGCTTTTTGACTTCTTCGACGATTGTATCCATAGGAACGCTTTCCTGCAAGTGGTTTTCCAGGTCTCTTATGATTATGCTTTTCTCGAAAATTTCCTTCTGCCCGAAGATAAGCGCAAGCTTGACCCCCTCTTTGTCGGCGAGCCTCAGCTGAACCTTTAGAGAGTCTCGTCCAAGCGCCTCCGTGGCGGATATGCCTGCCGAACGCAACTTTTCTATCAAATTCAAAGATTTTTTCTTCGCCAGTTCGCCGACGTGGATAACGAAAACTTTTTTCGGCTGTTTTTTGGGAGCTTCCAGTTCCTGCGCTTTCATAACGGTTATCAGGCGCTCTATTCCAACGGCCCCGCCCACAGCGGGAGTCATTCTGCCTCCGAGCATCTCCAGTAAATAGTCGTAACGCCCCCCTCCCGACAAGGCGCCGATTTCCGATCCAGCCCCCTCGACGAAAAATTCGAAGACCGTTTTGCTGTAATAATCAAGACCGCGAACGAGCGTGTGGTCTATGCTGTAAGAAATTTTTAATTCGTCCAGATATTCGAAAACTTCTTTCAGGTGCGACGAACAATTCGAGCAAAGTTTATCGAAAAAACTCGGGGCTGATTCTTTAAAGCCGACGCACGATTCATTTTTGCAGTCGAGCAATCTCATCGGATTGATCTTCAGGCGCCGCTGGCAATCCGCGCAAATTTTTTTTTCTTTGTCCTTGTAATAGGATTGCAGCTGTTTTTTGTAAAGCGGTCTGCATACGCGGCATCCTATCGAGTTTATTTTCAAAACGATGTTTTTTATTTTCAACTTTTCGAGAAGGCGCTGGAAAATAAGAATTATTTCTGCATCGTAAATCGGGTCGTTGTTTCCTCCGATTACTTCAAATCCTCCGTGTTCGAATTGCCTGAAACGTCCCGCCTGAGGTCTCTCGTGACGAAACATCGCGCCCCGGTAAAAAAGTTTTTGGAGAGAAGCCGAGCGCCCAAGGTGGTGCTCCAGATAAGCTCTGGCGATGGGGGCGGTTCCTTCCGGCCGCATCACCAAACTGTCTTCTCCTTTGCTTCTCACGAAATACATTTCCTTGTTGACTATATCTGTATCGCTGCCGACTCCTCTTTCAAAAACCGTCGCATATTCCAAAATCGGCGTGTCAATGCGATTGAAGTTGTAAAAATCCGCCAATTCGCTTATGACGGAATAAATTTTTTCGCGCCAAAGCCATTCGGAGGGCAATATATCGTGCATTCCCTTTGGGGTGCGCAGTTCTCCCGCAGAGGATTCTTTCTTGTTATTTTTTTGTTTTTCCCCTTTTTTCGGTGCCATTTTCCTATTTGTAAGACGGAGCTGCAAAAACTTTCAGGTCTCCGGGAGGCCAGAGACGGAACTGGACCAGTCCGACTATGTCCGATTTAGGAAGCACGCCCCAATTTCTCGAATCGTAACTATAAGCCCTGTTGTCCCCCAAAACGAAATAGCTGTCTTCTGGAACTTTAAATTCGCCGTCTCCGGGAATCGCGGAATTCTCGGAAAGGTATTTTTCATCCAACACAATGCCATTCCTATTTTCCTCGTTAAATACTGTGATTTGACTCTTGTTTATCTGCACTTTTTCGCCTGGCAGGCCTATTACTCTTTTTATGAAATATACGGATTCGTTTTTGGGATAACGAAAGACAACAACTTCCCCGCGCTCGGGCGCGCGAAAACGGTAGGTAAGCTCGTCAATAAGCAAATAATCGCCGTCGGAAAAAGTCGGTACCATACTGGAACCGCTCACAAGGAACGGCTGGACGATATAGCTTCTTATCAAAAAAACCGCCGCGAAAGCCACGGCGGTAACTTCAATTATCTCAAGAACGGAAGAGAAAAATTGTTTCATGACAACAGCTATTGTATAGTAGTAAGCGAAATTGTTCAAGATTTCATAAACACTCATAATTGAATCAATGACGAGCAAGCAATCAAAAATAATCATAATTGGGCTCGGCAACGCCGGCACCGCTTATGAAAACACATATCACAACGCCGGGAAGCTGATGGTCAATCGTCTTTCAAAGATTTTGGGCGGAGGCACCGCGTTCCGCAAAAAAGGATTCTCCGGAGAATCGATAAGCGGCGCGTCCGCTGATTTGATTTCCGTAAATCTTGCCGGATACATGAATGAAAGCGGAAAACACGCAAAGCTCGCCATGAAATCTTTCGGCACAAAGCCCGGCTCGCTGATTGTAGTTCACGATGACGGCGACCTGGAAATAGGGAAATGGAAAATTTCTTTCGGCCGCGGTTCGGCAGGACACAACGGCGTTCAGTCGGTGATCGACGCGCTAGGAACAAAAAATTTTTGGAGACTGAGAATCGGAATAAGACCAAAAGCAGGTTTGTTTGCGGGAGCGCCGAGAAAGAAAGCGGGAGAGTTTGTCCTCAAAAAAATAAGCCAATCCGACAAACATATGATGGAATCCGCTTTCGAAAAAGCAATAAATCGGATTCTTGCGGGGAACTTCAGCCTTATTTCGTCTTGAAACTGATGATAAAAGAAAGACGGCCGTTTTCTTGCGCTTTTATATCTGGCAAGCTTAGATTTACCGAAGAGAAATAATTGCCTTCGGACAGGGAATTTTTGAAACTCAAGATTTTGTCCTGTGAGTCGGTTTCTCCGCTGAGAACAGCCGGCAACCCCCCGCTCTGAGAATAAAGCCTGTCTATTACTATCCCGTTCAAATTAAGCAAAGGATTAAGTTCCACCAGCATCGAAGTTTTCGGTTTTGTGGAGCTTTTCAGTTCCGAAAGCATTTTTACCGAGCTGTTGAAATCGTCAATCTGCGCTTCCAGCGCATTTATTTCCTGCATTTGCTGATTGCTGATCGTGAACGGCGAATTTGCTTGTATCGATTTTCCCAGATTCATCAAAAACAGATAGGAAATAAGCATGAATACAATCATTATGGACAAGGAAGACGACATGAGAATCTCCCAAAATCTTAAAAAGTCCAATATTTGACGTTTGCGAAAATCTTCCTGCACGGTCATTCCGAAAAGATTGACATCCTTGTCTTCCGCTCTGGGCGTGTCTCCGCGTATCGCGCTGCCTGCGACTTCATACCATTCGCGCCTGAAAGATTCCTGGAATTTCAACTTCAATTCCCTGGCGTTTATCGAGAAATTTTCCCTTATGGTCTTTGATATCTCTTCCACAAGACTGTTTGATGCGATAAGAACGTCGTCCAGGGGCTCTTCCCAGTGCCCCCTGTAAAAATTAATGACCTGATTGAGATTTCTTTTAATAGCGTCTTCAAAATTCGGCCAGGAAATATTTTTTGCGTCTCCCTGAATGTCTTTCCATGATTGGAAATATTCGAAATGAAGCTGCCCCATCCTGAGTATAAGGAATCTGACCCCTTTATCGTCGACGCTCAGTATCAAAAAAGGTTTTTCCGGCTGAAAATCGACTGCTTCCTCCCTGACAAGCCTTGCCAAAGAAAGAGCACCCGACTCCACTGCCAAAGGGAAAAATCCTGCCTCCGTCATCGCTTCACGCAATTGGTCGATGAATCCTTTTTGCGCAAAAGCGCTTAAAATTTCCATTTTCAATTCATTTTTATTCTCCGTAATAAGCTGCCACCCCGCATATGCCTGTGAAATGTCGAAGGGCGAAACCATGCGTATATTGAGCTGGACGGCTTCTTTGAGATTTTCGTCTTCTATAAGCGGAAGGCTGAACACATGAGTATAAATATGGATTGAATTAAGGGTAACTATCGCATTGACGAGCTTTTTCTTGCCGAAATCCTCGGGTATCAAATCGCGCAGTTCCTTAAGCGCATCTACCAAAGTGTCGTAATTTTTTATTTCGCCGTTTTCGATTATGCCCGGCGGAAGACGCAACGCGGCCGTTTTCAATGCGCCCCCGTTGAAATAAGCGAATCTCAGATCCATGTCCGAAATTTCCAATCCCCCTATTTTGGTTTTAGCCCCTAAAAAAGAGAGCGTCTTCGATAAAATCTTGTCTGCGTTCATTTCTTTTTTTATTTTTCCGCGGGTTGAAGCATGTTTGATTTTAAAAAGTGAGAAATTGCCATGAAATAACGTTTATCTCGCTTGTCGTACTGTTCACGGAAACTATTGTTTGCACTTTTCTCTGCCAAAAAGAATATGAAGCAGTAGAAACGATGGTAGCCTTCCCGGATGTCGGCGAATTTTGCGTTACGGTCACGCTTGCCGATTCGCTTCCTACAGGAACAGAATAAGCCGAAGGAGATGAAAAGTCCTTGTTTCTTGCCAATTTCATGAGCGCGTCCTCTGCTCCCGCGTAAGCCAAAGCAATGGCGTGGTTTGCCGCCTGAAAACCGTAGCCGGAATTTATAAATCCTGATGAGAGCAGGGCTATGGTAACGCCCATGGAAAGAGTTATCAGGCCTACGAGAATAACAAAAGAGAGCGCGGACTGTCCTTTTCGAGAAAATGAAAAATTCATGTGCTTACCAGCTTTTTTAATTATACAACAATAAAAATGCTTTCTTGATTTTATTGTCCTCTTTCTATTTTCTATTTGATTTGTAGTTTACTATTTTATAAATCACGGGCTCCAATTTATGAGAACTTCGTTGACGGTCGGGCTCAAGCTCTGGGCCGCATCAGAAACGAGGAATATTTTGTACCGGAAATACCTAGCGTTGTTGAAGAGAGAATAATCGAGTTTCAGGGAAACATCCTGGCCGGTATTATAGTACGTATTGCTTGTGCCATCCGTACCCATGAAACTCCATGGCCCGCTGGAAGAATTGCTTGTCGCGAACTGGAAACGGACTGCTGTTCCGGCCGGCAGCGTGCCGTGCCACATTACGGAATTCAATTGAGCACCACTCGAAACCCCCGTGTCGTAAGTCGTAGAATCGAGGGTCGCTATGGCAGAAGTTGCAGTCCACGATGTCAAAACCTTGTAGTTCGATGAACCGCATCCGCCATAATTATCGCAATTGAAACTTATCCAGCCGACAGTGTCGTTCCATGCGTAATTGTGGAAATTTCCATTCGCATCTATGTAAACCCTGTAGTTGGAGCTGCCGCAACCGCCGTTGTTGTTGCAGTCGAAACTTATCCAGCCGTAAGTGTCGTTCCAGCCCCAGTTGGAGAGATTGCCGCTTCCATCGTTCGTGACCTGATAATTGCTCTGGGAGCAAATATCCCCGCTTCTCGTCGTATGGCAGTCAAGAGATATGTCGCCGACCGACGAGCTGGCGTAGCCGATAAGATTCTGCGAACTTACCGTTATGGTATCGGTGTTGTAAAAGTCCATCCATCCGACAACGTCATTCCAGGCCCAGTGTGCCGTGGTCGAGGCGCTTATGTTTGTTGCCGCTTCCGCCATGTTTACAAAAAGCGTGATATTAAACGAAGAGAGCACGAGGAAAAAAACTATTCCGAAAAAATTTTTTAAAAATTTTTTATTGGGCATTAAAGTCAAGGCGATTTTATCAGAACTGTATGCTTATAGACCCCGTGCTGCTTGAATAATTTATCTGAGTCGATGTCGAAAACATATTGTTCGTGGTTGTTGCCGGCCCTTCTTGTCCGGGCCCGCCGGACCAGTCGGTTTGGTCGAAAACTTTGTTGCTGTGCCGTGTGAGATACGTTGGAAAAGAACTTGTAACGCCGTTTGTCCATCCGTAAACAACGGTTACCTTTTCGGTCGAAGGGTCATTCGTGCCTCCGCTCGATAAAATGTTTCCGCTCCCGTCGCGCCCGACACTGTCCAAATAGAAATAGCGGATGTAGGTGGTAGTCGCAAAAACAACGCTTTCCGTTCCGGTTACGGCCGTAAACGGCGAAGTGCTTGTCGTCAAATAATATTTGTTTGCGGAGCTCGTCGCAAGATTATAAATATTATGCCAGTCACTCTCGCTGAAAACGCGCACGTTGTCCAAAAGCCCCCTTCCCAAAGCCGACGACACTTGAACTTTGTTCGCCTGGGCGCTGCTTCGCAGCGAAGGCGTTATTATAGTCGCGGCGCCGATTATAAAAATCGAGCCAACCGTAAGCGCTATGAGAATCTCTATTATGGATTGACCGGAATTATTTGAAAATTTTTCAGGCATTTTGGCCGAAAACCCGCCGCCGGCAAACGCCCGAGACCTCACTTTACGGAAAAATTCAGGCTGAAAGTTTCGCCGGCGCCGACATACATTATTCTGGGAAGCTGAGGACTCGAACCTCCCTGAAAGATGCTCATTTTATACTCGCCCGGGTTTACGGTGAATTTGTACGAGCCGTCCGCCGACAGGTTTGTTTTATATTTTTGCGCGTCGGTTTTTGAATCCGACAAAATTACCGTTACGGATTCGAATTTCGGCGTGGCACCGGAGGCGGCTCTCGCTGTTCCGCTTATGACACCATAGCTGACTTTTTGTCCTGCTGCCCCGCTGCCGTCAGGAGCATTCCCGGAATTGGAACCTGTGCCGCTATCGGATGGATTCAATCCCGGCACGAAGTAGAATGCCGCACCCGCGATGATAGCTGCAGCCGCTATTACTATTACTACAATGTTTTGTTTTTTCATGGCTTTTTGTTTTTCATTATACCATAATTGATTTCTTCCCCCCCAAAAAAACGAAAGGGCTATAAGCGCTTATGGCGCCTCTGTCCTGAGCGCAAAGAAGACGGAAGCCATATCCCTATTGTCCCAACCGGGGTTGCTTGTTTCTCCAGTTGCCGTAACTATCCTGAATTCCCCGCCGGCCCTTATTCCGCCTATGCCGTTTGTAGCGCTCTCGGCTTGGGTTAATGCCGTATATGAAGCAGTAGGTGTAAATGCGGACGACCCCCCGGACTCTCTTCCTATCCCGCGAACAAATAGATATTCTCCACTGGTAAGTCCGGAAATCGTCATGCTGCCCGGCTGCGTGCCGTCCACCGCGAGGGTCTGGAGCGTGCCGGCGACGACGGATATCGTATTCCCGGCGTCGATGTCGAACTCCCAGGCAGTCATTGCTTTAGCAACAACGGCGCTTCCGAGGGTGGCGGTAATTGTGCCTCCGCTTGGGATTGTATTGGTGATGACGCTGTACCACACCGAAACGGTGGCACCTGCCGCCGCGCCGCCCTGCCCATTGGTATATTCTCCGCCTTTCGTCCATGTGTTTCCGCCGGCTGAGTCAG
>JACQKT010000022.1 GCA_016204355.1 Candidatus Liptonbacteria bacterium
CCGTGGAAGAGCGACGAAGAAGTTCCCGGTTACGAGCCGGAAGAAGAAAAAGAAAATCCGAAAATGAAAACTTGGGCGATTGCGGGCGTTTCTGTTTTTGTGATAGTCGCAGCTGCGGCGGGCTATTATTATTTTACTCGTCCTTCCGGCGCCAGCGTTGGCATAGAATTTTCGAAACCCGACAGAATTCTGGCTGGACAGCCGTTCTCGCTTAAGATAACTTTTTCGAATTATTCCGACGAGGTTTTAAAAAACGCGGTTTTGTCCGCTTATCTTCCCGATGACGTTTTTTATCTCGCCGGAACGCCCAACCAGCGCGTCATTGAAAAAAATGTCGGCGATGTGGGGCCGGGCAGCGTGAATCCCGATGACTTTACCCTTATAGCCGTCGGGGACAGCCAGGTTTTGAAAAGAATTCAGGCAAAACTATCGTATCAGCTCGGAGGTTCGACTGCCGAATTTGAAACCGAGAGCAAGATCGATTTGTCGATAGGCCAGCAGGCGGTGGACCTCAATTTCGAATTGCCGCAAGCCGTTTTCAGCGGTTCGAATTTCAACATCGAGGTGAAATACCAGAACAATTCCGACAAGGATTTTTCGAACGACGTGATTTTGAAAATGGATTATCCGTCCGGATTCAAATTCGCGAAAGGAAGCACGGAGGTTTCTTCGGGAAACAATCAATGGAATTTGGGAAAACTGCAGAAAGGCGCAGGCGGAAGCATTACGATAACGGGCAGTTTGGTGGGGGCGGACGGGGTATCGTCCGGATTTCACGGAGCCGTTTCGACCTCTTTCGGCGGCAGAAGCTTTACGATAGCGGAACAGACCGCGAATCTTTCGATTTCTTCTTCGCCCCTTTCCATTTCCCTGTCCGCCAACGGTTCGTCTGATTATATCGCGCACGCCGGCGACGAAATCGTTTACAATCTTCGCTACAAAAACAATTCGTCCATGACTTTTGAAAATATCATCATCAAAGCGTCTCTTTCGGGTGCGATGCTCGACTTCTCTACTTTGAAAACGGATGCCGCATTCGATCCCCTTCGGAATACGTTTACGTGGATGGTGGCCAACGCGCCCGGCCTTTCGCAATTGTCTCCCGGAGAAGAAGGAGTGTTCAGCATAGATATAAGACTGAAGAAAGATTTTCCGATAAAACGCATAAGCGATAAAAATTATGCGGTTAAACTCGATTCGGAAATAAGCTCCCCGACTGTTCCGCAGGGGACGGACGCGGAAAGAACAGTTTCCACTGTAGGCATTGAAACGAAAATCGCCGGAAAAGTTCAGGTACAAGCAAAAGCTTTGTGGCGCGACGCGGCTTCCGATATCTTGAACAAGGGTCCTTATCCTCCGCGGGTGAATCAGACAACACAGTACGCGATACACTGGATAGTCAAGAATTATGCAACCGATGTATCCGGCGTAAAGGTTTCCGGATTTCTCCAGTCTGGAGCGCGCTGGACCGGGGTCGTAAAATCGAATACCGGAGGCAAACCGAGCTACAATTCTTCGACCGGTGAAGTGACATGGAATGTCGGAGATATGATTGCGACCAAGGGCGTGATAAGCCAGCCGGCCGAAGCTATTTTTCAGATAGAAGTAACACCGGCCATCAATCAGGTAGGGCAATTCATAACGTTTTTGGGAAATACCATTGTTAAGTGGCACGACAACTTCGTAAACGCCGATTTCAACGATTCGTTCCCGTCTTTGAACACCATGTTGCCGGACGATACGACTATAAGTCCGTCAGCCGACAGAACCGTACAGAAATGATAGGAGCTTGGGAATTTGGAATAATGTATTAAACTTGGAACATGACCGAAAGCACGATGGAAAAAATCGTCAGCTTGTGCAAGCGGCGCGGGTTCGTTTTCCCGGGTTCGGAGATATACGGAGGATTGGCGAATTCGTGGGATTACGGGCCGCTCGGCGTCGAGCTGAAGAATAGTATCCAGCAATTATGGTGGAGACGTTTCGTCCAGTCGCGCGACGATATGGTCGGCTTGGACGCCGCTTTAATAATGAATCCGAAAGTGTGGGAAGCGAGCAGGCACGTCGCCGGATTTTCCGACCCACTTGTCGAGTGCAAAAAATGCCACGAGCGTTTCAGGGCAGATAGTGTAAATCTCAGTAATCCGTGTCAAAATTGCGGAGCAGAAAAACAATTTACGGAACCCAAGCAGTTTAACTTGATGCTGAAAACTTTTCTCGGCCCGGCGGAGGAACAGGCGAATGTGGTATATTTCCGTCCCGAAATCGCTCAGGCAATGTTCGTTAACTTCAAACTGGCGCAGGAAACGGCGCGAAAAAAACTTCCTTTCGGGATTGCTTCGCAGGGAAAGGCGTTCAGAAACGAGATAACGCCCGGGAATTTCATTTTCCGAACGCGCGAATTCAACTTGATGGAATTCGAATATTTTATCGAGGAAAAGGATTGGGAAAAGTGGTTCGAATACTGGCGCGGGGAGATGAAAAAATGGCTGACCGAGGACCTCGGCGTAAATTACAAAAAAGTTCATGAAGTAGAAATTCCCGACGGCGAGCGGGCGCATTATTCCAAAAGAACGATAGATTTCGAATACGAATATCCGTTCGGACAAAAAGAGCTTTATGGCTTGGCGTATCGTACCGACTTCGATCTGAAAAATCATTTCAAGGAGGCGCCGTACCGCGATCCGGAAACCGGAGAGGAGTTTTATCCGCACGTAATCGAGCCGACGTTCGGTTTGGACCGCTCGGTTTTGGTCGCATTACTCGAGGCGTATCACGAGGATGAAGAGCGAACGGTTTTGAAATTGCCGCCGAAACTCGCTCCATACAAAGCTGCGGTGTTTCCTTTGCTTGCCAACAAACCCGAACTTGTGAAGCTCGCGCGCGAGATTTATGACGACCTGAGAAAACATTTCACTGTTGCGTGGGACGACCGCGGGAACATCGGCAAAAGATATTATTCGCAGGACGAGGCAGGCACGCCGTTTTGCGTAACGGTTGACTTTGACAGTCTGGAGAAAAATGACGTAACGGTGCGAGACAGGGATACGGCGAAACAGGAACGCGTTTCAATAAAAGAACTCCGAAAATACATTCATGGCAAAATTTTTAATTAGGGGCGGGAAAAAGTTGGAGGGAGAAATAAGATTGAGCGGAGCCAAAAACGCGGCGACCAAGATGATGGTCGCTTCTCTTTTGACCGACGAAGAATGCATTCTCGAAAATTTTCCAGACATAGGCGACACCGAGATAACGGCAGAACTTTGTCGTAACGTAGGCAGTGAGGTGAATATTTCTGGGCAAAAACTTTCTATCAAAACCGAGAAAATAAAAAACAGCAGAGTGCTGCAGCTGAGCAGAAAAAACAGGATTCCAATTCTCGCGTTGGGGCCGCTTTTGGCGCGGGTTGGCGAAGCCGAGGTCCCGATTCTGGGCGGCGACAAAATCGGGCCCAGGCCGGTTGACCTCCACATAAAGGCGCTTGAAACGCTCGGGGCGGAAATAAAGGTTAATTCGGAGAGCTACGTGGCTACGGCGAAAAACGGCCTTCATGGAGCGGAAATAAAGTTTTATTTCCCGAGCGTGGGTGCGACCGAGAACGCGATACTGGCGGCCGTGATGGCGAAAGGGAAAACCGTTTTAAAAAACGCCGCGCTCGAACCCGAATTGATGGATCTGGTCAAAATGCTCCAGAAAATGGGGGCGCTCATAGAACTCGGCGCGAACCGCGACTTTTATATAGAGGGTGTTCCCAAATTACACAGTGTTTCCCACAGGGTTTTACCGGACAGGAACGAGGCGGTTTCTTTCGCCTGTCTCACCATGGCAACGGGAGGAAAGATACTTGTCCGCGAAGCGATTCAGGACCATTTGATAACTTTTCTCAATGTGGTCAGGCGAATAGGCGGAGAATACGAAGTCACTTCCGAAGGAATAACATTTTGGCGCCCAAATTCCCTGAAGCCCCTTGATGTAGAAACTGCGGTGCATCCCGGATTCATGACCGACTGGCAACAGCCGTTGGCGGTGGTTCTCACGCAGGCGCACGGAATTTCCAAAATACACGAAACGATTTACGAAGACAGGTTCGGATACACCAAAGACCTCAACCTACTGGGAGCAAAAATAAAAATATTCGAAGATCATCCGAAAAACTCGCCGCGGAAATTCGACGGCAACGGTTCGTATCAGTTCGCGGAAATAGATGGCCCCGCTGTTTTGAGAGGAAACAAAATGCAGGTCAGGGATTTGCGTTCGGGGATGGTCAATATAATCGCGGCGTTGGTCGCCGAAGGCGAGTCGGAAATCGACGGCGTGGAAGAGATAGACAGGGGATACGAAAATATCGACGAACGCTTAAAAGAACTTGGAGCTGAAATAAGGCGCGCCGACTCGTTCTGAGCCTGTCGAAGAATTGACTCCACTCCGTTTTTACATTATAAAGGGCATTAAGCCCTTTGTTCCGACAGCACTTAGACAAAATGAAAAATGATATTTTTCACTTTGCATCCTCGTTCGTCGGAATAAATACCTCTCGATTAAATTACTATGTTTACGCGGAAAATTGGCATTGATTTAGGTACGGCAAACACGGTCGTTTTCGTTCCCGGGAAAGGATTCATCATAAATGAGCCGACCATTGTAGCGCTCAGAAGGCCTGACAATTCGGTTCTCGCAGTCGGGGCGGAAGCAAAAGAAATGATAGGAAGGACGCCTGAGGAAATAGCCGCCTACCGGCCCCTGAAAGACGGCGTTATAGCCGATTATTACATCACAAAAGCGCTTCTTACGTATTTCATCTCAAAAGCAGTAGGACGGCTTAACTTTTTCAAACCGGACGTGATAATTTCCGTGCCCGCCGGAGTAACGCAGACCGAAAGACGCGCAGTAATAAACGCGGCAAAGGAAGCGGGTGCGAGGAACGCATTTATAGTGCGCGAGCCGGTACTTGCCGCGCTCGGAGCGGGGATACCGATAAACGCCAGGTCCGGGCATATGATAGTAAATATGGGCGGCGGGACTTCAGAGGTCGCCGTTATAGCTCTCGGCAACATAGTTTCCTGGACGAGCCTGCGCGTGGCGGGGAACAAATTCGACCAGGCAATAACGGACTACGTTAAGAAAAAATATTCCATTGCGATTGGAGAACAGACAGCCGAACAGGTAAAGATAGAAATAGGGTCCGCGCTACCGACGAAAGAAAGAATGGAATACCAGTTCCGCGGCAGGAATCTTATAACGGGCTTGCCCAAAGATATGGTCGTAAACAGCAACGAAATGTCGGAAGCGCTTAATTCGTATCTCATGGAAATAGCAGGTTCGGTGCAGAATGTTTTTAACGTCACACCGCCGGAGCTCGTTGCCGACATAATGGAAAAGGGAATAATACTTTCCGGGGGCAGCGCTCAGCTCCATTATCTTCCGGAATTTTTCGAGAGATTTCTCGGCGTATCGACGTATGTCGCGGACGATCCTCTTTTCTGCGTAGCCAAAGGAACAGGATTGATTTTGGACCATCTCGATAAATATAAGCAGACACTCCTTAATAAAAGGTAAATAATGATCGGCCACGAAAAACTGACAAAAGATTTCATGGCGTTTGCCGGCAATAACGGATTGGCGAACTGCTATCTTTTTTTCGGTTCCCCGCGCGTGGGCAAAAAACTTTTTGCCGCCAGCCTCGCCAACTTTTTGGAAACAGGCGAATTCGGTTCACCCTCCTTAATTCTCAGCGGAGAAATTGGGGAGGGCAAGCCGAAAATCCTTTCAGATTTCATTATGATAGAGCCCGGCAAAGAAGGAACGATAGGAATAGACGAGATCCGGAAAATTAAAAATTTTTTGTGGCAGAAGCCGATAATAAGCAAACGCCGTACGGTCGTGCTCGACAATTCCGAGACAATGACGGGCGAAGCCCAGAACGCGATTTTAAAAATAGCGGAAGAGCCGCCGGAATCATCGCTTTTGATAATAATCGCGAGCGATTACGAAAGACTTTGGGTTACACTTCAATCGCGACTGCAAAAAGTATATTTCTCTCCGGTTAAGACAGCGCTTGTGAAAGAATGGCTTAAAGAGACTGCCGGGTGCAAAAGCGAGGAAGCAAACCGCTTGGCGAAAATTTCGCACGGGCAACCCGGGCTCGCGCTTGCCATGTTTGCGGACAAAAAGTTCGATTCCCTTCGCAGATCCGCCGAATTATTTTTGAAGTCAGGGTTCTGGGACCGCCGCAATCTTATCAAAGGTATGCTTGAAAATGAAAATTTCGACCTGTCGGAATTTCTCGAAGCTGCCCTGATGATCATCTCCGATAACCTTTCCTCAAAAAAAGATTATGATACATGGCACAGATTTTCATCTTTGCGGCGCGACGCAACGTCGTATAACGTCAATCCTCGTTTGCAGTTGGAAGGTATTTTGTCGGATTTAAAGTGAAAATGAATCAGCAATTGGAAAAAAATTTAAAAGAACTCGAAAGCTCCCTGAAAAGTTTGACCGAAACACTTAAAAACGAACTACGCAATGTTCGCGGGAACCGCCCGTCCGTAGAACTGCTGGAAAACGTAAGTGTAAACTGCTACGGGCAGGCAATGAGCGTAAAACAGCTGGGTTCGTTGAGCCTCAGGCCTCCGCGCGATATAGAAATACAGATATGGGACAAGAATGCGGTTCAGGCGGTGGTTAAGGGCATCGAAGACGCAAAAATAGGAATGGGCGTTTCGAGCGACGGCAACATCGTGCGCGCATCGTTGCCCACTTTGACAGACGAACGGCGGAAAGAGCTTTCCAAGCTCGCGGGTAAAATAACGGAAGCGTCGAAAATACGTCTGCGCAGCCAGCGCGACGAATTCATAAAAAGAGCGAAGGCTTCCGAAGAAAAAGGAGAGATAACAGAAGACGAACTTTTTCAGGCCAAAGAAAAAGCGCAGAAGCTGGTAGATGAAACTAATCGCAATATGGAGTCGATTCTCGATGAAAAAATAAAAGAGATAGAACAATAACATGTTAATCGGACTGATAGTTTTCATAAGTCTTGCTCTTTTGATACTGGGACACGAAGCCGGACATTTTTTCACCGCGAAATTTTTCCGTATGAGAATCGACGAGTTCGGTTTCGGTTTCCCTCCAAGGATAAAAGCGTGGCGCCCCTTCGATTCGGCTCAGGGTAAAAAAGGCGAGACGGAATACAGCGTAAACTGGCTTCCCTTCGGCGGATTCGTGAAAATCGCGGGCGAAGAAGAACAAATAACCAACCCGGAAAAACTGCAATCGCTTTCTCCGGAAGATAAAAAAAGATATTTTCTTTTTCAGGACGCCTGGAAACGCTTCATCGTAATCGCAAGCGGAGTTTTGGTTAATTTTGTTTTTGGGTGGCTGATAATTTCTTCCGTATTTATGGCGGGAACTCCTCCGGTGCTCGTTATAAACTGGGTTCAGTCCGGTTCTCCGGCTGAAAAAGCGGGGATAGAAGCGGGGGACGTGCTCAAGAATTATCCGACCGGAGATGATTTCATCGGATTCGTTAACGGGCATCGCGGCAAAGAAGTAACATTGAATATTTTACGCGGAAATCAAGATATAACGATTAAAGCGGTACCGAGAACCTCTACGTCTCCGGACGAAGGCGCCCTCGGCATACAGTTTTCCGAAGCAGGCATCCAAAAGCAGGGACTTTTTCAGGCACTTTGGAACGGACTGAAAGAATCCATTTACATTTGCTGGGCCACGCTCGTTGCGATGTACGAACTTTTCAAAAATCTTTTCCTCCAAGGGTCTCTTTTGCCGGGAGTCGTCGGACCAGTGGGAATTTTTACGGTTGCCGAAAAAACCGGGCAGATAGGCATGATCTATCTGGCGCAGCTCATCGGCTTCATATCGCTAAATTTGGCGGTTTTGAATCTGATTCCTTTTCCGGCGCTCGACGGAGGACGCCTGCTTTTGATAGTTCTTGAAAAGTTGAGAGGTTCGCCGATCTCCATAAAAATACAAGCGGCAATAAACGGAGTAGGTTTTGTCATACTTCTGGTTTTGATGGTAACGATAACTTTCAGGGATATCGTCAATTTGTTCTGAAACATAATGCGAATTATGCGAATGGCTATGCGAATGCCGCGAATAATTAAATTATGAAAATCTATAATTAGTTGTCTGAAAAACAATGCTTGAGCCGAAAATAATTTATGAGGACAAGAATTTTCTCGGGATTTTCAAGCCGCACGGGATGCTTGTTCATCAATACGCGGGGAACGGAAAAAACAAAGAAGAAACCCTTGTTGATTGGCTGCTGAAAAAATTTCCGGAAATCAGGAATGTGGGTGACGATCCTTCGGTAAGGCCCGGAATCGTTCATCGTTTGGACAAGGAAACGTCGGGCGTAATGATAATTCCGCGCAACGCGGAATACTTCGAACATTTCAAGAATCTTTTTAAGACGAAGCAGATTAAAAAAACTTATCTCGCTTTGGTCAAGGGGGAGTTAAAAAATAGAGAGGGAATAATCGACAGACCCATAGGCATAAAAAGCGGTTCGGTGAAAAGAAGCGTATTTTCCGAAAAAATGAAAAAGCCCGCAGTGACGGAATATAAAGTGTTAAAAAAAGTAATTTTAGACAAAAATAATTTTTCTTTGCTTGAAATTTATCCGCGCACCGGCAGGACGCACCAGATAAGGGTTCACCTTGCTTCATTGGGGCATCCTGTTGTAGGAGATAAGCTTTATGGCGGCAAAAAGCAGCCTGAATGGGCGGACAGAATGATGCTTCATGCCTATTCTCTCGAATTCTCACTGCCCGCCGGACGGGCAGAGTTTCCGGAAGGGAAGCGCATTAAACTTGAAGTCGAAGCAGAAAATCCGCCTTTGGTACGCTAATAACTAAACAAAATGAAGTTATCCACAATGATGTGATAGATTTTTTGTTATAATGCTATAATAAATTTAGTTTTTCGGGCCAATAGTCGAATAAAACTTAAAATCAGGCCGTAGGACCAAATGCAGAAAAAAGGCTTCACATTGATTGAACTTCTTGTTGTGGTGGCGATTCTTGCAATTTTATCTGTGGTGGTGATTTTGACCCTTAATCCTGCCCAGTTGTTGGCGCAGGCAAGGGATTCGCAGAGACTTTCAGATATGTCAACAATTAACAGTTCCATCGCCCTCTATCTGCAGGATGTCGAATCGCCAAGTGTGGGCGCCGCAAATGTTTGTTATGGCTCTGCTCCCACCACCCCGAACAGCGCTGGATGCGGAGGGAGAATGTCGGCAAGCGACCCTACGGTTACAACGAGCACTTCTCCGGCCAGCACTACGGGCGCGGGCTGGATACCGATAAACTTTGCGACGATTAACGGCGGATCTCCTTTGGGTTCCGAACCTATGGATCCCGTAAATAGCGCCACGTATTTTTACAGCTATGCGACAAACGCCTCGTCCAATTATCAGTATGAAGTAAAT
This sequence comes from Candidatus Liptonbacteria bacterium, assembly GCA_016204355.1. Taxonomy (GTDB): domain Bacteria; phylum Patescibacteriota; class Minisyncoccia; order UBA6257; family 2-01-FULL-56-20; genus JACQKT01. The sequence continues at coordinate 9,452 of JACQKT010000022.1, forward strand.
GCGAACATGGAAAGCACGAAATATTCCGCCAGTGGTACTTCCGACGTCGAATCGGCGGACGGAGGCACCAACGTCAATATTTTTGAAATGGGTACGAATTTGGGGTTGTAATCAAATGGTCGATGTTTTATAATTGATAAAATAAAATGAACAAAAAAGGCTTCACCCTCATAGAACTTCTGGTAGTCATAGCAATTCTTGCAATTCTGTCCGTAGCCGTGGTTCTCACCCTTAACCCCGCCCAGTTATTGGCGCAGGCAAGGGATTCGCAGAGAATATCCGATGTATCTACCCTCAAGAGCGCCATTGCTTTCTACCTTACCGATGTTTCTTCTCCCAGCATAGGGACAAGCAATACTCTTTACGCCGCCGACTTAGCCGTGACAACGTCAAGTTTCGCCGCAATCTACCAGGTAGACAGATCGTCGACCACGCTCAATGCCACCACTACCGGATCAGCCGCGGCCAGCACCACGGGAGGCGGTTGGATACCGATAAACTTTGCGGGTATCAGCTCCGGCTCTCCTCTCGGCTCGGAACCGAAAGATCCGGTCAACAACAACACCTACTACTACAGCTACATAACCAACGGCTCGCCCAGCTACCAGTTCGAGATAAACGCCAATATGGAAAGCACCAAGTATGCTGCCAGCGGAACTGCGGATGCAGAATCGGTTGACGGAGGGACTTCGTTCAGAATTTACGAAGCAGGCACAAATCTCGGGTTATAACGACTGATTTGCCGCCCTTACGGGCGTCATGGTCATTGTTTTATTATCGACAGGCGTTACTTTTGGACACGTCGGAATGTCTGAAAGCAATGCCTGTTTTTGTTATGTTTTAAGTAAATAAGTAAGAAATTTATCAAGTTCGCCATAGCAGCCGAACACTGTTTTTGTTATACTTTTTGTAATTCGAACCAAATATGAGTCTGCCGATTTCAATAGACCAGCTTAAAAGCAAGCTTATTCAGGAAAATCTTATTTCTCCCGAGAAGTTCGATGCGCTTGTTACCGAAGCGGAGCGCAAAAACGAAAATTTCATAGATAAGCTTATTTCGGAAAGGATAATCGAGAGAAATTTTATAAATCAGTTTATAGCAAGCACTCTCGGAGTCGGCGTTGCAGACCTGGCGGTAACGGGAGTCGATGAAACCGTGGTAAAAATGTTGCCGGAAGAAATAGCGCGACAAAGAAAAGCAGTCGCATTCAGAAGGGAAGAGGACGGAACTTTCGATGTTGCCATGGTCGACCCCAACGATCTTGAAACGATAGGATTTTTAAGTGAACGCCTTGCGGGAAAAATCAAACCTTATCTGGCAACAGCGGAAGATTTGGACCGCGTTTTTTCCATCTACGGGATGGAAATGACACGCGATTTCAAAAAAATAATAGAAGAGAACGTGCAGGCATCCTTGAGAACGGCGGCGCGCAACCTCCAGGAAGCGTCAATTCAGGTACCGGTCGTCGCAATAGTCGACAACCTGATAACTTATGCGTCTTCCCTCAGAGCGTCGGACATTCACTTGGAAATTTTGGAGGAAAGCACTCTTATACGATATCGCATAGACGGAATACTTTACGAAGTTCTTAGAATTCCGAAAGAAGTTCATTCCGCCCTGGTTGCAAGAATAAAAATATTGGGGGGGCTTAAAATAGATGAACATCATCAGCCGCAGGACGGCCGCTTCCGTTACCGCGTATCTAATCAGTTTATAGACGTTCGTGTTTCTGTCATACCGACTTTTTATGGAGAAAAAATGGAAATGCGTCTTTTGGAATCGGCGCAAAAACCTCTTTCTTTCGAGGAACTGGGAATGCTGGAGCCCACGGCCAAAGTCGTGGCCGATAATCTTAAGAAAGCTTACGGAATGATAGTCTCGTGCGGACCCACCGGTTCCGGTAAAACTACGACGCTGTACGCGATAATGAACGTTTTGAACAAACCCACAGTAAACATAAACACTATCGAGGACCCGATAGAATACAACATCAAATATGTGAATCAGACACAGATAAATACGGCGGCGGGAATAACTTTTGCGACGGGATTAAGAGCTCTTCTGAGGCAGGACCCGAACATAATAATGGTCGGAGAAATAAGAGACAGCGAGACCGCCAACATTTCCGTCCAGGCCGCCTTGACGGGACATCTTATTGTTACGTCTTTGCACACCAATGATGCGCCGACGGCAATTCCGCGTCTTTTCGACCTCGGAGTTCCTCCATTTTTGGCCGCGGCCACGTTGAATCTGGTGTTAGCCCAGCGTCTTGTAAGAAAGGTTTGTCAGGAATGCATCTATTCGTATGAAATACCGCCCGAGGTGAAGGAATTGGTGGTAAAACAGCTTAAGGAACTCGGCATAAATGACGACTCTTCGATTCCGAAGATTATTTACAAAGGCAAAGGATGCAATTCGTGCAATATGCTCGGCTACAGGGGGCGTCTGGGAATTTTTGAAGCCCTTGAGATAGATGATAAAATGAAGAAATTGATAATAGAGCCGCAGCTTAATCTGGAGGGAATAAGAAAAGAGTTGAAAGCTATCGGATTCAAGACGATGTTCGAGGACGGCTTATACAAAGTGCAGCTTGGGAAAACGACGATCGAAGAGGTTCTTAGAGTGATACGAGAATAAAACCAATTACCAATTTACAATTTTAATTCAATTTTCAAACGGGTTTGTAAACTAAAAATTAGAAATGGATAATTAATTTATATGCTCTACAAG
>JACQKT010000005.1 GCA_016204355.1 Candidatus Liptonbacteria bacterium
CCTCTGAGGGGATTTCTCCCCAACCGCATTTCGAGTGCGGCGCGTTAGACCACTCTGCCACGCCTCCGCTCTGGATGAAAGGTATTTTGTTTTAGTGAGCATTTTCCGCCTTCGCTGAAGCTACGGCGGACAGGCGAGTGCGGCCCATTCGGCCACTCTGGCACTCCTCCGCGTTGGATACAATTAACCACTTCGGTCCAAGGCCGACCTCAGCCCAAGGCTGATGAGCCCCGGGTTCAAGCCTCAGGCTGGCTGGCCCCCCCCGTGTGGACCTAGCGAGAATTGAACTCGCACCTCCTCGATGCCATCGAGGTGTTCTGCCACTGAACTATAGGCCCAGCTTTTCATTATTATATTATCTTTCTTGCAGCCAAATGTTTTGTAGGATATATTGTAATCTGTTGTCAACGCACTTTCAACAATAATTGCCGCGGTAGCTCAGTGGTAGAGCGCAGCCCTGAAGAGGCTGGCGTCGGGGGTTCAATTCCCTCCCGCGGCACAAACTACGAAAATGCCCTCGTAGTTCAATGGATAGAACAGCACACTCCTAACGTGCTAATCGAGGTTCGATTCCTCGCGGGGGCACAAGCCATCATGTAAACAAATAACAAATGAAAAAATCAGAGTATCTTTTAAAAAGTTTCATAAACGCAGCGGGTGTTTTCATTTATGTTTCTGCCGTTGCCTGGCTTATGTTCAATAGCCAGAATATTTTCGGGAAGGATGAGAATTTTCTTATTCCGCTTTTCGTCCTTATGCTTTTCGTTATATCCGCCTTGATAACCGGGCTTTTGATTTTGGGAAAGCCGATTCATCTTTACCTCAGCGGTTTTAAAAAAGAAGCATTTATTCTTCTTTTTTCTACCCTTGGATGGCTTATTCTGTTGACTGCCGTCGTAGTTGTTTTTCTTTTGTACAATTCGTTGGCAAAAGCAATAAATGGCTGATAAAAACCGATACCAAATGAATTTACCCAGGCATATAGTTCTGATCCCGGACGGTAACAGGCGTTGGGCGAAGAAAAAAGGCAAACCGCCTTTTTTCGGACATCAAGAGGGCGCCAAGAGCACAGAGAAATTGCTTAAGGCCGCGCTCGATATGGGAATAGAGAATTTAACCATATGGGGTTGTTCGGTAGACAACATTACTAAAAGGTCTCCGCAAGAAGTGAAATTTCTGATGAAGCTTTTTGAAATGTATTTCAAAAAAGCTGCGAAGAGAAAAGAATTTGTGGAAAATAAAATTAAAGTAAACATTTTCGGCAGATGGGAAGAATTGTTTCCGGAGAACACCAAAAAAGCGATGCTTGCGATAATTGAAAAGACAAAAAATAACGACAAGCATAATCTTACGTTCTTAATGGCATACAGCGGCATGGACGAAATGGTTTTGGCGATCAGGAAAATCTCTGAACTGAAAGCTAAAACAAAAAAGCTTGATGTGGACGAAAATTTGATAAAAAAGAATCTGTGGACGAAAAATTTGCCGCCCGTTGATTTGGTAATAAGAACGGGCGGGGAGCCGCATTGGTCAAGCGGATTGATGATGTGGGACATCGCAAACAGCCAGTTTTATTTTACCGAAACATTGTATCCGGCTTTTTCGGTTGCGGAATTCAAAAAAGCGTTGGAGAATTACGGCAAGACCGAAAGGAGGATGGGTAAATAATATCCCCGCGGTTTTACAGTAAATGGGCCTGTAGCTTAGTGGCAGAGCACCCGGTTTGCATCCGGGAGATAGGGGTTCGATTCCCCTCAGGTCCACACGCCTGCCGGCAGGCAGGTAAGAAAATCTAAAGCTCAATGTCGCTAAGATTTTCTAACGGAAGCGTGCGTGAGTGGTTGAAACGGACGGTCTTGAAAACCGTTATGCCTTTACCGGCATCGGAGGTTCGAATCCTCCCGCTTCCGCGAGCAAAATAAAAAGAAGCACATTGCTTCTTTTTATTTTGTCCTGCGCAAAGGATTCGAACTGCCCCCGCCATGCAACTAAGAGTCTACATCTTCTGAGTCCTATTCTTGACACAATATATAAGCATATGCTAATATGCCTATAACAATATGAAAGATTTGTGCAGCGAAATAGAGAAATTCGGCAAGGGAATCGGCAACGCTTCCCGCTACCGAATTCTCGAAGCCCTTATTAGAGGTCGGAAAACGGTAGGAGAACTTGTAAAAATAGTGAAACTTTCCCAACCGGCGGTTTCCCAACACTTGAAGACGTTAAAAGCTTGCAATCTTGTCGTTGACGAGCGCAGGGGCCAAGAAGTCTTTTATACGATAAACGCCGGATACGCCCTGTTTCTTCTAAAAAACCTGGTGAGCGATATCAATAAACAAAGGTCTGGAATAAAAAAATAATTATGGACAAAAAACTTAAAATAAAAATCATAATAGGCAGTACGCGCCAGAACAGATTCGGCGACAAACCGGCAAAATGGATACACGAAGAAGCGAAGAAAAAAGATGAAATAGAAGCCGAGCTTTTGGATTTGCGCGACTGGCCGCTTCCGTTTTACAACGAGCCAACGTCTCCCTCTATGGTTAAAGGTGGCGCATACCCCAACGAAATCGCCAGGAAATTGGCCGCAAAGATAGAGGAGGCCGATGCATTTATTGTCGTAACGCCGGAATATAATCACAGCACGTCGGGAGTCCTTAAAAACGCGCTCGACAGCGTTTATGCGGAATGGAATAGGAAAGCAGTTGGCTTCGTCGCTTACGGAAGCGTCGGAGGGGCGCGCGCGGTTGAACACCTCCGGGGGATTGTCGTTGAGCTTCAGATGGCGCCGATCAGGAGCGCCATTCATATTCCGCAACCATGGAATTTGTTGGATGAAAACGGAAATCTGAAAAACGGAGCAATCGATTCTTTCAAAAATACAGCTGATGCTTTTTTGAACCAGCTTATATGGTGGGCGAAAGCGTTAAGGGCGGCGCGAGAAAAAGACGCCGAATAGAAAGCGGACACTGCACAAGGTCAGGTACTTTAATTTTCCCGTTAAAAACGATAAGCTATTAGCCGGCGGTTGTTGGCCTTACTTTGCCACCTTAGCTCAGCTGGTAGAGCAGTGCTTTCGTAAAGCAAAGGTCCGCGGTTCGAATCCGCGAGGTGGCTCATAGAAGCTTTCTTTTTTGGAAATATCTTATTAGGAGATAGGCTATTATTATTGCCAAGTAGTTGAATAGCATGAATGTGGGATTTGCCCACGAAAACCCCTGAAATTTCCATTCCGTCAGCGGCCAGAAAACAGGCGTGGGATAAAAAGCATAAGAATGGGTCGGCACGTCAAGGAATATATGCAAAAGCCATCCGCCCATCTCCCAGGGAACAATCTGGCCGTTATTTTTATTCAGGAAATTTTTTTTGAGTAGAATTACAAGTCCGATTATCAGAAAAAATATAACCGCACTGTGCGAAATGCTGTAAAGCGTTGAAGTCAGGTATGAAATAAAAGAATCCGCTTGCCGCGCATTACCGTTGCCGAAGAAAACCTTCCTTTCTGGTTCGTCGCCTGTCGGCGGATGTATATCTGAAAAACTTACGTTGCCCGAAGTCAAATTTCCAAAAAGCCACACAAACGGGATTGTAAACGCGAACAGGTCGGGGAAAGTGCCCCAAAAAGTAGCAAGCCAGACGTTAATTTTCTTTTCCTTTTTTATATTTATTCCTTTGGCGGCCGCTCCTGCCCAAAGTCCGTGAGATAAGATATCCATTTTGTTGATAGTGTAGAAATTAAATTACAACTTTCTCGGTGCCCCGCACAAAGTGGGCGGCATAGGATTCGAACCTATGACCTCTTCGGTGTAAACGAAGCGCTCTAACCAACTGAGCTAGCCGCCCACTTTAAGCGGGATTGTCATCCCTACGGGAGATCTACCGCAGGTATGACGATTTGTCTAAAAATTCTACGCGAACTTGAATTTTTATACAAACACGCCTGCCGGCAGGCATGTCGGGAATAAACTCGTCGCTCCTCGTCCCGCACTAAAACTTGTTTTCAGTGCGGGATACCACTTGCCTGTCCGCCTCTGGCGGAATCTAAGCGCGCTTGTCCGTTGATATCTTAATTGAATTCCACAATAAGCGGCAAGTGGTCGGAAATTCCGACATCCGGCACCTGAAAATTCGAAACATTTATTTCTGGAGAAACGAAAGCATAGTCTGAAAATTTCAATTCTCCCGACGTCCCGTACCACGGCGAAATTTTGCTTCTTGTCGTGGATATTCCATACTTTTTTATCAAATCGATAAACGGCCCCTCGAACGCTTTGACGCTTTCCGTATGGGGAAGAATATTGAAATCTCCACAGATTATTACCGGGTTATTTTCTTTCAGCGCGAATTCTTTTATTAGCCGCGATTGCTCCAAACGTTCTGGGCGGTCGAGCTTTTTATCGTTGCGGAACGTAAAACCGTGAATGTTAATCACGGTCAGAATCTTATTTCCCAAAGAAATTCTAAAATAGCCGAAATTGCGCGGAAGGAAAGCGCCTTTTCCCGCAGAACTGCCGTTTTCGGGAGAGAAGATCTGAATTTCTCCCGATGAGGCAATTGGAATATTTTTTCTGACAAATTCCGCTTGTCCCATTTCCAAATCAAAGTTTACCGGCCCCTTGTTGTCTACGCCGCTTATAACGGGGTGAAAGACATAATTAAATTCCGGCAGGGCTTCGGCAAGTTCGTTAAGAATATGGATTCTGTCCCAGTTGCTTGTTTCGATGTCTTTTCTGGGCGACCTGAAAACTTCCTGAAAACAAAAAATGTCGGTTGATTCCGATTGCTCGCGCACGAATTTCATGAACGGTTCATATACTTTCCCGCCCCAGATGTTCAAGCAGATAAGTTTCATGATAAAAACGCTGGTTTGATTTTAAGTTATTTTTGCGATAATTTGAAGTGGGGTGTAACCCCACTCTTCCGACGGCGCTCGGACAAAATGAAAAGTAGATTTTTCGCTTTGCATCCTCGCTGGTCGGAATTTAAAATGCATTATCGGGCTGTCGTATAATGGTAGTATACGTGCTTTGGGAGCACGCGGCTTGGGTTCGATTCCCAGCAGCCCGACACTTCGACTCGCGTAGCGAGGAGAAGCATGCCCCCTTAGCTCAATGGATAGAGCAGCGCTCTTCTAAGGCGTTGATGTGGGTTCGATTCCTACAGGGGGCGCCACTCAGTGATAGGTTCAGAGTCCGAGAGAGCTTCGGCCCCCTCACAAAACACGAAATCGTTCATCTCTTTAGTTTGAACAGGGCACTAGAAAATTTATGGATAAAAAGACTTACAAGAATTGGGAAGGTTTAACTGACAAAATGCTAAAGGATGGCTGGAGGTTCCGAAATCTCTGTGGCAAACCTTTTGACCGAGGGTTTATGGGTGAGTTACTGGTTCTAAAGGAGCTATTAAGAAAATATGGAGTAAGGCTCTGTTCTTCTCCGGGTAATAATATTATTTATGCCGGAAGTGCTAACAAAGAGTGGGATATTAAACTGATATTAAATACAAAATCAATACTACTAAACGCTAAGGCCACTAC
>JACQKT010000023.1 GCA_016204355.1 Candidatus Liptonbacteria bacterium
GTTCTACATTATTTTCTTTGCGCACAGCATTAAGGGCATAAGGAAAAAAATCAATGCTCTGAATAGCATACCAATATGTGCGTATACGTTCTGAATCAGATTCTATTGCTTCAGAAGCAATAGAATCAAAAAATTTTGTCCAGTCTGCTCTTTTTGGTAGATAATCGCGTTTATCAAAAGAAGGATATGGGAACAAATCTTCTATTGAATGGCGTAGATTTTCTCCATCAACGAATATACAAACCTTTTTAGTATTGAACATAGTATTAAATAAACAAAGGCGGACATATGTCCGCCTTTGTTATAATTACAAAGTATTCACTCGGACACCTCCGAGGTAATATCAATATAGAGCAGTGAATAATTTTGTCAATACCTAAAAAAGTTACCCCCAATCCTGACTTGACAACCCCAAACTACAGGTATATACTTGTCGTATGACAAACTTTAAATCCCTTATGGAGTTCACGTCTTACTTCAAAGACGAAAAGGCCTGTATAAAATACTTCGAGCAAATCCGCTTCAAAGACGGCGAGTATTGCCCACACTGCGGACACCCGAAAATCTACCGAATGAAAAATTTCCGCTATCGTTGCGCCGATTGCCGAAAGGACTTTACTATCAAGATAGGAACGATTTTTGGCGAAAGCAAAATACCGCTTCAAAAGTGGTTCGTGGCTATCTATCTCCTTTCAACAAGCAAGAAAGGTATCTCGTCCATTGAGTTGGCCGAACAAGTCGGCGTAACCCAAAAGACGGCTTGGTTTATGGATATGCGTATCCGCAAAGCTATGAAACAGGGCAACGGAAAACTTTTTGGAAAAGTTGAAGTAGACGAAACTTATGTCTCCGGAAAGCACGCCAGAAAAGACGGCTTTAGAAAAAAGTCAGCCGTTATGGGAATGTTGGAGCGGAAAGGAAATATCAAGGCCTTTCAGATTCCAAACAGGCAGACGCACATCGTTTTCGACAAAATCCGCAGGAACATAGACCCTAGTGCAATCATAATGACGGACGAGGCGAGCGTGTATAAAAAACTTCCGAAAATGGGATACCGCCGAGCAGGAGTTAAACACAGCCAAAGGCAATGGGCTAAAGGCGACATAAACACCAACTCCATTGAAAGTTTTTGGGCTTTGTTCAAAAGAGGTTATCACGGCACTTACCACACTATGAGCAAAAAGCACTTACAGAGTTATATTGACGAGTTCGCTTACCGCTTCAATTCCCGAAAATCAGAAATGAGCGAAACTTTTGAAAATGTCGTGCGCTCCGTCTCGCAAAGTGATAAACTTGCTTACAAGACATTAACCAAATGAGCAGAAAAAGAGATTATCATAAGCCGTTAGGCGTCAGTTTCGACAAAGCCCTTGAGGTTATTGCCGAACGGAGTAAGCCGAAACCGAAGAAAAAAAGAAATGGTAAACGTAGACCTTGACATCTGCAGTTCAACGACTAAAATATGCTTAGCTTTCAAAAATTTAACCGCGTTGGTAGCGCGGCAGGATAAGAGTCAACCAGACTCTAACATGTAGTTCGGAAGTCTTGAGTATAAATACTACCAAGACTCTTGTCCCTCAAGGCTTCCGAACTGCAAGCTAGAGCTTTTTTATTAGACTCTTATAAAGAAAATGCCCCGTTAAGCGGGGGCATTATAGGAGAAGTATGGTTGCGAAACCTTTTGGCAGGTAATTCCTGCAGGGAGTTTTCATGAAGCTCCTAACGAACATCCGGATGTTCAATCGTTAGCTTCGAGTATAGTGTCCCCACCTAGCGGGGTAAAAAAGTTGAAAGCAGAGTTGTGGGAGCGTGGCGGAACTGGAAGACGCGATAAACTTGAAATTTATTATCCTACCCGGATGTGCGGGTTCGAATCCCGTCGCTCTCACGACCCTGCTTTCAACTAACTTATTGTTTTACAATTGTTTCACATTATCATTATTTACGCAAGCGGTTATTAACATCCTTATTTTGCTCTTAATTTACTGGGTTAATTCATTTTTCGACCTTTTGGGTTTGGGGTAGCTTTGTATATAGTTCCCCATTGTACTAATTTGACAGAATAACGACTATATTGTGAAAATTATTGCCGATTTAAAGCCGGCGGGCGGGACTGCGCTTTCTGCATGGAAAGTTTGACGATATGTTTTCCTTTAAGTTAACCTGTATCAGATGGAAAAAGAAAACATATCCAACTACGAAAAAAAGCTGAAAGAGCAAAAAACGAGGCTCGAGGCCGACATCAAAAAATACTCGGAGGCCGAAGATTTCGGTAATGACGCGGACCACCTCGAAGAGGAAGCGGACGAATCCGAATCATATGCCAACAGAATGGCGATTGCTTCAGACCTTAAAAAGGACCTCAATGAAGTAGATATGGCGCTTAACAGAATAAAAATGGGAACGTACGGGATTTGCACAAAATGCGGAGGAGAAATATCCGAAGACATCCTTGATATAGCCCCGGAATCTGAACTGTGCACCGACTGCAAAAAGAAAGAGAAATAAAACATTCTAACATTCTGCAGAATGTTAGAATGTCGTGAAAGGGGAGAAATATAAAGGGTAAATGCAGAAAAGCATCGCAAAGGTTTATTCCGCGGAACTCGAGGGCATAAACGCCAAGCTTATAGAAGTGGAGGTCGACCTGAATGTCGGTCTTCATTCTTTCAATATAGTCGGACTTGCCGACAAGGCTCTTAATGAAGCGCGCGAAAGAGTGAATTCCGCCTTGAAAAATTCCGGGACCAAACCGCCGAACCGGGAGAACAGAAAAGTAACAGTTAATCTCGCGCCTGCCGATGTCAAAAAAACGGGCTCGCAATACGATATCGCGATAGCGCTCGGATATCTTCTTGCAACAAAACAGATCGGAGAATTCGAAACTTCCGACAAAATTTTCATAGGAGAACTCGGTTTGGACGGATGGATGCGTCGCGTCAACGGTTCCTTGAATATTGCAGAAATGGCGCGCGCCCGCGGTTTCAAATATTTGTTCCTTCCGAAAGAAAATGCCGCAGAGGCGGCGGTGATAAAAGATATCGAGGTGATACCTATCGAATCTTTGGAAGATGCGATTGGGATTTTGGAAAAGAAAAAATCCGCTGTTGCTGAAATTTTCCGTCAGCATGAAAAATCGCCGGACGACGACATTTCGTTCGCAGATTTCTCCGAAGTGAAAGGTCAGGAAAACGCGAAACGCGCCATGACCATAGCCGCAAGCGGTGGACACAATCTTCTGATGATTGGCCCGCCGGGCGTCGGCAAAAGCCTCCTTGCCCAGGCGATGGTGGGAATACTGCCGGAACTGGAAATCGGAGAGGCGATTGAGATTACAAAGATTTACAGCGCCGCAGGAGCAAACGAGTCCGGCCTGATGAGAAAACGTCCCTTCAGATCTCCGCATCAAACGGCTTCGGTTGTGGCTGTTATAGGGGGCGGCTCGCAGCCAAAACCCGGAGAAATAAGCCTCGCTCATCTCGGCGTTCTTTTTCTCGACGAACTGCCGGAATTCCAAAAAAATATTCTCGAATCTCTCCGTCAGCCGCTTGAAAGCGGAAAGGTTCATGTCGCCCGCGCAAAAGGCACGCTGACCTTTCCGGCGCGCTTCACTTTGATCGCGGCGATGAACCCCTGTCCCTGTGGATTTTACGGTGACGCAGAAAAAGAATGCAGATGTTCCGCTTATGAAGTAATACGTTATCAGAAAAAAATTTCCGGACCGCTTCTCGACAGGATAGATCTTCAAATAAAAGTGCCCCAGGTAAAAGTAGGGGAGCTCAGAGGCAACAAGACGAACGGGCCCTCAAGCCAAAGTATAAAGAAAAAAGTGGAAGAAACGAGAAACGTACAGCTGGAAAGGCTCAAAAAATCCAGAATAAGAACAAATGCGGAAATGAGCTCGAAACAAGCGGAGCAGTTTGCAAACCTGGATTTCTCCGGAGAAAAATTTTTGGAAACGCTTGGCAGGACGCGCCTTTCTCCAAGGGGATATTACCGCCTTTTGAAAACGGCTAGGACCATCGCCGACCTGGATAAAAAAGAAAAAACTTCCGCCGAAAACCTTGCGGAAGCGTTCAGTTACAGACTAAGAGAAGAAATATAATGCTTGCTCCGCGAGTAGCATAATGCTAATGATGCAAATCGCCGTGCGAATTCCGCGAATACCGCAAATTTTTAGGGTTAGTCATTACTAATATCCGCATCATTCGCGTGCATTCGTAGATTGGCATCACGTCGCGAGCGTCAGCGAGCGAACGGGTTGGTCGCTCCGTAAACCTCGAAGTGTACGTGACAGCCGGTGGCGTCGCCCGTTCTGCCCATAGTTCCTATCTGTTCTCCCTTTTTCACGTACTGCCCCACCGAAATGAAAATTTTATTCATGTGAGCATAGCGCGTTTTGATTCCCGCCGGATGCGAGATCATGACGTAATGGCCGTAGCCGGTTCCCCGTTCGTCGAGAGAAATATCGTCGATAAGCCCTTCCGCCGCTGCCCTTATGGGCGTTCCGCAGGCATTGGCTATATCGACTGCGTTATGAGAATGAAGCTTCCCCCAGTTGAATCCTTCCGTCGGCATCGAAAGATATCCTTCAAGATCGGCGTCAGCGCTATCGGTTTTGCCTTTCGCCACTTTGTCCGCGATTTCCTTATCGGCGGACGAATCAATCGAGAGCATTGCGGACTTCAAAATACCTTCATCCGAGCCATAGTCAGATAAAACGTAGGTTTCCGAAGTCATCGGCGTGGACTCAAGCATGGCGATATTTTCATCAAAATGAACAGCTTCCGCAGCTATGGACGTCGCCGGACCTCCCAAAATACCTGCATTTACATGGTATGAAGTCTTTCCGAAAGCCGCGAGACTCGAGAAAATGAGGGCAATTGCTAAAAAAATGGCCACTCCCAATGGCTTTTTGGTCGCACCTACTTGTCGTAGTATAGTATTAATGCTTACAAAGCTATCAAATAAATGGAAATTATACGAGATAGGGGTGTGGAAAACTAAAAATGTTCAAATTTGATCTAAATCCTCAACAAAAATTGGCGGTTCAGGCGGCGGACAAGCCGCTTTTGATAGTAGCTGGTGCGGGGACCGGAAAGACTAGAACTCTTACGGGCAGGCTGGCGTATTTGATGGAAAAGGGCGTTCCTCCAGGGAGCATAGTCGCAATAACCTTCACCAATAAGGCCGCCAAAGAAATGGCCGGACGCATTTCAACTTATAACCCGGAACTGATAACAAATAACAAAAAAGTTATAAGTTATCGGTTATCAGTTATGAGTCCGTTTATCGGAACGTTTCACTCTTTCGGAGCCAGGATATTGAGAGCCGAAGCGAAGCTGGCGGGAAGAAATTCCAACTTTGTTATCTTCGACGATTCGGACTCGCTTCAGGTGATAAAAAAAATCCTGAAAACGGAATCCGCAAAAGGAGGATATTCGGAATGTTCGGGAGCGGCCGACCTCTCCAGAAAAATTTCCCAGATAAAAAACGGCGTTTCGACGAAGGAAGAAATACTGACCTCTTTTGAGGAAGGGGAGCTTATTTTAAAAGTTTACAACCGCTACGAAAAAGAACTGGAAAAAAACAACGCTTTCGATTTTGACGACCTGATAGAAAAAGTTGTCACGATATTCGAGGCTAATCCGAAAATTCTTGAAAAGTACCGCAGACGGTTCAATCACTTATTGGTTGATGAATATCAGGACCTCAACAACAAACAATACCGGTTCATAAAGCTCATGGTGGGGGATTCTTCGCACATTTCCGTCGTCGGAGACGATCAGCAGATGATTTACAGTTTTCGCGGTTCCAATTTCCGGATATTTCTTGATTTCGAAAGAGATTGGCCGGACGCGAATATTGTTTTGCTCGAAGAAAACTATCGCTCCACTTCGAACATAATACGGGCAGCTTCGGTTTTGATGTCGAACAACGTGAACCAAAAACCGAAAACTCTCTGGACCAAAAAGGAAAACGGCGCTCCCGTTAAAATAGTGGAGGCGGAGGATGACGAGGACGAGGCATACTGGATAGCGGAAGAGATAGAAAAAATAAAAAATCATGAAAAGAAAGCCGATGTTGCGATTATTTACCGGACGAACGCGCAATCACGCGCAATAGAGCAGGTTCTTATCGAAAGAGGAATACCGTACCAGATTTTCGGCGGACTTCGTTTCTATGAACGAAAGGAAATAAAAGACATTGTCGCGGCGCTGCGTTACGTTCAAAATCCGAACGATGAAATAAGCAGGGAACGCCTCGAAAAAAACATCGCGAAGGGACGTTTCGCCAAATTCCGCGAATCTATTTCCGGCGCGGACATATCTCCGGAGGATTTAATAGGCGTTTTCCTCGAATCAACGGGGTACCTTGAGCTGATGAGCAGAAATTCCCTTAATGCCGAAGAGCGCTCGGAAAACATAGCGGAATTGGTGCATTTTGCCTCGGAATTCAGGGATTTATCGGCCTTTCTGGAACAGATAGCGCTTCTCCAGCCGACTGACGAATCGGCTAATCGCAAAGGGCAAATGGCTAATGGTAAAAACGGAAAATTTGCGACAAGCGATATGCGATATGCCGTTAACCTCATGACCATTCATCTTGCAAAGGGTTTGGAGTTCGATGGTGTTTTTATAGCCGGGTGCAATGAAGGACTTTTGCCGCACAGCCGGTCCATGAGAAGCGAACTGGAAATCGAAGAGGAACGCAGGCTCATGTATGTGGCGATGACCAGAGCGAAAAAAGAATTATTCTTGAGTTTCTACGACATACCCTCAAGACTTCTCGGAGAGCTACCGCGCGACCTGATAGAATTCGAGAGCTTGGTTTCCGGAGAAAAAGATTTTTTCGACATCGACAGCGAGGAACGGTACATAACGCTCGACTAAAAAAAGTAAATGACGAAACTCGGGCAGCATTTCTTGACGGACAAAAAGAAATTAAAAGAAATTTCCGACTTTCTTGAATTGAAAAAAAATGACCCGGTTTTGGAAATAGGCCCGGGACACGGCGAATTGACGAAAGAATTAAGATTTAAGAA
>JACQKT010000025.1 GCA_016204355.1 Candidatus Liptonbacteria bacterium
ACACCGGGGACTTCGGAATTTTATCAAAAGAAAAATGCCCTTGCGGAAGAACGCTTCCCCTTTTATCGCTTGAAGGCCGGCCGATAGAATACATCGATTTGCCGGGTAACAAAAAAGTTCACGTTTTCGAGCTCTTTTCGATTCTTTACCAGTATGAAGCCATTAAAATGTTTCAGATTGTCCAGGATTCTCTTCATAAAATCAGGGTTCTCATTGTGCCTACTGAAAAATGGAATGAGGATTTGGCGGTAAAAATAAAAAGTTTTTTTTATGCCCATCTTCCGGGAATAAAAAAGGTGGATGTCGATATGGTCCCCTTCATTTCTGCCGATCCGGAAAAAAAACGAAAAATTCTCATCAAAAACATCTAAATGAAAAAACCGGCTATGGCCGGTTTAATTCGCTGATATTTTCAAAAACTTTTTTGATGCCTCCGGCATAAGATTCAATCACTTCTTTCGGCTGGCAGAAAATCGGATAGGACTCGGAGCAAATCACCAGGGAAGAATCGAGCAATTTTTGAGTGTTGGGATAATTCTCGCGCCGGTAATTCTCGTTCACAAACCAGGAAGATGAAAAAATTTTGTAATGATCGGAAGTGAAAGCGTGAATCCAGGGGCAGTATTTGCCGTAGCCGGCCATTTCCTGAAAAACGGGAAAAGCGGGCAAGGGGTCCTGCTGCCACATGGTAACGTCAACGCCTTCGGCCTTGAGCGCCGTAAAAATTTGGTCGCGAAGTTTTTTGTCGACATCGGGCGAATCTATCCTTAAACGGTATTTGTAAAATGTTGAAGTGCAACCCCCCGAAATCGTCTGAAAAGAAGCGTTTTTTACTTGCCCTAAAAGACGGTTCAAAAGCAGAGCATTGTCAAAACCGCATTTGTTAACCTTATCCAGACGGCGCAGACGCGAACGGGCCAAAGCCGACGTCAATTCCTGAACCTTATAATTATAAGTAATCAGATGCTGGAATCTCTTGTCGGAATAATCTTCGCCGAAACTTTCTCCCGGCCCGGCGCCCATCATGGCCACGGCCCGGGCTCTTTCGTAAATGTCTTTATCGTCCGTCACAAAGAGACCGCCTTCGCCCACGCTGAAATTTTTTGTGCCGTTCAAACTGAAGGCGGCGGCGTTCCCAAAACTGCCGGCCTTTTTTCCCTTGTAAACAGACCCCCAGGCCTGAGCGGCGTCTTCAATGACAAAAAGATTGTGTTTTCGGGCAACGGCTGAAATCTTATCCATGTCACAGGGCAGGCCGTTCATATGAACCGGCATAATGGCTTTGGTGCGGGGCGTAATATTCTTCTCAATCCGGCCAACATCGAGATTATGAGTGTCAATGTCAATGTCCGCAAATACTGGAACGGCGTGCGCATGCATGATAGCCATCGGCGTGGCGATATAAGAAAAAGCGGAGGTAATGACTTCGTCGCCGATTCCGACGCCGCAGCCGGCCAAAGCGATGTGAAGAGCGGCCGTGCCGGAATTCACTGCCAGGCAGTATTTAACGCCGATATATTCGGCAAATTCTTTCTGCAGCGCTTCCGTTTCCGGGGCTATCACTTTGCCGTCCGCTTCGGTATGGCCGAAAAGAATCCCCCGCTCCAGAACCGCCATCACGGCTTTCTTGTCGTCTTCGGTAACGTAAGGCCAGAAAATTCTTTTGGCCAAAATTTTATCGGAGACCGCTTTGGGGCCGCCGAAAACCGCCAATTTTTCGGTCATTAAAGCCTCCTCCTATTTTCAAAATAATTTAAAGAGCTTTGGTTTTTTCGTTTTCAGACTATAATTTATGACAAACTTTGTCAATTTAAGCTTTCACGCTACAATGAGAATAATGGCTGACTCAAAAATCAAAATTGCCGTTGCCGGAATTGGGAATTGCGCCAGTTCGCTTATTCAGGGGCTGGAATACTACAAGGACGTCGATGAAAAATCTTCTGCCGTCCCCGGTTTGATGCACAATAATTTCGGCGGCTATCTCATTCGCGACATTGAAGCGGTCGCGGCTTTCGATATTAACGCGAATAAAATCGGAAAAGACATATCGGAAGCAATCTGGGTGTCTCCGACGAATTCGCGGAAATTCATCGACGTTCCAAAAAAGAACGTAAAAGTTTTGGCGGGCGCGCTTCTTGACGGCATTGCCCCGCATATGGAAAATTATTTTCCCCGCAAGGAGAATGCAAAAAATGTGGTGAGGATTCTGCGGGACAGCGGCGCTGAAATGCTTATTTCTTTTTTGCCGGTCGGCTCCCGGGAAGCAACCCGATTTTATGCGAACGCCTGTCTGGAGGCCGGCGTTGCATTTATAAACGGCATCCCCGAATTTATCGCTTCCGATCCGGAATGGGCAAAGAAATTTGAAGAGCGCGGCATCCCCTGCGCCGGCGACGACATCCAGAGCCAGGTGGGCGCCACCATTCTCCACCGCGCTCTCGTGGAACTCATCCGGGAACGGGGGCAGACGGTTCTAAATTCTTATCAGCTCGACATAGGCGGAAACATGGATTTTGACAACCTTACCGACCGAAACCGGCTGAAATCAAAAAAAATCTCCAAAACCGACCCGGTTATCTGGGCCGCCGGCACCAAGGACATAAAAGTGGTCCCCGCCGATTACATCCCCCATCTCGGCGACAAAAAGATTGCCTATATCATCGTTTAAGGACGTCAATTCGGCGGTTTTCCATTTGAAATCGATCTTAAAATGTCTGTTGAGGATTCTCCAAATAACGCCGGGGTAATGGTTGACGCCATCCGGGCAATGAAAATTTCGCTCGACAGAAAACTGGTCGGCTACCAAAATTGGAGCGCTTATTTCTTCAAACATCCTCTGTATCTTCTCCCGCTCAAAGAGGCCAGACAAACGGTGGAAGATTTTATCGCTTGACTTTTTGATATTAAAGTGTATAATGTGAGCATCTAAAATGTTCCTTTAACCAGACCATGTCGGCCTAAACCGTCCCGCTAAGCGGGACAAAGCCCGCCTTCGCCGACCTGCGCTTCGCCGATGGCTTCGGCAAGGCGAGGACTTCGGCGAGGCAAAGGAGGAAACTGCCATGGGGCTGCGGCGAATCACAATCGGCATCG
>JACQKT010000006.1 GCA_016204355.1 Candidatus Liptonbacteria bacterium
CATAATAAATTCGTACTTTAGTAAATTATTTATTCGACTTTAACTTTCAATTTTTTCGTTTTTTTCCTGTTGAGTTTGGGAAGTTTTACCTTCAAAACCCCATTTTTGAAGCTTACACTGGCATTATCCGGGTCAACCTCTTCCGGCAATATGACAGACCTTGAAAATCGTCCCCAATAGCACTCCTGGTAAAAATAATCTTCATCCCGTATTTCTTCGTCGTGGCGTCGCTCGCCGCGTATCGTTATCGAATCGCTCGAAACGCTTATGTCGATATCTTCGGGTTTCACTCCCGCTATCGCGGACTCGACTATTATTTCGGCTGGTGTCTGATAGACGTCGATAGTGAGCTTGCCTTCCGATTCCAGTCCGCCGTCGCTCGGCTTTTCCGAAAGAGTCACTTCATCGGACTCACCTTCCGCTTCGAAAGCGTCCACTTTGTAGCGATGGTCGCCATTCACCAGGTTTTCAAAAAATTGTTCTTCGGAGTTTGGCATTTTACGTTAAAGCTCCCTCCTCTTTAATTTTTCGAAGTCGCTCAGCATGAAGAACCCGACTATCGCAACGAAAATTATCGGATAGAGGAGATTGCTATATGCAAGTATAAGATAATTGAAAACGGCATGCAAGGCGACCGCCCAAAAAAGGCCCCAAAGTATCATTTTCCCGCTTTTGAAATTTCTGATTTCGAGCGCCCAGAAATAACCGATTATCGAAGCGGTAAGGGTGTGAAGCAGCGTTGTTCCCACGAAACGAAAGGTTGCTATCTGGAAAATGTCGTTGAAAATCAGCGGCGTGCCCTGTCCCGAAAGAGCGCCTAGATTTTCCACGGTTGCGAAGCCAAGCGCCGCAACGGCCATATAAACCATCGCATCAACCGGCTCATCGAAATATTTGCTTTTGGCGACAACAAAAAAGGCCGCCAGAAATTTTGCGATTTCTTCTATAAAGGCGAAAGCCACTATAAGGAGCGGAGTCAGCTCTATCCCGTCGGAAACCCGTTCCGTGCAGCCGTAGAAGCGATAAACCAACAAACAGCTCGCGAAAATCTCCAGCGCCAATGCGGCTATCGAAGAAATGGCTCCCGCAAAAAACACTTTAGCGATCATTTTCTTCGGCTCGGGATGGATATCTTCCTGAAGATAGAAAAGAAGCCAGGCGAATCCCGGCAAAAGCCCCAAAAAGATTGTGATAGCAGTTAACATATCCAGCGAAAGGGAGAAATCGTGCAAATAGTGATTTATGGCTCCTATTTTACCATTTTTCGGCCATCAGGATTTTGCCTGGATTGAGTTTTTGGTAGATTTCTTCGGTAATAAAAGGCATGAACGGATGGAGCATTTTTAGCGATTCAATGAGTAATTTTTCGAGTATTTCGCGGGCCGCTACTTGATCCTCAAGGGCTGAAGCAGGCTGAAGAAAGCGTTTTAGGGATTCGACTTTCTTGTCTGCTAAGGTATGCCAGATATAGTGATAAAGTATTTCTACAGCAAGATGAAATTCAAATTTTTCGAGATGGTTCGTAACTTTTTTCTTTATAGCTTCAATTTCTGCCAAGCTTTTCCTGTCCATATCTTTTAATTCTTTACTGTATTTTTCTCCGTATCTTTTTTTGAGATGCGGGCCGGTCCTGTGCAAAAGAATAAATCTAGCAATATTCCATAATTTGGTCGCGAAATTCCGATAGCCGCGTATTTTGTCTTCGGAAATAACAATATCTTTCCCGGCCGTGTTGCCTGCAACAAGGGCTATTCTGAGAGCATCGCTGCCGTATATTTCGGCAACGCCGAGGGGATCGATGACGTTTCCTTTCGATTTCGACATTTTCTTTTTGTCCTTGTCCAAAACCAGCCCGTGGAGGTAAACGTCCTTGAAAGGAATTTTTCCCGTTGCATACAGGCCGAGCATTACCATGCGCGCCACCCAGAAGAAAAGTATATCGTATCCGGTTTCCATAACATCGGTCGGGTAATAAGTTTTGAAATCGGTTTTTTTGCCCGTAATCAGTGCGGCAAAAGGCCATTGTCCCGACGAAAACCATGTGTCGAAAACGTCGGAGTCCTGTTCGAAAAAGTGGCCGCCGCATTTTTTGCATTTGTCCAGCACGTCCAATTGGATTATCTCAGCGTTTTTTCTGGAAGGTATGGAAAGCGCCGCTTCGGGGTCGAGGTTTTTAATTCTTTTTATGAGCATCCTCATCACTCCTCCGTGGGTTACTAAAACGACGTTCTTATGATGATTTTTCAGATGATGCGAGGAAAACGCTTGCCAGGCTCGCTCTTCAAGTTCCCTATAACTTTCCGCCCCCATATATTTTCCTTCATAGCTGTATTCATCCCTCGGATTTTTCAGGAATTTTTCGCGCGGCAATCCTTCGATTTCACCCTGATGTCTCTCCCTCAGTTTTTCTTCGAAGAGTATCTCCGCTCCCGTTTCTTCTTTTATTGTTTCCGCTATTATTTCCGCTGTTTGGCGGCAGCGTATAAGATCGGAACTTACTATAAGGTCGATGTTGTACGGTTTAAGCTTTTGCCCGGCTTCTCTTGCCTGCGCCATACCGGTTTCGTTCAGCGGCGTATCGGTAGCTCCCTGTATTAACCCCATTTTGTTGTAGTCGGTTTCTCCATGTCTTACCAAAAACCAGCGCGATTTAACTTTGGGATTTATTTTCGGCTCGGAGCAGGAGAGGCAGTACCACGCGGGAATGCGTATGCCCCAGACGATCTGCCTGGAAATGTTCCAGTCGCGGATATTTTTCAGCCAGTGGAGATATACCTTTTTGCTGCTTTCGGGATGGAATGATATCTCTTTTTTCTCTGCCGCCCTGATCGCCTTCTCGGCGAGCGGTTTTGTCTTTATGAACCACTGCGGCAATATTCTCGGTTCGAGAGTGGTCCCGCACTTATAACAGGTGGCGACCGAATGACTGTATTCCGGATCGATTTTTGTTATCAGCCCTTCTTTTCGCATGTCTTCTTCGATGAGCTCTCTTGCACCCATTATTTTCAATCCGTGATATCTTTCCGCCTTTTCATTGCCCGCAAAAGCACTCAGATCGATACGCCCATATTTATCTATCACGACTTTCGGCCCGGGAATTTCTTTTTCATGTCTTTTCCAGATTTCGAAATCGTTCGGGTCGTGCGCGGGAGTAACTTTCACCGCTCCCGTGCCGAATTTCATGTCGACGGCCTCGTCGGCGATGACTTTTATTTTTGCCGGACCGATTAGGGTTTCGATTTCGATTTCCTTCC
Organism: Candidatus Liptonbacteria bacterium; assembly: GCA_016204355.1. GTDB lineage: Bacteria > Patescibacteriota > Minisyncoccia > UBA6257 > 2-01-FULL-56-20 > JACQKT01. The sequence goes on from JACQKT010000006.1 coordinate 3,255, forward strand.
CGACCAGCTTTGCGTAGCGCTTGTCTCTGGGATTGACCGCGACGGCCGTATCGCCGAATTTGGTTTCCGGCCGCACGGTTGCCAGCTCCACCGGCCCGTATTTTATGTAATAAAGAGGATCCTTTTTTTCTACATATTTCGTTTCAAGTTCGGAAAGGGTCGTCTGATGTTTCGTGCACCAATTGACGATCCTGTTATCGCGGTAGGCAAGACCGTCTTTGTATAGTTTTTCGAAAGTTTCATAAACAATTTTTACGATGTTCGGGTCAAGCGTGAATTTTTCCCGGGACCAGTCGCATGAAGCGCCGAGTTTGCGCAACTGGCTCTCCATGGTTTTTTTGCTGTTCTGCGTGAATTCCCAGATTTCTCCGAAAAGCTGGTCGCGGGGGATTTCAAAGCGATTCCGTCCTTCTTTTTCCAACTTCTTGTCGAAAACGACCTGCGTTTCGAACCCCGCGTGGTCCGCGCCGGGAAGCCACAAAGTTTTTCGTCCGCGCATGCGCCAAAAACGTATCAAAATGTCCTGAAGCGTTACGAAAACGGCGTGCCCCAAATGGAGCGAACCGTTTGCGTTCGGCGGAGGCATGATGATAGCGAACGGTTTTCTTTTTAGATTGCCAGCCCAAGGCTGGTGCGCCTCGGGCGCAAAAAGTCCCGATTTTTCCCAAAGCGCATATATTTTTTCTTCCGTTTTTTGATGGTCGTATCTCGATTCCAAAATCTCAAGCATATTTGACTATTTTAGATAATTATTCGCACGCATTCAATGATTTGTTAACATATTTGACGATCGTCAAATATGTTAACATTTTAACATGGGACTGGTAGATGATCTTTTGACTATTTTATCGGGTTATTCCGGCGGATATCGTTTGATGCGGAGAAAAATAAGCGGGAACGTGTGGCAATCTAGTGGCAAATCCTTTAATGCTTTTCAAGCCTCGTCGGATGCTGTTGTTCGCGTTACACTTTCGCGTCTAAAAAAGAAAGGATTTGTTGAAAATAAAAGAGGTTTGTGGCAGATAACAAAAGCCGGACGGACTTACCTAACCAATAAAATTCCGTTATTTCCAGAGCACAGTAAGAAAGTTTCGAAATCTATGCCAAAAAATATAGTTGTTTCATTTGATATTCCAGAAAAATTTAGACATAAACGAAACTGGTTGAGGCTTGAACTTTCATACCTGGGGTTCGAAATGCTTCAAAAAAGTTTATGGCTAGGCCCTGCGCCGCTCCCGGAAGAATTTGCCGACTCTTTGCGAAAACTCCAGTTGTTGCCGCATGTAAAATTTTTTGAAGCTAAGGAAACGGACATCGTGTAAAAAATTTACGCATTTACCAGGTGTTTTGCCAGATGTCGGTTTTACCGTATTGTTAACAAACCTGACGATCGTCAGGTTTGTTAACAATTTAATTAATTTTTATGCTATATATTGCTATATATTTAAGTCGCCATTTGCTTTCATTGGCAACTTTTTACTGCGAAGGTAAGTGAAATATCCCGCGGCGGCGATCATCGCGGCATTGTCATTGTTGTACTCCATTTTGGGCACAAAAAAATTCATACCCGTTTTTTTTGCCGAACGCTTCATCTCATTTCTCAGTTTTCTATTTGCCGCCACACCTCCACACAATATTACGGAACGGGCGCCGAAATCTTTTGCGGCTCGAAAAGTTTTGCATACAAGAACATCAATAGCCGCTTTTTGAAATGAAGCGGCAATGTCGGCTTTGGATTTTTTCTTCGCGGCGTCCCGCAGATAATAAAAGACAGAAGTTTTCAGCCCTGAAAAACTGAAATCGTAATTTTTCTGATTCAGCATGGGTCTCGGAAAATCTATTGAAGGTTTTTCTCCCTTCGGCATTCTCAGGGCGAGGCGCTCGATTTCCGGGCCGCCGGGGTAGGGAAGCCCGAGCATTCTCGCAACCTTGTCGAAAGCTTCGCCAGCCGCGTCGTCTCTTGTTTCGCCGAGACGTTTCCACGTTTTAAGATTTTTCATCAGGAGCAAGGCCGTGTGCCCGCCGCTGACCAGCAGCACGATTGCGGGGAAATTTATTTTTTTCCTTTTGGCCGAAAGAAGAACGCTGTAAAGATGCCCTTCAAGATGATTTGCGCCGATAAGCTCTTTTTTATTTTTTTTGGATAATTCCTCGGCGAAAGTTATCCCGGTCCATAAAGCCGGTTCGAGGCCGGGGCCTACGGTTACGGCAATCATATCTATGGAACTCCAAAGCCGTGCCGAGTCCAGCTTCTTTAGGAGAATCGGAAAGTTTTTAATATGTTCTCTTTTTGCGAGTCCCGGCACTACGCCGCCGAATGGACGGTGAACTTTTACTTGGGAGCTCACAAGATTTTTCAGAACCCTGAATTTCGGAGCCGAAAGTCCTCCTTCTGCGCGCACAACAGCCAAGCCGGTTTCATCGCACGAGGTTTCAATGGCAAGTATGGTTTTTTTCATTCTCTGGTAGCCCCGACGGGATTCGAACCCGTGTACCAGGCTTGAAAAGCCTGTGTCCTAGGCCAGACTAGACGACGGGGCCATTGCTTTCCGGCTGAATATTACAGTCAAATCGCCACTTTTTCAAATTTACATACTTTACTGCATGATACATACTACCTAATATCCATCCATGCCTATGGCCTCTTTTCGCTTTTTCGAAATACTTCCGGGAGCGCTTTCCTGGCTCACTTTATTTTTAATGGTTTTTCTTTCCTGGTACGCGCCGGCGTTCGTTGCAGTCTTTATAATTCTTTTCGACATTTATTGGCTTTTGAAAACCATTTATCTTTCTCTTCATCTCCGCTCGGCTTTTTCCATCATGAAGAAGAATTTGAAGATAAATTGGCTGGACGAACTTAGAAAACTCCAAGCCCCCGGCGCCCAGCTGGCGTTCGGCGATTGGCAGGATATCTATCATTTAGTGATCCTCCCGATGTATCGCGAACCATATGTGGTGGTGAAGGAAAGTTTTGAAAGACTCGCGGCCGCCAATTATCCAAAAGAAAAGTTATTGGTTGTTCTCGCAACGGAAGAAGACGCCCTTCGACCCATTCGAAAATCTCAGGATCGCCCTGAAGAATTTGAAGGGCGTCAAAGCTCAGGGCAGGCAGGCGGCGAGGCGTCCGAAACCGCAGAAAGGATAGAAAAAGAATTCGGCCAGAAGTTTTCCAAATTTTTAATAACGGTCCATCCCTCCGGATTGCCGAAAGAAATCCCTGGCAAGGGTTCCAATGAAACATGGGCGGGAAAAGAAGCAAAAGAAAAAATATTGGACAAATTTGGAATAGAATACGACAAGGTTCTCGTCTCGGTATTCGATGTTGACACCCAAATATATCCCGACTATTTCGGACGGCTGACGTATGTCTTTTTGAAATCCGAAAACAGGATGCGCGCGATTTACCAGCCGATACCTCTTTTTATAAATAACATTTATCAGGCACCGGCGCTTGCGCGCGTGATATCTTTTTCGAGCACTTTTTGGCAGATGATGCAGCAATCCCGTCCGGAACGCCTCACTTCTTTTTCTTCCCAATCCGTTCCGTTCCGTGCCTTGCTCGATGTCGGTTTCTGGCAGACGAACGTTGTTTCCGAAGACTCGCGGATTTTTTGGCAGGGGTATCTCCGCTATCACGGCGATTTCAGGGTCGAGCCGCTTTTTTACCCCGTTTCGATGGATGCCAATGCCGCTCCGGGATTCTGGGAGACGATGAAAAATAATTACCGCCAGCACAGGAGATGGGCATGGGGGTGCGAGAACATACCTTATCTTTTGGACGGATTTGGAAAGGACCCTCTGATACCGAAAAGAAAAAAATGGTATTGGTCTTTCAATACAATCGAAGGATTCCATTCGTGGGCTACGAACGCGCTGATGATATTCGCTTTGGGCTGGCTCCCGGTCCTTTTGGGGGGGGATAAATTCGGCGTTTCCCTTCTGTCATACAGTCTGCCATCCATCACAAGATTCATCGTAGGGTTGTCCATGGTCGGGATGGCGAGCGCGGCGATTTTAGGCATTCTTCTTTTGCCGCCCCGTCCGGAGCCGCTCCGCCTGCATCAGCACGTTTGGTATTTCGTGCAATGGCTTCTTCTTCCGTTCACCTTGATAATTTTCGGATGTTTTCCGGCGCTCGAATCTCAGACCAGGATGATGCTCGGCGGCAAATGGCGACTCGGTTTCTGGACGACGCCCAAGACCCGGCCAGGCTCTTGATCTCAGAAAATTTTTTCGATTTGTTATAATTTAACTTGATGAACAAACCGGAAAATCCGAAACATATCACCTCCGCGTTAAAAGATGGTTTTACTCTCGTAGAGATACTTATTTTCACCGGTCTTTTTTCCGTGATAGCGGTCTCATTTTTGACTTTCTTTGTTTCGGTGGTTCAGACCCATACTAAGCAGGCGGCCGTGGCGGAAGTAAATCAGCAAAGCCAGCTTCTGCTTGACACAGTCCAATATTATGTACAAAGCGCAAGCTTGATCGAGTTATCATCGGATACGGCAACTACGACTTTAAAATTGAGAATGTCGTCTTCTACGATTGATCCGACTTATATTTATGCCAGCGGAACCGTTGTCTATTTTCAGCAGACAGATGCTGGAGCGGCACAGCCGCTGACATCAAATAATGTCAGCGTTTCCAACATGACTTTCACCAAACGGGCTAATGTACCCGGGCACGATTCGGTCAGCGTGGTATTCACGTTAGCCTACAACTCGTCGAATACTCTCCAATCTTTTTTGCAGAGTTTGAACATTTCGGTAGCGCGTGTCGGTGCGGCAACTTTCGATTCGAATGTAGTTCCGTCATCTAACAACACTTATAAGCTTGGAACTGTGGCAAATGACTGGCAATCGATCAACAGCACCATTTATTTCAGCGGCTCCAATGTTGGTATCGGCGCTTCGAGTCCGGGACAGACGCTTGAAGTAAACGGGGGAGTTCGTCTTAACACTTCGACGGCTAAACCTACTTGCGCTTCCGCCCAGAGAGGAACTTTCTGGGTTACCGAGTCCGGCGCTGGAACCAAAGACAGCGTGGAAGTTTGCGTCAAAAATGCCTCGGATACCTACATTTGGGCAACTATCTACTAGCGCAACTTTTAAAATAAGGCATAGCCAATTGTGGATAACTATCTTCATTTCTACAGGCCTGCAATTGTTATACAATAAACCATAAGAACGCATATCAAAGGCTATTTTGACTAATGAACGAAAACAACAGAAAAGCAATCAGCTGGGTCGCGGTAGTTGTTGCTGTCGCAGCGATTGTTTTTCTCGTTTATGCGATTACTACTTTAAAAGTCACGGCGCCTGCCGACAACGATTCGATTTCAGTTACCAGGCAGCCGGTAGCGTCTGCCGTGGAAGTGCCCGCCGCGACCTCAACCAATTTGACGGCCGATACGGCCAAACCAAAAGCAGTGGTTAGCGCAAGGCCCGGGAGTTCTTCAAATATCCGCATTTTTGCCATTACTGCCTCAAATAACAAATTTTCTCCAAGCGAAGTAGCAGCGTACGTAGGCGACATTGTACACTTGGATATAACAGCGGTTGATAAGGATTATGATTTTTATCAGCCCGATTACGGGTTGAACATTTTTCTGCCTGAGGGACAGAAAAAGTTCGTGGAATTTCAGGTAAGCGCCACCGATAAATATACTTTCTATTGCAGAAGTTGCGGTGGGCCGGAAAAAGGACCAATTGGGCATGTGACTGTAGTATCAAAGTAAAGCAGTCTTCAATGAGCGAAGAGTAAAGAGTCGAAAATCTGGGCATACTGCCCATTACTCGTAGAATGGTAAAAAAATTTTTAATCATCGGAATAGCTCTCGTAGTGGTTGCGGTTTTTGCGCTGATAGTTCTCGGCGCCTGGCTGGGGTCTGTCATCACGGGTTCAAGCGAAACAGGGCCATCTCCGTATTCGGCCGTCTTGCTATCCAACGGAGATATGTATTTCGGAAAATTATCCTGGTTCCCGAGGGCGCACATTTCGGGTGTGTGGGTTTTACAAAAGCAGGCTGACCAAAGCGGCCAGCAACAGTTCAGCATTGCACAGCTTGAAAAAGCTTTTTGGGGGCCGGTCGGAGAGCTTTATTTGAATTCCAAAGAAATCGTTTGGTGGGGTTCCCTTAGAAAGGACAGCCAACTGGTTCAGGTGATGCAAAATCCCCAAGCGTTGCAACAACAGAACTCCCAGACGTCAGCAGATACCTTCAAGGGGCCGTCGGCTCAGCCTCCTTCACCATAACGTTTTATTTATCCACAGACTTGGCTGATGCCATTGTTATATAATTAAAGTAACATTTAGAGAATGATTAAACCGCTAAAGGGTTTAGGAAAAGGTATTATAAAAATGAAAACTGCGTTTTTAGCCGCCTGTCTGTTTTCTATTTCGGGTACTGTTGTTTATTTTGCCAACGCGCAGACTTTTCAAGGGCCCAGCCAAAGCGCAGGCGTAGGAACCGGTGCGATAGGCATCGATGCTTCCAACAATCTTGCCATAGGCACAACCACTCCGCAGGCAGACACAAAACTTTTAATAATAGGCACATCAACCGGCTCGTCTTATTTTGCCATCAAAGTTCTCAATCTCAACACCGGGCCACTTTTCGTCGTCAGGAGCGACGGCAGTGTTTCTATCGGCGGTGGGTCAATTGCCAGCAATCAGACCGGTTCCACCACGACGGTTCCTGGTGTAGGAACAAATCCGTCAACAGGCGCTCTCCACGTCAACGGTCCGATATTTTCGACGCTTGACGTAAAAGCAAACGGTTTGGCCGTTGGAACGACTACGGCGCAAAGCGGCGGAAACATTTATGCCACCGGTAACATTACCGCAAGCAATCTCTCTGGTACGTTTTCCGGAACAGTCAATTCTTCCAATGTCACCGCTGGCGTTTTTGCCTCCGGCAACTTCGCTTTTCCGTCGTCGCTGGGAATCGCGACCTCTTCGGCTGTCGGTCTTCCTTCGCCCCTTTCGGTTTACGGAGATGCTTACATATCCGGGACCGTTACGGCCGGCGGCTTAACTTGCACTAACTGTGTTGCTCTAGCCACTGAAACAACTGGAAACTATGTTTCCAGCGTCACCGGCGGCACGGGCATCGCCGTCAGCGGTTCGGCTGGCGAGGGCTGGACTCCGACGATTACCAATGTTGGTGTTACAAGTTTGGCCGCCGGTAGCGGCATATCTGTCAGCAACGCCACCGGCACTGTCACAATTACCGCAACCGGCGGAGGAGGCAGTGGCACGGTAACGAGCTTATCCCAAGGAACCGGAATTACCCTATCTCCCAATCCTATAACTGCCACCGGGACGATATCCGTTGATACCACAGCGATTCAAAATAGAGTAAGTGGAACCTGCGCTGCGGGAAGCAGTATCCGAATTATTGCAAGCGATGGAACCGTTACCTGTGAGACAGATACAGATACCAATTCAGGCGGCACGGTAACCGGCACCGGCACAGCTAACTATGTCCCAAAATGGACAAGCGCTTCCGCCCTCAGCGGCACTTCGCTGGTTTACGACAGCGGGACTGTCGTCGGAATCAATACGGCAAGCCCGTCAAGTACGCTTACTGTTAACGGCAGTGTCTATATGTATGGCACTAATGGTGTTATAGCTAACACCGGGGCTATAGGGGGTTACAGCACTTCTATATATCTGAAACAACTCGCCAATACTTATGTAATTGTCAAACTGCTCAGCACCGGTATTTTTGAAGTCCAAGGTCCTAGTAACAATCCTCTTAGTGTATCGGCTAATTTAAACGGCGTTGGCGTAGGGGGGGCGTCCGTTTCTGGTAGCAGGTTATACGTCTGGGGTTCTGGCACCACCAGCGCAACTTATTCATTGTGGGCGCGGAACAGTAATGGGATTGTCTTAAGCGTCAGAGATGACGGCAGGGTCGGCATAAACACTTCCGCACCTGCCCAGCCTCTTGATGTTAATGGAAACGTAAACACGAATACTTGCTACATGGTTTTGGGAAGTTCTGTCGCCGGCACATGTTCGTCCGACGAGCGGCTGAAAAAAAACATAGAACCTGTTTCCAGTTCGTTGGCTAAAATCACAGCTCTGAATCCCGTAACTTTCGAATTCATAGACCCCAAATATGGCCCCGGCAAGCAGACCGGATTGATAGCTCAGGATGTGGAAAAAGTATTTCCGGAATGGGTTAGCATAGGGGAAGACGGTTACAAGAAAGTCTATTATGGTCTTCCTTTGCAGATGAATATGATTTCTGCAATTAAGGAGCAGCAGAAGGAAATCGAAGAACTCAAGGCAAGAATCGAAGCGCTCGAATCCGCAAGGTAAAGCCGGAACCTTATGATTGCGCGGCATGTTCCGATAAGGAAATCGCGGATATGAGCATATTCAAGTTTCGTTGGCGGATTGAATCCCGGCCCTCAGCGCACGCCCTTCATTCCAAAAAAATAAACAAAAATGCCAGCCACCCAGCTACGCTACTATGACATGTCATAGTAGCTGGCCAGCGGTACTAGTCGCTTCTACTTTTGTCGTGTTCGCTAATGCCCGGATTAACGAGGCAGATACACAGTTCCATATTTCGTGCGAACAGCCGCGCCTTGATGCCTAGGCTTTCGAGAATAGTCTACGCTATATTTTTTCTTTTTCCGGTCTGTTTTACTGCGCTCCCTATAACTTTTATAGCCCGTTTCCTTTAAAATTTTTTTGATTGCGCTTATAGTTTGCGGGGAAAGCAGAAGTTCTTTGCCAACTTCCGTATAACTTTCACCGGCAGACAATCTCTCAAGCGCCGCCGCGCGCTTTACTAAATTATTCCGTTCATTTGGCGTTACAATGGCCCTCAACAATTTTTCAGATTTCAATATTTCATTCCAGCAAACAATTTCCCATTCTTTTCGCGAGCTGTAATTTCCGACCGGCGGTGTTATTAGCGATCTCTTCTTTTTCATTGTTATTCGATTGTTTATTTTCACTATAGCACACCACTATGACATGTCATAGTGGTGTGCTATGTTCTAAGTGCTATGTTTTTAAAGGAGCGGTAGGCTTTATTGCGAGTCGTTGTGCTGTATTGATTTATGTTGCCGATTGTTTGTTAATCGTGTATAATGCGGCGGTTAACTGAGATGGGGCTTACCCTTCAAACACCGCTTTATCAAATAAAAGGGATTCCTCCGAGATTTTTGAAACGCCTCGAGAGGCTTAAAATTTTTACGGTCAAAGACCTACTCTGGCATTTTCCTTCCCGCTATGAAGATTTTTCCGAGGTTATTCCGATAGGGAATCTCGAACCGGGACAGCAGGTTACTGTCGAAGGAATTATCAGGGATATAAAATTGCGCCGCAGTTTCAGGCGGCGCTTTGTTATTGTTGAGGCAAGGATAGCCGACGATTCCGGCGAGATAAAAGCCGTCTGGTTCAACCAACCCTATCTTTTGAATACATTGCGTCCGGGACAACGCGCGAATTTCGCCGGCAAAGTATCACTTGGCGAGAACGAAATTTATCTTTCTCATCCCGCTTATGAGCTTATCAGCGCGCGGATGAACGCAGATGACACGCAGATAAGCGCAGATACGGAGACGCGTCACACCGCGCGTTTGGTCCCGGTTTATCCAGAAACGAGAGGATTGACTTCAAAAGGCATCAGGTTTTTGGTGCAGCCGATTTTAAAGAACGCTGGCGTGATTCCGGAATGGCTGCCTGAAGAAACGCTTGAAGCAATGGGATTGCCCGAAATAAACGCCGCGCTGAACGAAGTTCATTTTCCCACAAACGAGGAGTCGGCTCTTGCCGCCAAAAAAAGATTTTCATTCGAAGATTTATTTCTATTGCAGCTAACGAATCTAAGGCACAAGATGAAGCTTGCCAAAGAAAAAGCTCCGCCACTCAAAGCCGACATCGGAAGGGTAAAAGAGATAATCGGGGCGCTCCCATTCGAATTGACGGTTTCGCAGAAAAAATCGCTTTGGGAAATAATCCAGGATATGGGCAAAGCGAGACCGATGAACCGCCTTTTGCAGGGAGATGTCGGTTCGGGAAAAACGGTTGTTGCTGCGATAGCGGCACTGCTTGCAGCGGAAAGCGTGCACCAGAGCGCTTTCATGGCGCCTACAGAAATACTCGCGCGCCAGCATTTTTCGACGCTTAAAAAAATTTTTGCCGCGTTGCCGATGGAAAAACAACCGGAAGTCGGACTGCTTGTTTCCAAAGAGGCCAAAATTTTTTACGAAAACGACCTCGAAACCGAAGTTTCAAAAGCGGAATTCAAGAAGAAGGCGGAGTCCGGAACGGTAAAAATAGTTGTCGGCACGCATGCGCTGATACAAAACGATGTCGCATTCAAGAATCTGGGGCTGGTGATAGTCGATGAGCAGCACAGATTCGGCGTCGCCCAGCGCCAGGCACTTGTGCGCGGCAAAAAAACTCTGCCGCATTTTTTGAGCATGTCCGCAACCCCGATACCGCGCACGCTTATGCTCACCGTTTTCGGAGACCTCGACATTTCCATAATCACGGAATTACCGTCGGGGAGAAAACCGATAATCACGAAAATTGTCGCTCCAGCGAACAGATACAAAGCGTACCAATTTATACGCGAACAAATAAAGAAAGGCAGGCAGGCGTTCGTTATCTGTCCGCGCATAGAACCGTCGGAGACGAAATCCGAAGAGCCGGGGAACGGGAAAAGTTATTCCCAGAAAATCGCGTTGTGGGAAGTCAAATCGGTGAAAGAGGAATACGAAAAACTTTCCAAAAACGTTTTTCCCGACCTTCGCGTAGAAATGCTTCACGGGCAGATGCCCGCGTTTTCCGGGCATAAAAAGAAAACATTGCCCGGCATAAAATCCAAAGCGGAGATAATGAAAGATTTTGCCGCCGGCAAAATAGACATACTCGTTTCTACTTCCGTAATCGAAGTCGGCGTAGATGTCCCGAATTCCACGATTATGATGATAGAAGGCGCGGACCGCTTCGGATTGGCGCAGCTCTATCAGTTCCGCGGGCGTGTAGGTAGAGGATATCATCAGTCATTTTGTTTTCTTTTCACCGATTCCTCCGCAAAAACCGCCAATGAACGTCTGAAAGCGATAATCGAAGCCAAAAACGGATTTGAACTCGCTGAAAAGGATTTGAAAATGCGCGGCCCGGGGGAATTCATTGGACAGAAGCAAACCGGACTTCCCGATGTGGCGATGCGCGGACTCCAGGATTTCGAATTGATAAAATCGAGCCGCGAAGCGGCCGTAAAAGCTTTGGAGAAAGACAAGAATCTTAAAAACAATCCTTTACTCGCGGGAAAACTCTCCGAATTCGAGGAAAGGATACATCAGGAATAGAAAAAGCGCGCTCAAAAAATTCTTTGAAAAAATAAGTCCAATTTGTTATATTCAAAAATCGGAGCTTGTCCCCGTAGCTCAACCGGATAGAGTGCTTGGCTTCGAACCAAGAGGTTGCAGGTTCGAGTCCTGCCGGGGACACATGTTTGCCATTATAGCTCCCACCTTCGTCCTTCGACTAAACTCAGGACTACGGCGGGCAAAGCAGTTGGCCCCGCACAAAAAATTGCCCCGTTAGCTCAGTTGGTAGACTTGCCCGCCGAAGCTTCCTTGCCCCTCGTAGCCTTGGCGAAGTGGGGAGCGAAGGAGGGGCAGGTCCCTCTAGCAA
>JACQKT010000024.1 GCA_016204355.1 Candidatus Liptonbacteria bacterium
CATGTTAGTTTTTCTTAACGAACGCTAGTGAGTTTACCTGCCCGCCGAAGCCTTGGCGCAGGCGGGGAAACAACTTACACCCCGCACATTGCTGTACCGATTTTGATACGGACAACAAAACAGAGCGGAGCGATTCGCCTGCGGCTTTACTTTGATATTTTTTCATAATTTTTGCCATAATGTGCGGGGTTAAGAACCTGTAATACGCTTTGCTCATAACAATTTCTAAACAGATTTCCTTCTGAAAATTTTTCTGAAGAAGCCCGGCTGGTTCTGGCGCGCGGCCTGCTCGGCTTGCGTTTTTTCCTGCTGCGGTTTCTTTTCTTTTTTAGGCTTTTCCGGCGCCGCTTTTCTGACCTTTTTCTTTACTTCAATCTTGAATCGCGGGCTCTTCAATTCCTGATTTTCCGACAAAACAAGAATAACATGGCTCATTTTCTTTTGAATAGGAGTCGCCATTCCTCTTGCTCTCGGAAGCATTCTTTTGAGCATTGGCCCCTGGTCAACCTTAATGCTTTCTATATAAAGTTTCCCCGGATTGGAATTGTGGTTTTTAACGGCTCCGGCAACGGCGGAGCGGAGTAGTTTCAGGATTGGTTTAGCTGCGCGCCTGCTTTGAGCTATAAGCTGGGCCTCGGCTTCATTGATGCTCAAGCCCTTCAACAATCCGGCGATTGCGCGCGCTTTGCGCGGCGTCATTCTCAAATAACTCAGACGCGCCGTTCCCCTTTTCGGATTCACTGTCGCGGCTCCGGCTGATATTTTATTTTTGTCGTTTTGTTCCTCCATTTTTTATTTTTTTACTTCCGGCTTCGCGGCCTCCTGCGCTTTTTGCTCCATTTCTTTCTGTATTTTTCCTCCATGCCTTACGAATTTCCTTGTCGGAGCGAATTCACCAAGCCTATGTCCAACCATGTCTTCGCCTACCTTGACATCAATGAAAATCTTTCCGTTATGCACGGCAAAAGTGTATCCCACCATTTCCGGAGAAATTTCCGAAGCGCGCGACCATGTTCTTATCGAGCCTGACTCGGAAGATTTCTGCCGGGAGATTTTTTTCAATATATCGGGCGCCACGTAAGGTGGTTTTTTTGATGAACGAGACATTTTATTTTCTTCTCTTTATTATCATTTTGTTTGACCACTTTTTCTTGTTCCTGGTTTTTCTCCCCCCAGTCACTTTTCCCCAAAGCGTTTTCGGTTTTCTCGTGCCGCGCGGCTGTCTGCCTTCTCCTCCGCCATACGGGTGATCGACCGGATTCATCGCCGTGCCGCGAACGGTCGGTCTTATTCCGAGCCAACGGGAACGTCCTGCTTTTCCGACTACGGTAAGGCTGTGTTCCGGGTTGGAAAGTTGTCCAACGGAAGCGTAACCGTCCCACTGAACGCGCCTAACCTCTCCAGAAGAAAGTTTCAGGTCCGTGTAGCCTCCTGCATTCGCGAGAATTTCGGCGTATGAACCGGCGGACCTTGCAAGCTGTCCTCCGCGCCCCGGATTCATTTCGATGTTGTGGACCTGGTAACCGACAGGTATGTTTCTCAGCTTCAATCTGTTCCCTGCCTTCAGCGGCGCTGATTCCGCGGTAATTATTTCAGAGCCGATTTCGAGACCGTGCGGAGCAAGAATGTAGCTTTTTTCTCCGTTTTTGTATTTTACGAGCGCGATGAAGGCCGTGCGGTACGGATCATATTCTATCGTCTCGACTCTGGCGGGATTGTTCATTTTGTCCTGTCTGAAATCTATCATGCGATAAAGCTTTTTGTGCCCTCCCGATTGATGACGGGTTGTTATCCTTCCCTGACTGTTGCGTCCGGCATGCGCCTTCAGCCGCTTCAAAAGCGGTTTGTGCGGCGCAGTTTTTGTAAGCCCAGAATAATCGGGGTGCGCAGTCTGACGCTTGGATGGAGTTGTGGGAGCGTACGTTTTCATTTTAATTCGTTTCTATTTTTTGCCCTTCCTTGAGCGTAACGACGGCTTTTTTATAGCCGGCCCTTGCGTCCGCCTTATTCCGGAATCTTTTTAATTTCGGATGGCGCACGATCGTCTGTATTTTCAGAACATCCACGCCATAAATCCTTTTGATAGCTTTTTTGATTTCATTCTTGCTCGAAGAAGGTTCTACAATAAAAACATACTTGCCCTCTTTGCTCAAATCCGTGGCTTTTTCTGTTATATGCGGTTTTTTTACAATGGAAATGTTTTTCATTTTATTTGTATTGAAATTTCATTTCAATCAGTCGGTTCGCCCGACTAAAATGATGTTGAATCATCATTTTACTCCTCGCTGCCGACTGTAATGTTTTTCTATCGACTGAACCGCTTTCTGGTCTATAAAAACGTTCTTGTGTTTGAGTACTTCGTAAACGTTAAGCGATTCCGGATTAAGAACTTCCGTTTTTTGGAGGTTCGCGGCGGCTCTGAATATTTTTTTATTTTCCGCGTCGGGGATGAAAAGAACATCGTATTTCCTGGAATTCTTTTTTAATTTAACGAGATTTTTCAAAAGCTGGGCCAAAACTCTGGTTTTTGCCGCTTCTATTTCGAGAGTGTCGAAGAATCTTACTTCTCCGTCCTTTAATTTTTTCGAAAGAATGCTCAAAAGTGCGAGGCGTTTCATCTTTTTATTTATTTTCTGGGAATAGTCTCTTTCGCTCGTAGGGCCGTGCGCTTTTCCTCCTCCTATCCAAAGAGGAGAGCGTATCGAGCCGTGCCTTGCCCGTCCTGTTCCTTTCTGGCGCCACGGTTTCTTTCCTCCGCCCCTGACCTCGCCTCTCCCTTTGGCATGAGCCCATGGACGCCTTAGGTTCGCAAGCTGCGCGTTAAGCGCCTGCGCCACAAGAGCTTCTTTCCACGGAACTCCGAAAACGGACTCGGGGAGTTCTATTTCCCCCGCTTTTTCGTTTTTCCAGTTGTATAATTCTGTTTTCATAAAAATTTAGACTTTCTGTATCTCCAAAAGTCCTCCGCGAACGCCGGGGACCGCGCCTTTTATCATTAAAATATTTTTTTTGGCGTCGATTCCCGCAACTTTAAGATTTTTTACGGTCACCCTGTCGTTGCCCATGCGTCCCGCCATTTTTCGTCCGGGAAAAACTTTTTGCGGAGCGGTTGAACCTATAGAACCCGGCGCGCGGAATCTGTTTTTTTGTCCGTGCGTTTTCGGACCGCCCCCGAAGCCGTGCCTTTTTACAACGCCCTGAAATCCACGTCCCTTGGAAACTCCACTCACCCTCACGACGTCTCCCTCTTTAAAAGCCGAGACATCGATATCGTTTCCCGCCTGATAATCTTCTTTCTTTGCGGACGGCGACTTCGCGAATTTGAATTCACGGCTTTTCTTTCCGAACTTCAATTGAACGGCTTCGTATCCGTCTTTTTCTTTTGTGCGGATAAGGGAAACTTTATTCTTGGAAACCTCAACCAGAGTCACCGGAATGACTCTGCCTTCTTTCCAAATCTGGCTCATATTCAATTTTTTGCCCAAGATAAACATGGATGTTTTATATCCCTTTTGCAGCCACTAATAAAAAACCGCCAAGGCACAGCCTCGCGGTGGCTATCCTTGTGAAAACGCTCTTAATTATTGTTCAGAACGTCCATTAAAGAGATGGGCAGATGATAACTTAAATAAAGACAGGTTGTCAATCCTTCAGGATTGACACTGGGTTTACCGAATGTGCCGAATATAAAAATCGCCGGGGACCTCCTCTCGGAAGCGCCCCGGCATTTGTTCCAGTTGGTAATTCTCTTGCCAACCCTGGAATTACTTGGCCGGCGGTTCAATGCCAGTCGGCATACGGCTCGCTTGGCGAGGATATAGACCCTGCCTTTACGATTTCGAAGTCTGGGGGCTGCGCCTGGCCTTTTCGGCGGCGATATGATCGAGAAGTTCGTCACACGAGCAGTTCAGGCCGAGCCCGGCGAATTTCTTTTCGAACGCCGCCCAGATAGCGTCGTGATTTGCCGGAATGACCGAGGACTGGACGAGGGTCGCGAGGGCGCTGAGCACGGCCATATCCGTCATCATTGTGTTGATGTCTCTCCCACCCGACTGATTGACGTAATAAGGCGAATTGAGCTGTTGAACGATTGCTTCGTGAAACGGTTTCGAGGCTGCCACCATAACGTTCTCCTGTTCCGCAACGGAAGTTGCCACATTGTTTAAAACATAAAATCAAAATAAGCGCAACATAAATAACGTATTTAAACACAAATCCCGCTTTCGGCGGGATTTGCTAAACGCGATATCTTTTTATCAAGTCATCTTAATCTCTATATCCACTCCGGCCGGCAGATTGAGATTGCTTAACGATTCTATTATTTTCTGGCTCGGATTGGATATGTCTATCAGGCGTTTGTGGATTCTGAGTTCGAATTGTTCTCTGGAGTCCTTGTGAACGAAAGTCGAGCGGTTGACAGTGAATCTTTTTATTTCAGTCGGCAAAGGAATCGGTCCCGTTATGTTTGCGTCGTTTCTTTCCGCCGCCTCAACTATCTGGCGCGCGGAATTATCTATGAGCTTGTGGTCGTACGCTTTCAGGCGTAAGCGCAATTTCTGCGGAAGTTCGTTTTCTTTCTTTGCCATTTTAAAGTTAAAGGTTGTAAAGTTATAAGGTTTATAAAGTTTTTTTTGCTTTATAAACTTTATGAACTTTCAACTTAGTTTTTACTTTATGATTTTTGTAACGACTCCCGCTCCCACCGTCTTTCCTCCCTCGCGGATGGCAAATCTCTGCTTTTCTTCGAGAGCGACCGGCGAAATGAGTTTCGCGGCTACGTTAACGGTGTCTCCGGGCATGACCATTTCGGTTCCCTGCGGCAAAGTCACGTCTCCGGTAACATCCGTCGTTCTGATGTAGAACTGCGGTTTGTATCCGGTAAAGAAAGGAGTGTGGCGTCCGCCTTCCTCCTTGCTGAGCACGTAAACCTCCGCTTCGAATTCCGAATGGGGAGTTACGCTTCCCGGTTTTGCGATAACCTGTCCTCTTTCAACGTCTTCTTTTTTAAGTCCGCGAAGAAGTATTCCGACATTGTCGCCCGCAAGCCCTTCATCGAGAAGCTTGTTGAACATTTCTATTCCGGTGACAACGGTTTTCTGAGTGGCTTTTAATCCGATTATTTCTACTTCTTCGTTAACTTTAACCTTTCCGCGTTCAACTCTTCCGGTGACGACGGTTCCGCGTCCCTCAATCGAGAAAATGTCCTCGACCGGCATAAGGAATGGTTTTTCGAGGTCGCGAACCGGCTCAGGAATGTAATCGTCCAAAGCTTTTATGAGATCGAGAATCGGTTTGGCGTCTGCTTCGTCCGCAGTTTTCGTATTCAAAGCCTTGAGTGCGGAACCGCGGATGACAGGCGTCGTGTCGCCGTCGAAATTGTATTTTTTCAAAAGCTCTCTGATTTCGGACTCAACGAGATCGATAAGTTCAGGGTCATCAACCATGTCACATTTGTTGAGAAATACGACTATTTTCGGAACTCCGACTTGGTAGGCAAGAAGGATATGTTCCCTTGTCTGAGGCATCGGACCATCAGTTGCGGCAACGACAAGAATCGCTCCGTCCATTTGAGCGGCGCCGGTGATCATGTTTTTAATGTAATCGGCGTGTCCGGGGGCATCTATGTGCGCGTAGTGCCGTTTTTCCGATTCGTATTCGGAGTGGTGAAGGGCGATTGTTATACCGCGCGCCTTTTCTTCGGGCGCGTTGTCTATCTGATCAACGCTTTCTTCTTTTTTCGCGAGACCTTTCAAGTGCAGAATGTGCGTCATCGCCGCGGTAAGAGTAGTCTTTCCGTGGTCGACGTGACCTATCGTGCCGACGTTAACGTGCGGCTTACCTCTGGTGAACTTTTCTTTTTCAGCCATGATTTAAAACTTTTTTTATTTTAATTACGATGTTTCGACCTCGTTATTAAACAGTTCGGTAATTTTAACCCTAAAGCCGGATTTGTCAAGAAATCCTGTGAATATCCGCCGCTTTCTATTTTTTCTTACCTTCTATTATCAACTGGGCGACGTTCTGCGGAGCAGGTTCATATTTGTAAAATTCCATGCTGAAAGACCCTCTTCCCTGCGTAAGTGAGCGAAGGCCCGTCGCATAGCCGAACATTTCCGACAGCGGCACTTTTGCGTCTATTACTTTGATATTCGCCCTGTCGTTTATCGTTTCTATCCTGCCGCGTTTCGAGTTGAGGTCTCCCGTCGTCTCCCCAAGGAAATCCTGCGGGATTATTACCTGGACATTCATTATCGGCTCCAAAATTATCGGTTTCGCGCGCTTCGATGCTTCCTGAAAAGCCATCGAACCGGCTATTTTGAACGCAGCTTCGGAAGAGTCGACTTCGTGGAAAGACCCATCGTAGAGGGTCGCCTCGACGTCAACCATCGGATAATGGGCGAGAACTCCTTTATCGATTGCTTCCTTTACTCCTTTTTCAACTGCCGGAATGAACTCGTTCGGGATTATTCCTCCTTTGATTTGGTTCACAAAAACAAAGCCCTGTCCGCGTTCGAGCGGCTTAACTCTGACCCAAACGTGCCCGTATTGACCGCGTCCGCCGGATTGCCTGATATATTTGCCTTCCGCCTCCGCTTCCCCGCTAATGGTTTCTTTATAGGCAACCTGAGGTCTTCCGACGTTAGCTTCCACTCCGAATTCGCGCTTCATGCGGTCGACGATTATTTCGAGGTGCAGTTCGCCCATTCCTGAAATAATCGTTTCGCCGGTTTCGGAGTCTCCTGCCACGCGGAAAGTCGGGTCCTCATCGGCAAGACGATGTAAGGCAATACCCATTTTTTCCTGGTCGGCTTTCGTTCTCGGTTCTATGCGTATTCCGATGACCGGTTCCGGGAATACGATTTTTTCGAGAATTATCGGTGAGTCAGGCGAACAAAGTGTGTCTCCCGTACCGGTGTTTTTAAGTCCCACTATCGCGGCTATTTCTCCTGAATAAATCTCTTCAACTTCTTCGCGCTGGTTTGCGTGCATTCTTACGATACGCCCGATGCGTTCCTGCTCGTTTTTCGTTGCATTAAGAACGTAGGACCCGCGCTTAAGAATACCCGCATAATTTCTGAAATAAGTAAGACTTCCTACATAGGGGTCGTTCGCTATCTTAAAAGCAAGTCCGGTGAATGGTTCGCTATCGTCCGCCTTTCTTTCTATTTCATTTCCGGTTTTCGGGTCGGTGCCCTTTACCGGAGGCAAATCGAGCGGCGACGGAAGATAATCGACAACCGCGTCCAAAACCAGCTGAACTCCCTTGTTCTTCAGCGCCGAGCCCGTAAATACTGGAACTATTTTATTGTCTATGGTCGCTTTTCTAAGCGCGTGTCTGAGGCCATCAAGAGGAATTTCTTCGCCTGCGAGATATTTTTCCATCAGCGCGTTGTCGTTTTCGACTATCGCCTCGATGATTTCCTGCCGGTGTTTTTCGACTTCCGCTTTCATTCCCTCCGGAACGGGAATTTCCACGACCCGCTCTCCTTTTTCACCCTGGAATT
The DNA here is from genome assembly GCA_016204355.1 of Candidatus Liptonbacteria bacterium. GTDB lineage: Bacteria > Patescibacteriota > Minisyncoccia > UBA6257 > 2-01-FULL-56-20 > JACQKT01. Next base: position 7,506 of record JACQKT010000024.1, read on the forward strand.
CGAAAGCCTTCCTCTGAAGCAGGTCGATTACTCCACGGAAGTCCGATTCGCTTCCTATGGGGAGTTGCACAGGAAAAGCGTTCGGAGTAAGCCGTTCCCTTATCGAAGCGAAACTGCGCTCGAAGCTCGCGCCCATTCTGTCGAGTTTATTTATGAAACAAATCCTCGGCACACGGTATTCGTCCGCATAATGCCAGTTCGTTTCCGATTGCGGCTCCACTCCTGCAACTCCGTCAAAAACAACTACGGCCCCGTCGAGAACGCGGAGCGAACGCTTGACTTCGACGGTGAAATCTATGTGCCCGGGAGTATCTATAAGGTTTATGCGGTGCTCGAAATTCTTGTCTCCCTTTCTGTAGGTGGGTACCCAGAAAGCGGTAGTTGCCGCGGAAGTGATAGTTATTCCGCGTTCTCTTTCCTGCTCCATCCAGTCCATTACCGTGTCCCCCTCGTGAACTTCTCCTATCTTATGGGAAACTCCGGTATAAAAAAGAACGCGCTCGCTGACCGTGGTTTTTCCGGCGTCTATGTGCGCGATTATTCCGATATTTCTTGTCTTTTCGATAGGATAAGTTCTAGGCATGGTACAAAAAATGTAAAATCCTGGGGGATTTTTGTAATTAAAATTCTAAAAACTTTCGCGCCGTCCGCATAAAATTCGCATCATCCGCATTATTTTTATCTCGCAAAATGGGCGAATGCTCTGTTTGCTTCGGCCTGGCGGTGCATGTCCTGCTTTTTCTTTACGGCATCGCCTTCGTTTTTCGATGCGGCGATTATTTCATCAGCGAGTTTTTCGGCTATCGGTTTACCTTTTTTTGACCTGGCGGCATTGACTATCCAGCGCACGCCGAGCATGAAACGCCTGCTTGGACGCACTTCGCGCGGCACCTGGTAGTTTGCTCCTCCTATTCTTTTGGAAAAAACTTCTATCATCGGTGAAGCATTTTCGAGCGCCTGTTCGAAAATTTCCATCGGCTCTTTTTTGGTTTGCTTTTTTATCTTATCGAAAGCGTCGTAAACTGCTTTCCTCGCGATGGTTTTTTTACCGTCTACCATAACGTAGTTTATGAAACGGCCGACATCGACTCTCGCGTAATTCGGGTCAGGTTGATGATATTTTTTATAAACTCTTTTCTTGCGCATGAGAAATTACTTTTTCGCTTTTTTCGTTCCGTATTTCGATCTTTGCTGTTTTCTGTTTTCAACTCCGGTCGTGTCCAAAACTCCGCGGACGATGTGATAACGGATCCCAGGCAGGTCTTTAACGCGCCCGCCACGGATCACAACAATAGAGTGCTCCTGGAGCTGATGCCCTTCGCCCGGAATGTAAGCGGAGACCTCCATCCCATTTGTAAGACGGACACGCGCGACTTTTCTCAAGGCCGAGTTCGGCTTTTTCGGCGTAGTCGTAAAAACCTTCAGACAAACTCCTCTTTTAAAAGGAGAACTTGAATAAATAGGGCGATTTCTGATCGTGTTGAAATAAAATGACAAAGCCGGCGATTTGGTCTTCGCTTTCGTTTTTTTTCTGCCTTTTTTTATAAGCTGTCTTATTGTCGGCATTTTGTCCGGTTAAAAATAACGAGCAAATTCTAAGCCAAATGGTTGTTTATGTCAATCAGACTATGGGAAGAATTGAGAATAATATTAAAAAAGAGAAGTCGGCCCGGCGAATATCCGGTATATGAAGTCAACCAAAGGAATTATCAAACCGAATCCGAAAAATATAAACATCAAAAGAAGTATAAGGCCGTATCTTTCCAGAAAAAACACGAGTCGGGCGCTGGACTCCGTAGGCGGCAAAAGGGAAAAAAGAACCTTGGACCCGTCAAGGGGCGGAATAGGCATCAGATTGAAGATTGCAAGAAGGATATTTATGTAAACGATGAATCCGAAAAAGAGCGCGATCGTATCCGCGCCAGCATAATTCATATGCGGGAAAAATCTGATGAGGATTCCGAATATGGCAGCAAGAACCAAATTGCTTATCGGTCCCGCAGCCGCTATTTTCGCCGCTCCGCTTTTGGGATTTTTCAGATAAGCCGGATTGTACGGCACGGGTTTAGCCCAGCCGAAGATTATCGACGGCTGACCGAAAAAAATCGGGATCGAAAGTATCAGAGGCAATATTACGGAACCGAAAGGGTCCAGATGTTTCAGAGGATTCAATGTCAGCCGCCCTTCGTTGCGTGCAGTTGGGTCTCCGAGATTTTCGGCGACATATCCGTGCGAAATCTCGTGTATCATCACGGAAAAAATCAGAACCGCGAGCTGAAAAATTAAAATTAAAAAACTGTTTTCCATAATGTGCCCCCACCAGGCATCGAACCTGGAACCTTGTCCTTAAGAGGGACCTGCTCTGCCAATTGAGCTATAGGGGCAACATGCGTCCCCGGCAGGACTCGAACCTGCAACCTCTTGGTTCGAAGCCAAGCACTCTATCCG
>JACQKT010000026.1 GCA_016204355.1 Candidatus Liptonbacteria bacterium
CTCCAATCCCGCGGCTATCGTCCCGGCTATAAATGACAGCGCACCGCAAAGAGCGATATCCGCAATGGGCATTTCTAAATTAAGAAATTGGGGAATTGGGCAATTTTAAAATATTAGAATATCAACTTATTTTTCGGTGCTCTTTTATTTTCTTGTGGTGTCCCGACAACAAGGTTTTGGGGACGGTCCATTTTAAAGGAGACTTCGGAAAATACTTGTTCCTCGATTTCGCATCCGGAACGAATTCCGCCGGTCTGGTATAAGCTGTATATGATCCTTTTATCTCCTCAAGCGACTCTGCCTTCCCCAAAAATCCCGGAACGAAGCGGCTTACAGTTTCAATAAGAACCATCGCGGCTACTTCTCCGCCGTTAAGTACGTAATCGCCTATCGATATTTCTTCATCGGCTATGCACTTTGCCACCCGCTCATCGACTCCCTCGTATCTTCCGCAAATCAGGATAAGGCCGCTGTATTTTGAAAGCCTTCGTGCGGCTTTGGCATCAAGTTTCTTTCCGCGCGTTGAAAAAAGTATAACTCTGCTCTTCGAATTTCTTTTGCGCGATATTTTATTCTCAATGCTTGATACTGCCCCGTAGATCGGTTCGACTGAAAAAACCATTCCGGGGCCGCCTCCGTAGGGACGATTATCAACCTTTTTATGCTTGTCCTTTGAATGGTTCCTTAAGTTGTGAGTGACGATTTCGATTATCCTCATCTCTCTCGCGCGTTTTACGAGCGATTCATTCAAATAGGAATCGAAAATCTTCGGGAAAATTGTAATTATATCGAAGCGCATTAAATGCTTCGCTGAATCTGCCTCTATTCCGCGTCTTTTTGTAATGATTTTTGTATCGCCTCTCTTAATTCCTCAATATCGATTTTAGGTTTGGCGCCCCGCTGTTTTTGCTTTTCTCTCCTCTCTTTTTCTTCCGGTTGTTTTGATTCCGGTGGCTTCAGTTCGGAAAGGGACATTTCCTTTCCCCCGACTGGCATGGATGCCTGCACTTCTTCCATCCGCCGCGCGGGCGGCTTTTTGAATTCGAATTCTATACCCAGATTTGCAAGATCATAGGAAAATTCTTCGGAAGGCTTTCTGGTCATGTCTTTTCCCGCAGCTCCGGCATGAGACTGTATTCTCCCGGTTTGCATTTTCTCGAAACAATCCTCGCAGTACACCGGCCTGCCTTTTGCCGGCTCGAACGGGACCATCGTCTTTTTTCCGCAGTTGGAGCATACAGCAGGATACATTCTGGCGCCCTGCTGTTCGCCGATAACGATTCCACTCCAGCGGTTTATGGATTCCTCTACTTCATAACTTGGCCTTGAATAAAGTTTTCTTGATGTTTCCATTATTTTATTCCTTATATCCGGCGATGATTCCACATTGAACGGCGGCAATGTCTTTGCCGAAAACGGGCGGCAGGTTATGCCGTCAACCATCAACTTCAGATAAACGCAATAATTGGGCAGATTTACCATATCCTGTATGGTGAATTCCGGTTCGAATTCGCTTTCCAAAAACTCGGCATCGGCGGCGCCTATCCTGAAAAGTACCATTGTCCCGACGTTGCCGAAGACAGCGTCCCTTACCTTCGTTGAGACATCAGTTACGAGCTGGCCAATGTATTGGTGTGCGACTATGAGATTTAGGCGGTATTTTCTCGCCTCCGAAAGGATTCCGGCAAAAGAATCCGTGGCGAAATTCTGGAACTCGTCGACGTAAAGATAAAAATCTTTCCGTTCTTCTTCGGGAATTCTGACGCGCTCCATGGCGGACAATTGCACTTTGGTTATTATCATCGCTCCGAGCAGGGCGGAATTGTCTTCTCCTATTCTTCCTTTTGAAACGTTGACCAGGAAAATTTTCTTCTCGTTCATAATTTTAAGAATGTCAATGGTGCTTTTCTCCTGTCCGACGATGTTTCTCATCATGGCGGTCGAAAGAAATTGCCCGACTTTGTTTTGAATCGGAGCGATAGCTTCGTTCCTGAACTGGTCGCGCCATTGTTCGTATTCATTGACCCAGAATGCCTTGATAACGGGGTCTTTCACGTTCGCGACTATTTGCTGACGATAATCTTTATCCACCAGAATTCTGTTTATACCGAGCAAAGTCGTCCCCGGATTTTCAAGAAGCGCCAATACGGCGTTATTCAGTATGTATTCCATTCTTGCCGACCAGACGTTGTTCCATATCTTCGTGAAAATACCCATCAAGCCGGAAGCGACAAGATGTTTATATTTCGGGTCGGGCAATTCGAGTATGTTAAAGCCGATGTGATTATCGGGGTCCGCCGGATTGAAATAAATAACGTCTTTTATCCTTTCCTCAGGTATTTTGTCAAGAAGCCCTTCCACAAATTCGCCGTGAGGGTCTATAACGCAAACGCCGTCTCCATTCGCGATGTCCTGGACGACAAGATTATTCAAAAGTGCCGTCTTCCCGGTTCCTGTTTTCCCGACTACATATGTGTGCTGTCTGCGGTCTTTGCGCTTTATGCCAAAGAGCCTGTTTGTGTTGCGAAAATCAGTTCTGCCGAAATAAACTACATCTTTTTGGCTGTCTATTGAAAAAATTGGAGACATAACTGGGAAAATTATACAACTTGCGCCGGATTATGTCGAGAAGCCGCTTGTTTTTATTGCTTATATCTCCCGCCGCTCTTATATTACCTCGTACATCCAGCATTTTTTGCAAAGAATTTTGGGATAATCCTTTTCCGTGTGCGGACTGTCGAATTCCGCGCCGCATTTGCCGCAGCTTCTTTTCGTCAATTTCGATTCTTTGACCCATTCGTCGAATTTTTCGCCTACTCTGCAGAACGGGCATTCCCGGGGCAGGGGCAAATTCATGCGGCGCAGGAAATCGAGTTCCATTTTTACGATTCTGAACCCTCGTCCGCAGTTGGCGCATGCGACAACTTCTTTTAAAATGCCGTTGTCGACGTCCTTTATATGGTCCGGTAGGTCTTTTGGATATTTCGTTATCTCGTAATCATGTAATTCGGGTTCATGCCAGCGCCACCCTGCCGCTATGGTTTCTCTTTTTGATAAGGGGAAAAAATTATTTGCTATCGTCTCGTTATAGGCGAACGGACTGATTTCGGCCGGGAAAAACTCCCCGTACTTGTATACTATTTGCCCTTTGCCATTTGCTATTTGCGATATGTACGGCATTTCGTTCATATGGCTGATTATTTTCCCCCGTAATTCGCGGTATTCCTTTTCAGGGTATTTTTTGTTGAAAATGACGTAATCCCCTTTTTTGACCGATACGCACCCGAAATGATGATTGCCCGTCGAAAGCTTGCAGTATTCGGCGTCCATAAGTCCCAATCCTGACTCGTTGCAAAAACGAAGATTCGCCGCATCTTCGCCGACATTGCAGCACTCGTAAGAACTGGATAAATTGTTCCCCCAGCTCGAGATATCGTAACAGTCCTTTATCGGCGGCTGGTATATCATCATGAGATACTTGCTGTCTTCCGCACCTGAAACTTCGAAACATTCCTTGCAATTTTTTGTTTCGTAAATCCGGTTCCCGCTCGAATTGACAGTAAATTTTTCATAGACGGGGCACGGCGGAAAATTTTTCCAGTGCTTTTCGGCCAATTTCTTGGTTTCCCGGTACGTTTTATAAGAGCCGAGGTCGTATTTTTTCAATTCGTTGAAATAATCTTCTTTTGAATAAGGTTTGTTGAATATATGATGTTTTTTGTTGCGAAGGTTAGCCGAAGCGAAACATTCCTGGCAATTTTCCGAATCTTTCATGAAAAAGCATTTGATCGATTCTGTAAGATCAGACGAACCCGCCGAATGACTTGTCTTATATGCGTGCATAAGGTCATAAGACAATTCGCAAAAGATATTGTTCGAGCAATCGAACAGCGTTTTCCCCTTGAAAACGTAAAAACCGTAAGCCGAGTCCTCGACGAAATCGGCGTGAAAAAGAAGGTATGAATTTTTCAAATGCCCTGCGTGATTCGTATAGGGCGATGTTTCCATAGTTGGGATATCTATGGAAATTCCCAAAAGCGGCGTTCTATGCCAGAGTTCGTTGAATTGTTCGAAAAACGTCCGCGAAAAATCATAGTCCATACCGTAGTCAAAGACGTTCCATTTGTCGGACCACCAGCATTTGGAGCAATAAACGATGTACGGAGCTCCTGCACGATACATAGATATGAAATCCTTTTTGCAAAGATCGCACGGGCGTTTGTGGAGATTGAAAATATTGAAAAACGCCAAACGCCTTTGCAACCGGCATTGTGGGCAAAACGTCGGCGGCGGGACGTCTATTTTTTTGTAGAAATCGAAATCTTCCGGTTCGATGATGAAGTTTTGTTTGCAACTCTGGCAGGCTTGCACTGAGCTCGTCGAAGTGTTCCTTGTCTCTTGTTGCATGTTTCTTGCTGTTTTTATGCTACCTCTGCGTTGTAGCATCCCTCGCAGTAAACGATTTCGGGGCGCTCGGGAGCGTAGGATGTTTGAAAACTATTGGGACATCTGATGCCTTTGTGGAAATGTTCGCTTATATTTTTATACTCGCCGTCATGCGATATGTTTCCCGAACATGAGCAGTCACGAGCCCAAAATTTCATCGGGCTTCTTTGTTTAAGCCGTTCGGCGTCTCTGCACCTCCAGCAGAGCCGAGGCAAAGGCAAGTTATTACTTCTGTAAAAGGCAAGTTCTTTCGGCAAAAATCGGAAAGCGGCAACGCAAAAATCATTGCATTCTCCTTTGTGCGCGCATTCAACAACCTCGTCGACTATATTGTCTTGAACGTCTTTGATGTTATCCGGCAATTCCCCCGCTGTAATTGTGCTGTCATATTTATTTTTTATTTCCTCGTGCCATCGGTATCCCCTAGAGATAACTTCTTCTTTGGACATAGGGAAAAATTCGGTGGCGATTGTGTCGTTGTAAGCGAACGGTGAGAGATCGGGCGGCATGAATTCGCCATAGCCGTAAACTCGGGCACCCTTATCAACATACGGCATTTTATTCATATGTTCTTTGATTTTTGGAACAAGTTTTTCATATTCTTCTTTCGTATATTGCTTGTTAAATATACAATACTGTTTGTTGCGCAAACCAATGCAACCGAAGAGATGAGATGAAGAATGGCAGCTTATGCAATATTCCAAGTCTAAACAGTTGGAATAGCAATCGTAGCAAAATTTCAGGCGTGAAACGTTAAGTCCGCATATCGAGCTTTCGTAAACCATCTCCGAATTGTCGCCGAAACGAAAACTATCGTATGAATCCTTGGATTGGTTGATGTAAAGGCTTTGGCAATACCGCAAATTCTCGCAGTTTGTTATGTAATAGGAATCTTTGACATTTTTCGAATTAGAAATGTATTGGCCGCTTACATCCGTATTGTGGCGCCCCTGAAGATATTTTATAGGGTGCTTGAGCCAAAACTCGGCAACTTTTTTCTTTATATTTTCAATACTGCTTTCCGAGCCAAAATTGAATTTCGCAAGTTCGGCAAAATATTCTTCTTTCGCGAACGGCTTATTGAAAATACAATAAGATTTATTCCGGAGATTTACGCAGCCGAAGCAATGCGTCGCGCCAACGCAATTGCGCGAAAAGTAAATATCTTGCGAACTTTCGCAATAAGAAGAAAAGAATGCCCGAAAACATTTTTCGTTGAAAAATCCTTCGTAGGAAACTTCGCACTCGTTAAGGTGGGCGGAATCAAAACAATCTTTTGATTTCGATATATTCAAGGAATAATATGAGTCCTCGCTGTATGCGCCGCCGAAGACCATATAACAATTTTTAAGGGCAGTCGCGTTCATCGAGTAGTCGCTGTTTACGAGATACATTATGGAACGGCTCATAAATGGCGTATCACTTATGAGTTCTTTTAATTGCGCGAAAAATGGTCTGGAGAAATCGTAGTCTCTGCCATAACTAAGCCCGTCCCATGAGTCGGACCACCAATAATCGTAATCGTAAACTTTTATCGGCGCGTGTTCCGGGTAAAGAGAGAAAACCATTTCACCCGTTCTGCTGTCGGGGCGCTTGTAAAAATTTTTGTCGTTCCGCCAGAGGATACGACGCAATAGTCTACACTCCGGGCACCAGGTCGGCGGCGGGACGTCTATTTTTTCGTAGAAATCAAAGTCTTCCTGTTCGATGACGAATTCGCTTTTGCAACTTTGACAGGTCTTAGTTTCGATTTTAGTGTTCATCCTTGTTGTCTATATAAAGTGTTGTGCTATAACACAACATTGTTTGCCCCTTAAGCTACCTCACTATTGTAGCAACTTTCGCAGTAAACAATTTCCGGCCTATCGGGAGAATAAGAAGTCTTGATATCGGTTCCACATTTCGCGCATTTTCTGTCCCATAATTTATACGGGTTCGTTTTTTTAATTCTTCCTATGTGTCTGCAATCGGGGCAAAGTCGCGGCAAAGGAAAACCGAACCTCTTCAGCAATTCATACTCACCCGTTACCATCCTGAAAGCCTTCCCGCAATTCCCGCAACCTAAAATTTCCTTAAGAATTGTTTCTTGGACGTCTTCTATGCTATCGGGCATTTCCTGCGCGGACATTGTTATCTTATATTCGTTCCTGGTTGAATCATGCCAACGCCAGCCTTTTTCTATTATTTTTTCTTTTGCCAAGGGATAATATTGAGCCGCCGTCGACTCGTTGTAACTAAACAGGCTCAAATCGTAGGGAAAAAATTCTCCGTACTTATAAACCCGCCCAGTTTTATCGGTATAAGGATTTTCATTCATATTGCTTATTATTTCCCTTCTTATCCTTTCATACTCCTCTTTACTATATTGCTTATTAAAAATGCAATATCTCTTTTTTTTCAGATTAAGACAACCGAAAACATTTTCACAGTTCACTGCGAACATCGAATATTCAATGTTGGAACAACTGGACCATGCGCCGAAACAAAATTTAATATTATTGGCTCCTTCGCCTACTGTAATTGAATCGCAAACGCGTTCAATACCATTCCCCCATTCAGTCAAGTCATAGATATCTTTTGCCGGCGGCAAAGTTATCCACTGGGAAAATCTGCCATCTTCCACTCCTCGTGTCATATACATGTTATGGGCGTTTTTGCATTCATAGATGTAATCGCCGGAAACATTTACATTCTGGGCGCTCCGCGCGAATCTATGCGGATGTTTAAGCCAAAATTCTGCAGTTTGCTTCTTTATATATTCAATGGCCGAGAATGAGTCGAGGCGGAATTTTTTGATTTCTCGCTCATATTCTTCTCGAGAGTAGGGCTTGTTGAAAATGTAATAATTTTTATTATGCAGGTTGATGCATCCGAAACAATTGCTGCACCCGGTCAGGGCTTTTGAAAAATAGACGTTCGTGCAGTTTCGGGAATCCTGCGAAAAAAAAGTTCTGAAGCACTTCAAAAGTCTTATGTCCTCATAACATAATTCTGATTCATCAACGCCGAAAAGATCCATGCTGTCTTTATCACTATTGACCATAGCTCCGTAATAAACATTCTCGCAATAATCCGAATTGAAAATAAGATAACAATTTTTCAAGTGCCCCGTATGATTGACATATTCGCTGTTTATCAAAGTCGTATAACCGTTGATTAAAGCCATATAAGGAACTTTTGCCTGAAATTCCTTATACTGCTCGAAAAAATTTCGCTTCGGATCGTATTCCGCGGCATATTCCGTCGCGTCCCAGTTATCGGACCACCAGCAGGGCTGGCAATAAACTTTGTACGGCTTATCCGGCGAGAAAACGGTAATTATCTGTTTGCCGCATAGGTCGCAATTTCTTTTATAAAGAACTCTCTCGTTGCGGAACATTATCCTCCTTTGAAACCGGCAACCTGGACAAAATGTCGGAGGAGGAACGTCTATTTTATCATAGAAATCGATGTCTTCCGGCTCGATTTGAAAATTCTGCTTACAATTTTGGCAAATTTTAGTCTCGAGATTCATCGGTGTCCCCGCAGAAATTCAACAAGCAACGCTATCGACGCGCCCGCCGCGCCTTTCGCCAAGGAGTCGCTTTCAATAGTCGTCATTCTCGGCGCGATATCCAAATGCACCCAAGCGGGAGCCGAAGATGTACGTCGCGAGCCCCTCAGTCCTGATTTCGGGGTCGAAGGACCTACCGAGAGAGAATTATCTTTAACGAATTGCCAAAGGAATACTGCCGCCGTTATCGCTCCGCCATATCGCGTTTTACCGATATTAGCAAAGTCGCCGAAAGTTCCTTTTATTTCTTCCTCGTATTCTTCCCAGAGCGGCAGCGGCCAGAGATAATCCCCGGTTTTTTCTCCGGCTTCAATCATTTCCTTTTCTAACTTCCTGTCGGTAGAAAAAATCGCGGACGCGCGCTGCCCCAAAGCCGCCATTGCTGCGCCCGTCAAAGTAGCGATATCCACGACAATCTGGGGTTCATATTTTTTAGAGTATTCGAGCGCGTCCGCGAGAATAACCCGTCCTTCCGCATCCGTATTCAAAACCTCTATTGTTTTTCCGGACATGGTTCTCAATAAATCTCCCGGGTGATAGCTCGAACCGGAAGGCATATTTTCCACCGCGGGCACGAGTCCAACAATATTTTTTTTGACTTTCAAGCGGGCCAAAGCTGCCATAACGTGTATGACCGCGGCCCCTCCTGACATATCCATATGCATTTCATAGATATAATTGTCCGGCTTAAGATTCAGTCCTCCGGTATCGAAAGTTACTCCCTTCCCGACAAGCACGATCGGCTTGTCTTTTTTGGCGCCCTTAAAATATTCCATGATTATGAATCTCGGTCTTTCTGCCGAACCTTTGGCGACTCCCAAAACACCGCCCATTTTCAGTTTTTTTATTTCGTCTTCCTTTAAAACTTTGACGCGGAAACCGGACTCTTTTCCGGACTTAAGAGCCTCTTCAGCCAGTCTGGCGGGCGTCATGTCCCCGCCAGGAGTATTCGATAAAGTTCTTGCCTTATTTATTTCTTCACCGATTACTTTGCCGGCAGATATCGCTTTGCCAACCGTCCGGCTTTCTCTGCCTATTACCGAAACTTTTTCCACGAACTTCCAGCCATCTTTCGGTTTTATTTTATAGTCGTTGAACTCGAAATTCGCCATTTCGAATTGCGTGGCCATAAGTTCCGCGGTTTCTTCTGTCTTCAATCCGTGCGTCAAAAAATCATTTAGACCGACCGCGATTTCTTTGACTTTCTCCCTGCGCGTGGCCGAAATTACGCGCCGCATCGCCACGATGGTTTTTCGCAAAGAATTTTTTTTATTTTCTTTTGCCAAAAAGATCAGACATTTCCCCCCGGACGGAAGGAGTAGACACGACGAAAAATCATCGTCGCGCCGATGCTTGATAAAAAGGCGCAAATAATTTTTGTCCTCTTCAGCGAGGTTTCTAAAAAAATCGTGCTTCTCTATTTTGTCACCGGCCCTCAGAAAAAATACGAGAGCCGACGAAGATGCCGGTTTTGCGGCTGTTTTTATATCCATTTTTAACGGCTATCGGGACCTCTTGAAAATTCCCGAATATGTTTTATGATATCACGTATGGAAGCCATCCTCAAATTTTTCTTTTATCTGGTAGTCTGGTTTTTCGTGCCGATAGTATTGCTCCTAATAATCAGATTTCTGGCCACAGTCCACACAAGGACGAATACAAAATCGCAAAAGCACGCCGCCCACGCGGGTTTTTGGGCGGGCTTTGTCCTTTTTATAATCGTGATGATCTATCAGATAAATATTTTTCTGCAGATCGGTTTCCCGAACAATTATATGTATAACGGCTTCAATCTTTGGCTTTGTCTGATCGCAGCTTTGATAATTTTCGTGGTCGCAACGCCGACGGTGATGAGCAATTGGACCGTTCTCATACTTACATTCCTCAGTTTCTTTGCGCTTTTCCACTATCTTTTCGTGCGGACTTATAACGATATAATCCTTTCGATAGTGATGGGTATGGTATTCGGTTTTCTTACGCATATCGCCGCCTCGCTTTCTCCGGCAGGCGAATTTCTCAAAAAAAAAGACTTCACGGAAAATTAATTGACAAATAGCCACAATATCGGTATATTTGTGGACTATGAGGGAGGATTCCGCCGGCATATCTCGGGTTGAGGTTGCGATGCCCAAAAAGGGTTTTTTCCGGTCTTGGTTAAGGATTTGGCTAATTGCCTTCCTGGTTCTTGCCGGCGTTTCTTACGTTTTCGGATTCATGAATACCGAAACGAGAGAAATGTTTCTTGCATTTTTACAGCCTCCCTCTTCTGATTCGAAATTGCCAGCAGGTCTTTTGCTTTTTTCCTCACGGGGCATAGGAACCGTTGCTGCAGTTTCGGCTCCCGAAACATGGTCTTCGCCGAAGATAGTAATACCGAAAATAGCCGTCGATTCTCCTATTATATTATCGAGTTCCAGAGACCTTGATGTATTGAACAAGGAACTTACGAAAGGGGTGATTCATTATCCCGATTCGGCAATGCCAGGACGGACGGGAAATGTAATTTTATTCGGACATAGTTCCCTGTTGCCCGTTCATAATCCCGCACTCGCGGTATTCACGCGCGCGAATGAGCTCAAACCGGGCGATGTCATCGACATATACTCCGATACAAAAAAATATTCTTATGCGGTAACGAAAGTCGAGATAAAAATTGCTGATGATACGCGGCTTGATTTTGAAAGCGATAAAAAAATACTTACGCTTTCCACCTGCGACATTTTAGGAGGGAAAGAATCGCGGTATGTCGTAACCGCAGAATTTTTGGAAACGCACTGAAAAATTATAAATAAGAATTAAATTTTGTAGGGAGATGTCTGTCGAGAGCCCGAATTCCCGCCAGACACTTCCTTATAAATGGCGATTGCCAGACATAAGGAAACAGCAACTTGTAAATTGCAGTAAACTTCTTTAACCACAGCACGAGAGGAGAGAGCCATGAAACGCGTAATCGCACTCGTAGTTTTTCTTGCGTCGTTCGCCTTTCCGGCGTTCGCGCAAGAACAGCAGTGTTTGAAGTGGACGCACCCCGGCGGTGACGTCAACCAGCGCACGCTCGAAGAGACAGTCGCCGACCTCGGGCTTCCGACCAAGGAAGACGAGGCGAAGGTTTACGATGTCCTCCGCCGCTCGGTGGTGCAAACCTCCGACATTCTCGCGGAAATCGCGAAGCTCGGCAACAAGACCGAGCGTGAGCGGTTGACGAAGCTCGTGAGGGCGACGAAGAAGCAATTCTTCGCCAAAGAAGCGGTCGAAAAACTGCTTCCGGCCGAGTTGGCGCAGACGGTCATCGTCAACGCTAACCTCGACACTTCGCTTTACGAGTCGGAAGTCGCCAGCGCCGGTTATGCAGTCGACTCGATGGTATTCGGCCGAGACAAGAAGGCGACCTGCGTCGTCTTCCAGCCAGCGCCCGGCCAGCCCCAACAAGTCCTCATACACAATTTCACCGTCGAGCTGAGCGACGGCAACGAGTGGACGATCGCCCACTCGACTATCTGCTCCAACGCCGGAAAGAAAAAGAAAAGCAAGCGGGTCGCCAAGACGGCGCCAATCAAGACCAAGCCGCCGCGCGACTCTTTCACGCATCGCGTCGTGGTGTGGAAAATTCTCGACCCGGCGTTCAAGGCCGAGATAAGCGGCAAGCAAAGCCGCAACATCGGTGCATTGGTGAACGAGGCGTTGGAGGCCGGGCGCATTCAGCCGCTCAAGGACAGCGCCGGCATTTTCGAGTTTGAGCTTCACGACCTCAACTGGGCACAAGCCGTCGGTTCGAAGGTCGGCGTGAATAACAACTACAATTTCACGCCTGGCGCTGTTCTCCCGACGAACTTCGCCGAGAACAATTCGGTTGAAGTTCCCGTCGTCGACGGCGAAGGCCAGCTGACGTTCGAGCGCAAGATAACGAACGAAGCCAGCTACCTCATTATCCGGGCACCCTCGAGTCTCAAGCCCGTTTACCCGAAAGGCGGCGCACTCTACACCTGCGTTGCAAAGACGGGTGAGAAGTGCGGAGGAGCGGACTACGGCAAATGGCACCGCGAGGTTCAGGCATTGCCATGGCTTCGCAGCAATTTCTTCGTGGAGTAAAAAAGGAGTAACCACTCGGCAGGAGAGACGCGCGTGTCGTTTCTCTCCTGCCAATCGTTTTATTTCCTCTTCTGGGGTTTAAATTATTGACATCAGAAAAGGGAATAAAAATTCCCTTCATGATTCTTTAATGTTTTCTTCATTAAAGTAAACATAAATAATTTTATTATTCAAAGGCATGAACACCGCAAAAGCATTAAGTCCAAAAATACGCATGGCGGTTTTTGCGTTTCTGTTCTTTGCCGTTTACAGCATTGTTCAAAACCCGCTTGCATATAAAAATTTTTTCAATATAGCGCCGATATTTTCGGGGATATCGGATAATTCCGGCTCATTCACGGTTGAGGAATACGTTAACGGTTCGTGGCAGTTCGTCGCAACGGAGAAATTCCCCGGGAATCCTTATCCCGAATATCGCTACACGTCCAGGAGTTTCAACTTGCCGAAACCAGCCGACCATATCCGCATAACCAATAACGGCGACGTACAAAGCGCGCACTTGGACAAGGTTTCTTTCGGCGAAAAATATCCTGTTTCGATTCGTGACCTTTCGAACGGCGCCGATCTCCCGCTTAGGAAATTTAAAAATGCAGATTATGACGTGGTTGACGCCCATAACCGCTCGATAGAATTTTCATTAGATGAAAAAGTGTCTTCTGTTGAAATAACCGGGGTTGCCGAGAATTTCAAAGGCGCTCCTTATCGCTGGCCGCAAACCGGCTATCTTGATTACGATATCGGCTCCAATAAAATATATACCTATGACGCAGTTCCCGTTTCGAGCCATCCTTACGCGACCCGTTACGCTTATTTCAGCGCCGACAGAAATAATCTTTATGCAAAAATCGATTGGACTTCGGACAATACTTTAGATAGAGATGGCGACTGGGCGGAGATTGGAATCGCTACTCCGAGCGGCTTGAAAACTTTTTTGATAGAAAAAAACAAAACCGAATGGGGAAAAAGCGCATATGAATATACCAGCAATGTTTCTTGGCAGCACAAAACTTATTCGTTCGCTATCCCTTTAAGCGCTGCCGGAGTTAGGTACGACGATTCTATCCAAGTTCAGATCCGTTATTATGGAACCGACGGCGGCGATAGCGGTGGTGACAGCGGCGGCGATAGCGGTGGGGATAGTGGAGGCGACAGCGGCGGTGACGCAGGGGGCGATAGCGGAGGAGAGTCCGGGGGAGATAGCGGAGGGGAAGCTGGTGGTGACAGTGGTGGCGCTGCTGACGGTGGCGGGGATGTTGGCGGCGAAGATGGAGGCGTGACGCCTTCTCAGCCGACGTGCACGTTTACTTTGATCCCGAATTCCCTGCCGGCGCAAGGAGGTAACGTCGCTTATTCGTGGACAACAACCGGCGCCACATCCGTATCCATAGACAATGGGGTGGGCGCCGTAACTCTTTCTGCGGAAGGGACGATTTTCATATCGGAAAGTATTACTTTCACATTGACCGCAATGGGTCCGGGAGGAGAAGTTACGTTCGGCGTCGGTTACTGTTGCTCCCCCTCCCCCGACATGTATATTTTCTTTAACTCCAAATTCTCTTCCTTTTGACGGCGGCAATGTTGCATATTCATGGATAACTACTGATGCTACGTCTGCGTCAATTGACAACGGTGTCGGGACGGTTCCGCTCAACAGCTCAGGCACAATATTTATATCTACGAGCGTTACTTACACGCTTACTGCATCGGGGCCGGGAGGACAGGTTTCTTGCTCTGCTTCTGTAACGGTAGCAACACCCTCGCCCTTGATTTGTTCTCCTTCCTCGCAAACGGTTGACCAAAATGAATTTGCAGGTTTTTCTGCAAGCGGCGGAATTGGAACATTCTCGTGGCTTGCTCCTAGCGGGAATCCGGGAAGCGGCAACGGACCAAATTTCAGAACCACATATGCAATAGAAGGAAATTACACGGTAACAGTTACTGATGGCAACCAAACCGCGCAGTGCTCCGTTGCTGTCAATGCTCCGCCGGTCACCCCTACCGCTCCAACCTGTACTCTCGCTGCTAATCCGACAAGTATACAAAGCGGTTCTACCTCGACGCTTTCGTGGACGACAACAAACACTACATCATTTTCGATTAATCACAATATCGGTTCTGTAACACCAGTTGGGAGCGGTTCAAGGACCGTTTCACCGACTACAAGTACAACTTATACCGGCACTGCTACCGGCTCCGGAGGTACGGTGACGTGTACGGCAACGATAACGGTAACTTCCCCCCCTCCCGCACCTACCTGCACGCTTTCTGCCAATCCGACTATTATTCAGACAGGTTCTTCGTCGACTCTCTCTTGGACAACTACAAACGCAACGTCGTTTTCCATCAATCAAGGCATGGGTTCGGTGACGCCGGTTGCTTCGGGCACACGCTCGGTTTCTCCCACATCGGATATTACCTATACAGGCACGGCAACCGGGCCGGGCGGAACGGTAAACTGTACGGCGAATATTGATGTAACTACCATTTCTCCGCCTCCTCCCCCGCCACCCCCTCCTCCGCCTCTGCAGCCGACTCTTGCATGCACGCCCTCGAATCAGACAATTCAAGTTAACGGCAGCGTGACATTCACGGCATCGAGCACCGGTTCGGGGCCGTTTACATGGTCAGCTTCTTCCGGCATTCCAAGCAGTGGAACCGGCACGAGTTTCACTTCCGCATTTTCTGCGGTGGGGACATCAACTGCAGCCGTTTCTGATGGAAGCAGAACAGCACAGTGTTTCGTAACAGTTGTAGCTCCGACAATAACTTCGGAACTCGTATGTTCTCCTCTTAATCAGGTGATAGACGTGGGACAGGCAGCGAACTTTTCGGTATCAAGCACTTTGTCGGGGCCGTTCGATTGGGATGCTCCCGGAGGAATTCCGACAAACGGAACGGGTAACACTTTCAGTTCAAGATTCGTTTCTGATGGCACGTTTATCGTAACTCTTTCCGCTGCCAGTTCGACTGCAAACTGTACCGTAAGGGCTATCACTCCTCCGGGTGGTGGCGGTGGAGGAGGAGGGGGTGGCGGCGGAATAGTTACTGTTCCGGGAGGCGGAGGAGGAGAAGTTGCCGGAGTGAGTCTTATAAGTTCAAGATTCAGTCCCCCGTTCATTTACCTTAGCCAAGCACCCTATACTGGACTTTCTGGCAGATTTGGTGTTATTGTCTTTTTGACAATATTGCTAATAATCAGCGGAATTGGCTCTTATCAAATCGTCCGCTGGCAGGGCCGAAAGCGGAAAAACATTATAAATCTTTTGCAATATGATTGAGCGTATTAAAAAACTTTATCAGTCGGTTGTTCCTATTGCCGTAATAGCTGCAGTTTTGTTTTTCTCGATTTCGCTCATAAACGGCGCCGTTGTTTTCCCGAAACTCACGATACCCCTCGGAAAATTGCAACCCAATCTCGCATCGGTTTCTCTTGCCGCCAAAAATTTCGTTATTCTTCTGCAAAAAACCGCAATCGATACCGCCAAGAACTTCGCTTCTCAAACAACAGCCCCCGGCGATTCCGGCGTACCTGTACAGGACCAGAATGGTTCGAGTAATTCTGCCCTCACAGGCACGACCGGTACGCCTACAAGCACTGTAACGACGACCGTAACAAATCCTTCTAGGACAACTTCGACACCTGCGAACTCGTCCGGTATCCCGACCGTTGTTCCCGCAACGCCGGGAGTGCCGGACCTCGAAATAAAAACGGTTGATATTGGAATTTTGGAGGGGAATACTTTTGTTCACGCGGATTCTGTGAAGTCCGGGCAGAAGGCCGCAATTGTTTTCGATATAAAAAACATCGGCACACGCGTTTCTCCGGAATGGGATTTCTATGCGCAAATTCCTTCCTCGGTGGGCAATTATAAATCCAATCTACAGTCGCCGCTTGCGCCAGGGGAATACGTCCGCTTCACTCTTGGGTTCGATAACCTCAACAGCAGCGGGACCAATTTTATCTCAATCACCGCGGACCCCGACTCCAAAGTCTCAGGCGATCCGAATAGAGCGAATAACGTCGCCACGACAACAATTGTCCGCGGCTATTAGAGCCATACTCAAAACAGACCATCAGAACTGCGTAAAAAATCCAGGACATATTATATCAACGGTTCGGGCTCGCCTGCTGGTTTTTCATTGGTCTCATCTCCGCTACCCGGTTTTTTCCCTTCAATAATCGCTTTTTCCTGAGCCGAGCGTATTATGCTCGATTCTTCCTCTGCTATAAGTTTTTTCGCGGCGTCGACAGGAATGGAATATTTTCGGCGAGACTGCTCTAAAATCCTGTCCCTGTAAGACGGATGAGTAGGTGGCATTACCTTGAGTGTTTCCGCCGAAAACGGGTCGTACGTTTCTCCGTCAATGGTTTCTTTTATGTAAAATTCCTGAACGCCGAGATTTATCATGTCTTTCGTGTCGAAAACGGGCGACATTTCGGGCTTCAGTCTCACGGCGTCGTCTCCGCCGACGCGGAACACGACGATAGTTCCGGAATTCCCCAGCGCGGCGGATTGTATTCGGGGGGTCAATTGACCGAAATACTGGTGCGCCATCGTTACGCAAAGGCCGTATTTCCGCGATTCCGTAAGCAGGTTTTCAAAAGTGTCGGTCACGACATTCTGGAACTCGTCGACATAGAGATAAAAATCCTGGCGATCGGCCTGTTTTTGCCTAGCCCGGGCCATTCCTGCTTGTTTTATTTTGGTAAGAAACATGGAACCGAAAAAACTCGAATTTTCTTCTCCCAGTCTCCCCTTGGAAAGATTAATGAAAATTATCTTTTTTTTGTTCATCAATGTGTCTATATCTATTTTGTTTCCTTTCTGGCCGAAAATATTGCGCAAAAGCGGATTCGACAAAAACTGGCCCAATTTGTTGACCAGAGGAATAATCGCGTCAGTATCGAATTTTTCTGACCAATCGGCGAACTCAATTGCCCAAAAGCGCCGAACCATGTCATCTTCTATGTATTCAATTACTTTCTGGCGGTAATTCCTGTCGGTCAAAAGAGATATCATCCCGCGCATTGTGGCGTGCGGATAATCGAGCAAAGCAAGAACGCTGAAACGGAAAACATGTTCGAGCCGCGGAGTCCAGTTCGCGCCGAACTGTTTTTCCATGACCTCTATCAAATCTTGCGCCAGTTGATGCTTGAAATCCGGGTCCACGTTCGCGAGAGGATTGAAAGAAACCGGGTATTTGGAATCCGACGGGTCTATTATGACCACATTGTCTATTCGTTCTTCCGGAATGAAATCAACAAGGTTTTCTATTACATCTCCATGGGGGTCTATCAGGCAGGTGCCGCAGCCATAAGCGATATCCTGGCGGATAAGGAGCTCGAGCATTTTTGATTTCCCGACCCCAGTTTTGCCTATTATGTAAAGATGGCGCCTGCGGTCGGTTCGCTTAATTCCGAAAATAAATTTTTTCTCTTCAAGGGCGGCGACGTAATTCGTGCGGCCGATGAAAGAAACATCTGCGGGGTCGACTCTTCCGTAAACCGGGAGTTCCGGCGGAGGCGGAGCATATTTTATGATTTGAAGTTTTCCGGCTTTGGGCATAAAAAATATAATGTGAAACTACGAATTTATGCGAATACCGCTAATACTGCGAATATAATCAAGTTTTAAAAATTTGCGGCCTTCGCGGTATTCGCAAGTTATTTGCATAATTCGCATTATGTTCATATTACACCTACTTCTTTCAAAAAGGAGGCATAATTTTCCAAGGCGGTTTGTACTTCTTCTCTTGATGGCACGAAGTCCGGTTCATGAACAATCTTGCTCCTCAGTTTGTGAGCGTCCCAGACGCGGTCCACTGTTTTAAAATCTTCCGATGAAAGACTTTGAAGAAGTTCGAACATGCCTGCTTCGCTTGTTGCTTCTTTTGTTGCCATGCTTTCTTTCTCAAACCCCATTCTTCTTATAACGTCTTCGACCAGTTTGTCTGCCTGTATAACGGCAGATTTCCTTGATTCCAAAGAATCGATTTTGCTCTTCATGATGATGGCCTCCCAGTGTTCCCGCAAAATGGCGGTGCCCAAGGTGTAAGTTTTCTCGATCTCTTCGGGTATCATTTTGAAATTCGGCCGATATTTCCATGACATACTTATCATTGCGATAATGAAAACAAAAAGAAGGATGTCGATTATCGTGAAAAATGCACGGAAAAAATCGAAGAGAAAAATAGTTGTGTCGTTCATGATAAATGCAATGCTAAATTACAAATTAATTATGCAAATCATATGAAACAGTTCAAAAAGTTTCGCATCATTTGCATAACGGATTCGCGTTTTTCGCATTATGTTACTCATTTCAATCCTTCTATACTTTCTTCGCTGCCGAAAATGGCCAAACCTGCAGGCGGCCCGCCTTTTTTGCTTTCAACTCTTTCGATGTGCGGAGCGGTTAGAGACAAAACGGTTGGCGGATGGAAAATGGTCGCCAGACACTCCGTGTTCATTTCGAAGCGCTTTGAAGGAAAGCTCCAGCTGAAGAATCGGGAGGTAATAAGCCTACCGATAAAATTTTCCTCGGGAATAACCCTATTAATATAGTTGTAAAGGTTTTTCGCCTTCCTTGAAAGCGACCTCTTTGTCGGAAAGACATGAGGAAAATGGAAAAGTAGTACTCTTCCTGTCCCGACTGCGGTGGGATTGTTGAAATCAAAAGAATTCAAATCTATGGCGGTAAACTGATTTAAAATGCCCCTTATCCCGCGCCGCGGTATTGAGTCCATATACATCGTTTTTGGCGAGAGATAGACGAAGCGGATTAATGTATCAAAAGCAGGCTTCGACAAGTTGTTGCCTACGGCCTTCAATATATCCGTTTCTCCCGGAGTTCTGAACGCAGTTCGAAAAAGAGTGTTGTCGTCCTCTCCTGCTCTTTTGATATCGAATTTAGGCAACGGACCGGGAAAGCCGCCGGGAAAAGAAACGTCCGTAGTCAATTTTTCCTTTGCCTCGGATTTTCTTTCGTTCAATTTTTGCAAAAGCCCCTGCCATCTTTCCGCCCATTCATGTCCCTTGGGCGCGATTATTATCTGAAAACATATTATTTCTTCCTTTTTAAGGGACGAGAAAAGTTCGAAATAGCTCGACATCGTGTCGTATTGCTTATCCTCGTCCGGCGATTCGAACTTCTCATAGGCCTTTATTGGATACGCCGATTCCCTTGCAAGAATCACTTCGGTCCCCCAAAGATCGTAGCCTTGTTTCTGAAGCTCGTCGATGTTGCCCGGAAGCCGGCTGACATAATCATCGACTTCCACCAATTCAAGGTCCGGGTAGTAGGAAAGGAATGCGGCTTCCATCAGGCTCTTCTGCTTGTAATAAAGACGGATATAGAAATGCGTTTCGCCGCCGAATGTCACCAGTTCGAACGAATACGGCCGCGTTACTTCCCCATCCCACCATTTTTCAAGCCAGGTTCCCGGCGCGTTTCTAAGCGAGTGGACAGCCGTGAAAACCTGTTCCATCGCTTTCGGGTTCTTTTTTATCTCTCTCGGCATCTTTATTTCAAGCAGTATGTATCTGATATTCTTCTTATAAATGAATTTTCTCCACGCAAACCAAGCCGAATAAGCTAATGGCAGTAAAATGGCGAAAGCCAAAATCGGCCAAACCGGCTCAATAAAATTCCAAACGATATATCCCAATTCGGCAAAAAATTGTCCTAATTGATTGAAAACGTCCTGAGGCATTACCTAAATTATGGCACGTGGGGCCGATAAGTAAACCCCGTACCGCGTTTTTGCGTACGTGATACCGATATCTGTGCCGGTGCGGGGTAAAGCAAAACTGAGAAAAACCGCCGCGAGAAAACGCTTTTATTTTTTGCGCATTACGTAAGTGCCGTTCGGCTGGCGGAGGAAAAACTTTTTGTTCTGCAGATTCACCAGTACGGTATTCGGTTTAAAAAATCTTTCTTTTTGAACAGTCGAAACTAGTTCCTTAGTGCGCATCGGGCCGTTTTCCCTGAGGATTCTTTGAATAACTTCACGCGCCGTACCCGGCTTATAACCATGTTCCGAAAGTCCGTAGATTCCTCTGCCGACAAGAACGAAGCGAGGGTCTTTTATAAGCTCGTTATGTACAGTCGCGTTGAGCGCTTTCTTTTCGGCATTTCGTTCGCTTATCAGTCGTGCTATGTCCACAAAATGAATCGGCTTGCTCTCCTTTTTCAGAATCAAATAGATATGGTCTCTTATCGTGACGGGTTTTATTTCCGGCCATTCCGAAAGCCCGGAGTCGCCGTAATGGTTCGTGTGAAATCTTTTGGAAATCGAGATATAGCTCTCGGCATGTGCCGGGTTGACGCGGGATTTTTTTACAAAAGTTCTGAAATGGACATGATATTTTGGCGAGGACAATATTTCTTCCTTTCTTGCTCTTAAAAATTTTTCCCAGTCGCTTATGAAACCGCCTGCGTTATTAACGTTTTCCTTGTCGGAATAATAAAAAGGCCAAAAATCGTTGTCTTCGCGGTGGAGACGAAGATGCCCAGTAGTTTCCACAAGAAGGTCAAGATGATTTTCTTCGATGTCGCCTATGAAATTTTTATGGTGTTCAAGAAAATGGAGTTTCTTTGCCACTCCGCCCGAATTCTTTATATGCTTCTTACTTCTTTCCATAAACTCGCTCATTGCCGGATGCTCGGGCGCTTTTTCGGATAAGGTGTTCAAAGCAGCGGCCTCAATCTGCCTTATTCTTTCTCTTGTAATGTCATATTTCTTGCCGAGCTCAGCAAGCGTATTGGAATCGCCGTTCAATCCGAAACGTCCCGCCAAAACGTCGCGCTGGCGGTCATCGAGATGGGACCAAAGCCAATCTAAAATTTTGTCCACTGAAGTTGTAGGCATCTTGGGGTTAGCATTATCTGCTGGATTGATAAAACCGACCAAGCTCTTTTACAGGGACAATTGTAAATTAAGTCAAAAGAATAGTCAAGTAGCGACAGCGGCCCTGGAAATCCTATGTGATGCATCACAGTGTTGTGCTATAGCACGGTGAGTGATGAAACATCGAAAAAGCATCGATAAATCGATAATATTAAGTAATATGAAATATCAGAGAAGAGACAAATTTGTGGGGAAAACCTTTATAACCCTTGGAAATACGTCCAAAATTCAGGGTTTTTAGCCAATTTGGTCTTTTTTGACAAATAATCAAAAATATGGGTATAATTTGCCTGAAGCAATCTTGAAAACCGAATATCAGGCAGTTTACTGTCTTTCGGTTTCGAACTTAACCCTTTACCATTTTCCGGTAACCCCGGAGGAAGGAGGCGCCATGTCGGCAACAAGGTGGTTTGCAGTTATATTGACGACCGTCATTGGTTTGCTGGTAGGTTGCGCTGCAGTTGTCCCGCAGAAGCAACCGGAGGTCCCCGCGAGCGTCAAACGGGAATTGATCGGAAAGGACATCAAGGAAATCCCCATCTATGTCGAACCGGCGACGTACTAC
Organism: Candidatus Liptonbacteria bacterium; assembly: GCA_016204355.1. Taxonomy (GTDB): domain Bacteria; phylum Patescibacteriota; class Minisyncoccia; order UBA6257; family 2-01-FULL-56-20; genus JACQKT01. The sequence continues at coordinate 21,561 of JACQKT010000026.1, forward strand.
CTTTTTCCCGGAAAGCTTGAAGAAGTCTCGGATCCGGTCTCGGAGGCAGTCGTTTACGGTGGCGAGTTCTTCGTCCACCTCAAGAAGTACCTCCGGAGTAAGGGATTCAAGGTCGCCGAATCGCCGTGCGGCAAGTCCTGTCTTAGCGCCAAAGTCGCGTTCATGTACTCCGACGGGTATCCCTACATAGCCTATGGGGCGCGGATAGAGCTGTCTTACAGCAGCAATCCTATACTCCTGGTTGAGAGGGGAATCCTCAGGAACAGGAGCGTTATAACAACAATTGTCTACGGGACCAGCTCCAAGTATGGCGATCGCGATGCCGAGCGACTCGTCAGGGAGGTATCCGACGACATCATCGGAAAATGGACAAAGACTTTCGGAGGCATAGCGACCGCAGCCGGCGGATAGCACCGGAAAAACAGAGATACGAAAGCCAGTTGGGGCAGGAATCATTTCTGCCCTTTTTGTTTCTCGAATTTACGGACCTATTTCCTTTATATCGTAGTCAGTGACTCTTACCGTGGTCTGGAAAGATGATGCGACGTTGTTGTCTCCTGTGCAGGACAAGGTATAGGTAGTCGTCTGTGCCGGACTAACTGGTTCCGAATCATTAATTGGACTAACGGAACCCACACCATTGTCTATCGAACAAGAATTGGCATTAATACAAGTCAGTTCAAGCGAGGAAGATTGCGGCGGAATTATGGTTGATGGGTTTGCAGAAAATATGCAAACCGGCGAAGTGCTCGTTGTAGACGTGCTCGTTGTAGACGTGCTCGTTGTAGACGTGCTCGTTGTACATCCTGATTCCGAAGGGGCGGTTGCGTTGCAGGTTCCATTACACTGTATCGTGCCGGAATTAGTTCTGCTGCCACAGGAGTTGGTCCTGGTGCATGAGTTTCCGGCAGTCGATACACATGTTTCGGGCGCAGCAGGGTTAACTGTTAATCCGACCGAAGCGGCCGAAGAAACGCCTGCCGAATTGGTACAAGTAAGAGTAAATCTGTAGTCTGTTGAAGTGGAAACATTAGCTGCTGCAAATGAAGTTGAAGCATATGGACTTGGTGTAGGCGAAGTCGAACCGTTGAAGACGTTCGTACTCGGGTTATAAGTGTTTGTGCGAGTACAGCTTGTGGCGTTCATCGCGTTCCATCTTAATCTGACCTGTTCGCCTGCAGCAACCACTTTCCCTGTCGTCGGAATACGGCTCGATACGAAAAAATTAACCAACGACTGAACGCTTGTATTTGATATGGAATCGTTTGCGGTGTAATTAATGCCTATATTGCAGTTTCTGAACGGGTATCCGACATACCTGCCTGTTCCACTGCCGGCGTTGGCTATCCACGAAGCTCCGCCCACCGGAGTATTGAGAGACGTATCGGCGCAACCAGCTGCCGTTATTATACTCGACCAGCTGTCGGTACTGGTCGAGTTCCATGCGATATTTATGGTTTCAATCGGGTCTATATTTGTGATTGAGCTTAATCCATTAGCTTTGATTGAAGCCGCGGGGGGGGCAATAACAAGATTGAAAATGGATGATGCCGAAGCACCTACTGAGTTATAACAGGTAAGCCTACGCGACCATCCGGTTGTATAAGGCCCGAGGGCGACAGGATTTATCCATGATAAAGCTGCGGGATCCCACGTTGCGCTGGTGTCCCCCGGCGCTGCATTCGGGTCAGTAATCGCACACCTTGTGGCATTGGTTGAGGTATAACTTATAGCGCCGGCAGGAATGTATCCGCCCGGAGGAACGGCGTACGTTGTTGGAGTAAACGTTGCAGTCGGTGCAGGGGGCGGTTGTATTGTCCATGATATGCGAGCTGAATTCGACGGGGCGCCAGCAGAACTATAACAAACAAGATCGCGATAGAAAGTTCCTACATGGTTAAGGGTCCACGGCTGCCCGGTTGTCCCTGAAAAAGACGTTGGCGCGCCAAGCAAATTAACGCCGGGCTCTGCATAATCGGGAGAACTCGAAGGAGCGGTAAGATTGCAATAACCGCCGCTCGTGCCGGTTGAACCCCAGCTCCAGTTAAAGGACCCGCCATAAGGAATAGGAGAATAACTTGAAGGATTCCATGAAGCGGTGGGCGGGCGGGCGACGCATGAGGCGTCACGCGGGCCCTGCCATGCGCCGCCATTTGATGTATTGTTCGTAGTTCCCGTGCAATCCCATGTTGCGTTGCTCGTGCTTGTAAAATTGGAATTGGTATTGTAAACGGTGCGTGCCGTACCGACATTATTGGTTACGTTAATTGTCGCTGAGCACATGTCTGTACTGCCCGATGGCCAATAATATGTCGTGCCATTAGGGACGCAGGATTGAGTATTGCAAGATTTTATGCCGGAATCCTGCCAGTTGCCGCTCGCATCACAGCTAGCCCGCCAGTAACCATAAATACCGGAAGCGCCGTTTTGGACGTCATAATATCCGCCTGAAAGGGTACTGGGAGCGGTTTGAACGGCGGACGAACATCCCGCCGCTGTTCCCGCCCACGTAAATTGCCCGGCTGAAATGGATACGGAAGGACAAATTGCCGCTTCTGCAAGCGTTGGAGAAATGAAAATCAGTACACCTATCGCCAGAAGCACATCTCTGATTTTTATTGTTTCATTAAAAGTTTTTTTATTCATACCTCATATTTTACCTTTCATCTTTCACAAGAGTAACAACTGTGGCCGTGACAGTGCCACGTGAAAAGTCGGAGCTGCTCGGCGCGGTCAGAACGATTATGTCGCCTGCTCTTATATCTCTTATCGAGATTTCTTTCCGCGCATGTTCGATACCGATGCGGTTTTCATCGTCAACCGCATAAAATTTCACATCGGAAGAAAGTGCAGTCTTGGCTTTTTCCTCGACGCGCTGCCCGAATATATAGGGATAATACTCAAGCGAAAAATCCGCGGCGCTTATAGTGACCACTTGGCCTTTGACATAGAAATTATTTTGCATTTTTTCGATTTCGGCTGCGATATTTTCTTCGAAGTTGTTTAATTCCACTTTCACGGTAACCGATTCCACATTTTGGAGAATGCTGTTTTTCTCCTCGCCGTAAATAATCGAAACCGGGTCGCCGCCATGTAAATCACCGATATTCACTTCCTGTGTCAAAGACTTTTCAATCTCTCCTTTGGCATTTTCCGAATAAAAAAACTTATTGATTCTTGTTTTTTGCGAGATTGCTATTCTTTTTTCCCCTATTCCGAATTTCCGCGTCCCGAACAATTCCCCGTTTGAAGCTATTGAGGCGGTCAATTCGCGGTTTGCGGCATCAATAGCTGTTATGGTCCCATGGGCGAGCAATCCGGCTTTTGCCTCGCCTGCCATTTGAGGATTAAGTTTTATAAAGTAGAACGCTCCTATTCCAAGCAGGGCAATTACCAGCAGAGACAATAATAATTTTTTTGCGGATTCCATGTCTTTATCAATAAATTTCGAGATAAACTCCCGGTCCGTTCGGTGCGTTGCAGGTCTCGCCGACATATTGCCATGCGCCGCTTGCATCGCAGAGGAAATTAACGGACCCCGAATAACTTGCCGAGCTCGTCGTTAATGCTGGCACGTTTATGGCGGCTCCGGGGGCGATATTCTGATAGCTTAACGGCGCCGCGCTCTGGCAATTTCCGTTTCCCCAAATCAGGGGACTGCTGCTTGCATAGGAGCACGACAGCGACACGGTGGATGTGGGTGTTACCGGCGTCAGTGTCGCGGTATCGAATCCCGCCGACCACGCCCAATTGCCTACACCCAAGTTATTAGAATTTTCAACAGTACCGTAAGCGCTTGGTCCTGATGCGGCTTGAATAACCGGGTCAGTTAGGGTTGCAATGGAAATTGCAGTTGAAAGCACGTTAAGTTCTAAGCTTGTTAACCCGATTGTCGATAAAGCGGCATCAAGAGACAAAGTTTCCGGAAGTAAGTATGGAGCGAAAAAAGACAATGCGAAGCCTAGAATAATAAATCCAAACCCCAAAGAAGAATCGCTTTGATAATATTCCGCCGCACCGACCCGCCCGTCGGCCGATAAACCATAAGTAAGACAATAAACTTCAGCTTTTTCTGTGAAAAAACTGCTGCTGTATGTTGTCTTGCATTTTGTCGGCGACAAATAAACTATGTCGCTGTTAAGAGGCCGTGTTACAGATTCATTGCTCGGTGTTAAATTTGACAAGCTTATTTTCGAAAACTTCAGTCCCGAAACCGAGCCGCAATCGTAAGTATCTTCTCCGCTTCTGCATGTTCCTGTATAGTCGGGCGTTTCTCCTTCAAGAGCAAGTCGGTCCTCTCCCCATCCCGAATACCAGCGGAAAACCAGGGTCTGGCCATCCTTGTAAATTGCGCCATCGTTGCAAATTTCTGTTTCTGAGTCTCCCCCTCCAAATGATTCGCACCAAGCTCCCGCCGGATAGCTCGTAACTTGGTCTCCGGGAAGGATTCTCATAACGGCGCCCGTCCTCTTATAGATGCCTGAAAAATCTTCCCGAAAACCAGTAACCCCGATGTTTACCTGAACTGTCTGTGGGTCTTGATATTTTACCTGTATGTTTCTCGAATAATCGAATAGGTTAGGATAATTGCTTCGAGTATAAGTTTCGATAAAATAATACGTATTCAGGAAAGTGGTGTTTTGTAGGGTTACTGGCAAATTATCATCGGGGGCGCCGCACAATCTGTATTCATTGGAAAGCATATCGTCCGATAAGGAGAACGGCTGCCTGCAATCGACAAAGAAATCTTCCCTGCTGTCCCCTCTTCCTGTTGACCACGAATAAGTTTTGTTATTGGTGTAAGACAAGCCAGCGTATAGTTTTTCCGAAATGGAAGCTACATCCGGAGCGGGCCGCGTGGGCTGGTTTGAGATTATTACCGGATCCAGATTATTCATTATCGGCTTCTCAGGATAAGATCCCGGCCCCTGAACATTGATTTGCTGAGTCGCTGCAGAATATTTATATTCGTCTATAACCTGGCTTTGCAGTGTGGCCGCGGAAGTTCTCGGAACAAACCCGAAAGCAAGGGAAACTATCAAAAAAAGCGATAAAAGTGTTGTCCCCGCTTTTTTAGAAAACATGATTTTATTTCGTCGGAAGATAAATAACTTTTGAGCCGTCAGAAAGCACTTTTACCGTTACAATATCGCCTGATTTTATCCCGCTAGTGCTAGAATTAACTTCTTTCAATTCCGATGAGTCTGCAACGCGCTCGAAGCGGATAATTTTATCGCTTGTGCCGACAGGAACTTTTACGGTTGTTGTCGTCGAATTTCTGGGATTAATTGGGTTAGCAAAGTTCACTTCAAGCGTAATTTGATTTGTTGATGCCGCAGTAACTTTGCCGATAATGGTCTGGTTGGGAGCGAGGGAAGTTACTCTGTTTATCGTGCTGGATGGAATAGTCGCTTCTGTTATCATTTTATCAAAAGTTTCTTCTGCAGTGGGCACTGCACAAAAAGCAGCCTTATTTTTATATATTGCTTTATATGCTCCGTATCCTATAAGGAGTCCGCCGATCATCATGCCGGCCAAAAGGACTATCACACAGATGATGTAAAACGTTGATTTCTTAACGGGCGGTATCTCCATTTAGATTTTTATCTATTGGTTAGATTATACAAAATTGGGGCTTATTTTATAAAGCTCTATATGTGGATAACTGTGGACATAATGCCAAGCTACAAATCTCGCGAATACTGCGAATTTAAGACCCTTTTAGGCTTTAAATATTTGGCCCGAAAGTTAATGATTAATCCCAACTTTATACCCCGCTAATTCTAAATATCGTTGCATTTGATAATAATCCTGACAGGTTACAAAGGGCTTGGCTTTTAGGTCAACTGCAATTTTCTCCTCTATAAAAAAATCTAGCCAATTATTTCCGCGCGTTCTCCTTTGATCTCCGCAGGTATATGAAATTCTCTTTTGTACTTAATATTCTCCTTTTGCAGTTCTTTTTCAAAAGCATTTGCATATTGCTTTTCAGTGCAAAATCTTCCCAACTCATTTTGAATTCTGAAAGAAATGCCAACTAATCGATAAGAAAGTTCTGGATAAACAACCTTACCACCTTTGTCATCCAGATTAATCATGCTTACGTTGAATTATTTGTAGCATTCGTGGTACTCGCATACATTCGCACAGTTTGCATTATGATTCACTTCTTCCTGCCTTGCCAGAGAACCAAGAGTGGACTGGCGACGAAGATTGACGAATATATACCGGTCGTTACTCCGACAAGAAGAGTCAAAACGAAATAATGAAGTGAAGGCGGACCGGCAAAATAAATCGCAAGAAGCACGAGGATAAGCGTCAGAGACGTGTTGATGGAACGCGCCATTGTCTGGTTGACGCTCAAGTTCACCAGTTCCGCAAAAGCCGTTTTTCCCCGGTCAAGAAGCAGATTTTCCCTGATGCGATCGAAAACCACTATCGTGTCGTGAACGGAAAATCCCATTACGACGAGAAGCGCCACTACGAAATTGCCGTCTATTTCTATCTGCGCGTAATGGCCGAGGAGTGCCAACATTCCCGCCGGTATCGCAACATCGTGGAAGAGAGTGAGAAGAGTTATGAAGCCGTAAGTCCACGAACTGACCGGCTGGAAAACTTTTCTGAAAGCGAACGCGACATAAAGAGAGATACCGATTATGACGAGAATTATCGCTATGACAGCTTTTTTGCGGAGTTCGTTCCCCACCGACGGCCCGATCGACTGGAATCCGGCCTCGTCGAATGACGCGTATTTTCCTTTCAACGCTCCAAGAAGTTTCTGGTGGTCCGCTTCCGATACTGCGGGCAATCTCGCGATGAAGCTGTTGTTCGCCGGGTCATAAGTTACGAACGCCTCGTTCGTATTCAGATTCGACGTGAAAAAACTTTCGACGTCGTCAGTTGCCGGAGCGTTATTGGCGATACGGAACTGCCACAACGTGCCTCCGGCGAAATCGATGCCCTGCCTGAAGCCGAATAATACTACGGCGACAACGGCGACGGTTATCAAAACGGCGGAGATGCCGAGAAAAATATTCTTGTGTCCGATGATGTTCAACATGTACTTGATTTTATGATTTAGGACTTGTAGTTACGGGAATTTTTTTGTCTCGCACGAATATATGCAAAAATAATCTCGTTGTGGTAATGGCGCTGAACATGCTGATAAGAACTCCGATGAGAAGCGTAAGGGCGAAGCCTTTGACGAAGCTCGAGGTGAAGTAATAAAGAATTATCGCCGTAATTATCGTGCTCGTGTTAGAGTCGCGGATGGACGGCCAGGCGCGCCTGAAACCTTCTTCGATGGCCGTCGTACGCGAAAGGCCTTTCTTGATCTCCTCCTTCATGCGCTCAAATATCAAAATGTTCGCGTCAACCGCCATTCCTATTGTCAGGATGAATCCGGCAAGCCCCGCAAGAGTCAAAGTTATCGGTATCAATTTGAAGGCGGCAAGCGTCAGCAGAATGTAAATCAGAAGCGCGAACGCCGCATAAACTCCGAACATTCTGTAATAAGCGATCATAAATACCATGACAAGGAGCGTCCCTACTATTCCTGCCAAAGCCGCCTTCTTCAAAGAATCCGAACCGAGTGTCGGACTGACGGTCTGCTGGCTTATGAGCGTTACGGGTGCCGGCAATGCTCCTGCATTGAAGCGTTCGACAAGTTTTTTCGCATCATCAAGGGTAAATCTTCCTGTTATGACCGCCTGCCCCCCGGATATCTTTTCCTGAACGGTCGGCATTTCTATCAACTGATTGTCGAGAAAAATTGCCAGCGGCTTGCCGACGTTTTTTTCGGTCATCATCTCGAAAATTTTTCCGCCATCGTCGCTAAACGATATCGAAACCTGCGGTGCCTGAGTGTTCGGGTCGAACGTTAATTGCGCACCGGTTATATACCGCCCGGTAAGGTTCGTTCTGATAAATTCCGTACTCGAACCGCTGACTTCCACCTCGCGGAAATCGAGAAGCGGCGTTGCGCCTATTTCCTTTATTGCCTGCGCGACATCCGTAATGCCGGCCAACTCGACAATGAGCTGATCCTGCCCTGCGGATTTTGCAATGAAAACCTGAGGCTCGCTTACGCCGAAAAGATTGACTCTTCTCTCGATGACGTCGCGGAGACCGTTCAGAACCGAATCGCGCTCGCCGCCGGAAACCTGCGAGAGGTCGACGCTGTAAACAAGATGGCTGCCCCCTATGAGGTCGAGTCCCAGCCGCCAGGGCATGAATTTAGCGCCGAAGCTTTTGGGATAAATGAAAAACGCCGCCGTTATTGCGACAAGAAATATCAAAAACAGAACAACGAGAGGGTTCTTTCTCATTCCCCGTAGAAAATTAAATATTTTTCATTGATATTGTCTGCGACCTTGGATCTATAAAACACGACTTTGTTTTTATA
>JACQKT010000028.1 GCA_016204355.1 Candidatus Liptonbacteria bacterium
AAGAATTAAGATTTAAGAATCATGACTTAAGAATAATCGCCATTGAAAAGGACGAGAAATTAATCAGACAGCTGCAGAAAATATTTTCCGGAGATAAAAATATCGAATTCATCGAGGGAGACGTTTTGAAAGTTCTACCTTCCTTAATTCATAAATCCAAATTCGTAAATCATAATTATAAAATTGTTGGCAACATTCCTTATTACATCACGGGGAAGTTACTGAGAACAATCGGCGAATTGCCGATAAAACCAGCGCTTTGCGTCTTGACCATTCAAAAAGAAGTGGCCGAACGCATAGTTGAAAAACCTCCGAGGATGAATCGCCTTGCTGCAAGCGTCCAATTTTGGGCTGAGCCGGCCATAAAGCTCATTTTGAAAAAAAATCTTTTCGTTCCTGCTCCGGAAGTGGATTCGGCAACAGTAATTTTTAAGGGGCTTCCCCGGGAAAAATCCTCGGAACGCGGCTATTACAAAATCGTCCGCGCAATATTCGCCCAGCCGAGGAAAACTTTGCTGAACAACTTGTCTTCGGGGCTTGAAATTCCCAAAAGTGAGGCGGAAATGCTTTTGAAAAAAGCCGGAATAAAACCGGATTTAAGACCGCAGAATCTTTCTGTCGAAGATATTTTGAAATTGGCATCTGCTTTTGGCACAGACTGAACTTGCGACGAAGCGAATGTGCATAAAATACGTAGGATTAGCAGCGCTACTCAACTATAATTAAGGTGTGGATTTACCGGATCTCAAAAGACTGATTGCGGGATTTTTAGTGCTTTCGGCAATAACGAGCGCCATAACTTTAATTTCTTTCAATTTCTTCGGAACAAACACCCGGGGGCAACAAGGAATACAGGCCGAGGGAGAAAGCCCGCTTTCAACGGTGGGGAAGAACGCTTTCGTGGAAAAATTGCCGTCCAGCGAAAATACGGCAGGCAATACCGCCGCTAAAGCGGATGCCGGCGCCGAGAGTAGTTCTCTTTCTTCCAATTTAACGCAGAATCTGGCGAGTGTTTTCGCAGAAGAGATGATTGCAAACAATTCCGAGGGGCCGCAGTACGACCTCGACGGGAATCCTTCAGTCATCAATCTGCCGGCTGAGGACAAAGCCGCGGAAATGATAAAGCAGGCGCTATCAAAAACAAATATCCAGGTAGGCAAGGAAATATCGGCCTCGGAAATCAAAATTAAAAATTCTTATGAACAGCAGGATATCGCCGCATACTTGGAAGCGGCCGGAAAGATACTGAACGGAACAGCTCTGGGCGTCAGGTCTCTCGACATCGCGAATGCGGATTCAATTCCTGAAAATTTGAACGCCTCCCAACTGATTTTCGAAAGCGCTTATCAAAAACTTAAAGCGGTTCCAGTGCCGCTGCCGCTCGTGGGGATGCACCGCGCATTTTTGGTATTTTTATCGAACCAGAATGAGGTTTTCAAAATCGCTTCCGACTATCAAAACGACCCGATGAAAACCGTTTTGGTTCTGAAAGCCGAAAGCAAAATTATCGAGCGCGATTTCAAAAAACTGAAAGATGAAGTAAATGCGACCAAGTCGCTGGGCCTTTTGCTGGACGATGAATATTCGCAGCAGAAAAACGTGCTGCTGTTTTCTTTAGAAGGAGCACTCGGAATCAGGACTGCGAACGCCGCTCTGCCTGTAATCGATTTTTCTCTGATAGGCACGACTATCGCAAATTGGGCCAAAGATTTCGCGAGTAAAGCCATCGAATGGGCTTATACCACAGCGCTTCGTATCGCGGTAAATGTTTTGATAAACGAATTCCAGAATCAGGTCGTCAACTGGATAGCCGGCAACGGTAATCCGAAATTTATTACGGACTGGAACGGTTTCCTAAGAGATGTGGCGAACAAAGCGGCGGGAAATGCCATTTATAGTTTGGTGCCGCAGCTCTGTACCGGCCTCGGTCCGCTGATAAGGGTGGCGCTTTTGCCGGTACCCTACGCAAATACGGGCGTCAGATGCACGCTCAATCAGGTCGTCAACAACGTCCAAAATTTCGTGAACAGGTTCCAAAGTGGTGGATGGTATGCATACAGTTACGCCATGCAACCTAACAACAACTTTTACGGTGCATTGATAGTGACCTACGACAGGCAACTGACGGAAATTATGGCTGCCAAGGAAGCAGCGAACAGCCAGGCAGTCGCCAGCAAAGGATTTTTATCAGTTACAAAATGCGTGGAGAGCACTACGATTGAAGATGAAGACGGCAATACCAGTGAAGTCTGCCTAAAAGAAGTAGACACTACCCCGGGAGCCATTGTCGGCGAAGCGCTTACGTCTTCCCTCGGCTGGAAACCGAACCAAATCGTCAGCGCGCAAAGATTTGAGGACTTAGTGGCTGCAATTGTAAACGCATCAATCAACAGAATTATAAGAGAGGGGTTAAGCTCGTTAACCGAAGCTGTGAACCCCGGCACTCCTTCGTTTACTGGAGCAACGCCGACGGGAGTCGTAAATCCTTCTGGCTCGAACACTTCTTCGCTAAGAGCTTCCGTGAACAGCCTTATGGACTCACTGGAACAAACCGGGACGCTTCAGCAAAATCAGCTCATAATCGATGCCGACGCGCAATGGCTGAATCTTGAACCGCAGGTAATAATTTCGCTTAACGAGTTGAACGCCTCCTGTACAAACTTGTCGGGCGATATATCCCAGACGATAAGCGCTCTTAATTCGCTTTATCTGACCGTGCAAAACGAACTGGACGACGCCCTCTTCCTGCAAAACGCGAGAAGCACAGCGGCGGCCGCCACTTCCACCGAAGCGTTGCTGGCGATAAGCGACGAAATTCAAAATGTCGATATCGAGCAGATTGCAAACGATGCTGCAGCGGCGCAAGACCGTCTCGACGCGCTTAACGCCCTGGGAACCACGGTTCAAAGGAATCTATCGGACGGTACCTGCAATACTCTGCCGTCGGCAACATCCACGCAGGCAATCAGTCAATAACATCGGACACCAAATGAAAAATATTTTTAAAATACCCGGTATGCCGGCAAAAAAGTATTTGATTTTAATTTTCTGTTTATTGCTGACAGCCCTGCCTTTATTTGCAAGCGCCGCAGAAGATAGCGTTATTGGAAAGGCCGCGAGTTGGGTATTCGGAAGCATAGGCGCGGTGCTTGGCGCTGTAATTGGGTGGATTGCTTTCGTTATTAACTACGCTATTGCGACAATTTTCGGTGTTGCCATATCGATACTTTCGTATTTTATAAGCATAGTTCTCCAGTTAAATACCAATATAGTCCGTTCCAGTATAGTGACTTCCGGTTTCAAGATAACGCTTGCCGTTGCAAATTTGGGCTTCGTTCTTGCGATAATAGTCATCGCCATAATGACGATTTTGAGATACGAGACTTATGCGCTAAAGCAAACCCTTTGGAAACTTATTGCCGCGGCCATTCTTGTTAATTTCAGTCTGGTAATCGCCGGCGCGATTCTTAGCTTCTCTGATTCGCTATCGCTTTATTTCCTTAACGCCTTTAATCCCGGCGGCAGCGGTAGCAGCTACGATGCTTTCTCTACCAGCCTGGCCGGAGCTTTTGCTCCACAGAGATTGTTCCTTAATCTGAATTTCCAGGGTCAAAATGTAACTCCTGAATTGGACGCGCTTCAAGGCGCAGGAAAAAATTTCGGCGCTACGATGGTGGCACTTATGAATATCTTTTTCCCAACCATTTTTCTGATAGTTACCGTGATAGCGCTTGGCGGCCTTTTTATAATGCTCCTGATACGGTACATCTATATCGGAATTCTGGTTATATTAATGCCGCTTGCGTGGCTGGCATGGATTTTGCCTTTAACTTCAGCGCAATGGAAAAAGTGGTGGAGTAAATTTATAGAGTGGACGTTTTTTGCTCCGATAGTCATATTTTTCATATATCTTGCGATTGTCGCAATGGGCGCGGCTTCCGCCAGTCAAACGAACGACCCCACCGCGTTTTTAAGCGGGCTCGGCGTACAAAATACTGATAACGCAATCGCTGGTTCGGTTAATAACTCTCTCGGCGGCTTCACTGGAGATTTTGCGAAGGTGACTCTCGGAAACATGCTTCAGATGGCAATGATGATTTCTTTGCTTTTCGCCGGATTGTTTATGGCTAAGGCGTTGGGGATAACATTCGCCGCGGCCACGGTAGCCGGCGCGACTGCCGTAACTGCCGGTTTCGGTGGATTCGTAAAAAGAAGGGGTATGATTGCCGGCGGGTGGGCTATGAATAAAGTGGGTGTTCCTACATTGGCGCAGAAATTGCAAAAAAGCGTTGGCGCAAAACCACAAGGGGCATTGGCCAAGGCTTACAAATATACCGGCGCGGAATTCGCGGTGCAGAAATTAGGACAAGGAATTGAAGCGGTTCACGTCGCCACCAGAGAGGGCACGGTTGACGAAGCCAGAAAACGGGTTAACTCCTGGGAAAAACGGCAGATGGTAAACGGTTTCGCCGGAGCAACAAATCCCGAGAGGATTGCAATTATGGAAAGAGCACAAAAGGAAGGGTTCGAAAAAGATTTGGATTTGAAAGGTTACATGAAAGAAAAACTTTTCGAGGCTTATCGGCAGGAAAAGGTGCTTTATAAAGATATATCTGAGGGCAAAGGCGCGGCATTAAGCGAGAAAGCAATAAATGCTCTTGCATCCAACGACGACGGAACGCTGGAAGAAGAAATAAGGAGGATAGTTATTGCAACGACAAAGGATAAAATAGGCAGTAATAAAAATCTCGGCGATATTTATGGTTCATACAGAGACCCCAATTCAAAAGGCTTCGGCGGCTTAAATCAAACAGAAGCAGATAAGTGGCTGAAATACTTGACGAAGAATATTGTCACACAAAACTTCAACTTGATTTCTTCCGTTATCCCGAAATTGAATTCCAAAGAAAGGAAGAATTTTGATGATTTGTTTACCGACACAATAAGAGATCTCAGAACTGCAGGGAGAAATGCGGACGCTGATAGATTCGAGACGGATTACAGAAAGATAATAGCCAACGTTACGCTCGGCTACACCGAAAGCGGCCCCGCTTCCGGAGCGGCCGCAGCCCCGCCGCCATCGGGAGGAGGAACAACGCCCTAAACCACCATGTCTATTAAAGTTTTGCAACAACAACTCGACTCGCGCTGGGACTCAATGCCGGGAATTTTGCGGGAAGCCATGTCGTCGGATGTCAATTCGGGCATGATCTGGGAAATTTCACAGAAAGAACATCTCCCGGACGAGAAAATCTATGCCGTCTCAAGGCTCACCGGTTACATTCTTATGGGCTTCATCCACCCAGAAGATTTGGCCAACGAAATAAAAGATTCCGCCGGGATAGACATCCGCATCGCTTCCAATATTGCCGACTCGATAAACAAAAAAATTTTTCAGCCGCTTCGGGATGAAATCGATAAAATTTATGCACCTGCCCTGAGCGTAGTCGAGGGGCACGCCGGACAATCAGGAGCGACCCCGGTAATGGTTGAAGAAATAGTAAAACCTGCGGTTCCGCCATCGGTTCCCCAACCCCCGCAAAGTTTCGCCGCACAATCCAGACAAGTACCTTCGCCGAAATCGGCGCCTGCTCCGTTCATACTGCACCAAGAATCCGAATCCCATCCGCTGATGAACAAACAGCCGGGCCTGAAAATAAATATTCCTGAAGAAAAATTCGGCTCCGCCGGAGCAAAATGGGCTGCGCCCCCGAAACCCGCACATATAGAAACAAGTTATATTCCACAGCCGGCCCCGAAACCTGCGTCTCCCAAACCCCAACCGCCTGCTCCGTCTGTTCCAAATAAAGTTGAAGGTAGTCGCATCGAAGAACCCCGGGTTGTGCATTACAGCGAGATGAAAACGCCGGTCCCGCCCGTCACGAACAAAGTCGAGGGGCCGAAACAACCCACGCCTCCAGGCCCGACTCCCAGAAACGTCGTGCCGGAAAATCTGCAGAAACCCGAGCTTCCATCTCCAGAAAAGCCTGCAAAGCCATTATAGTAATGATTAAGGAATAATAATTTTCGCAATATTCGCATCATTCGCATTATATTTTTATGCAATTCCAAGTTCCACAATTCGTAGATATAGAGGACAAAATAGTCGGCCCGCTGACGCTGAAACAGTTTTTATATATCGGTTCAGCCGTGGGTTTGAGTTTGCTTCTTTTTTTTATAGTTCAGCTTTGGTTATGGTTCATTCTTTCCATTTTGATAATATCCGGAGCGGCAGGTCTTTCCCTGATTAAAATCAACGGACAGCCGTTGATGAAAGTCGTTGTTTCTGCGGTATCTTTTTATTGGCGGCCCCAAACATATGTATGGCAGTCGGAAGAAAACAAAAATGCCGAAAAGACGGAATCTTATCTTCAAAAATTAAGCGGGGGGTTCTCCCTCGAAAACATAATTTCGGGAATTTCTCTCAGGAAATCCTGGCAAAATCTGCAGACCGGCAGCAAGACGGCGGCCGAGGGAAGCAGGTGGCTTGCAAGAAGGGCGCACGACCGTTACGAAATCGTAAAAAAGATAACCGGAGAACGGCGCGCAATAAAAAGAGTGGATTACAGATAAAAAATTACGATCAAACAAATGGCCAAGAACTTAGGCAATACACAGGATTTGGTTGAAGTCGAATCTATCCAGGACGACGCCCTTATTTTAAAGGACGGGAGCCTCCGCCAGATAGTAATGGTGGGCGGGATAAATTTTTCGCTGAAATCGGAAGAGGAACAGGACACGATAATTTACTCTTACCAGAATTTTCTGAACAGTCTCGATTTTCCGATACAAACGATAATACATTCGAGGAAAATAAACATAGATAATTACTTGACTCTTCTCGACGAAAGAGCCAAAAGCCAGTCTTCCGAACTTCTTCAAAACCAAATAGGGGAATACAAAGAATTTATTCTTTCTTTTGTAAGAGACAATCCGATTATGGCAAAAACTTTTCTTGTTGTGATTCCTTTTTTTGCAATTCAGCTGCCCGACAAGCGGACTATAAAAACGATAACGAAAGCAATCCCGTTTTTCGGAAAAAAAGACGGCGCCGCCGAGAAAAGAGACGAAGCCGAAGCGGCGGAAGAAAAGCGCGCCGACATCGAAAAAAACCTTGAACAACTCAAACAGAGAACGAATCAGGTAATCGAGGGGCTTCGGACGATAGACCTCGAGGTAAAAGTGCTTAACAACGAAGAACTGGTCGAACTTTTTTACAATTTTTACAACCCGAGCACGACCGAAAAAGAAAAAATATCCGGCGCCGGGAATCAAAACTGAAATACATGGCCGAAAGCAAATTTGAAAATTTGAAAAAAATAATAGCTCCCGCCGGGGTCGAAACCGAATCCAACTACATAAAATTGGGAGATAAGTTCGTGAAAGTGTTTTTCGCATTTTCATATCCGCGTTATCTTTCGAGCGGATGGTTCGACCAGATAATAAACCTGCCGAATCTTTTTGACATATCGATTTTCGTTTCGCCGGTGGACACCGGGCTGGCGCTAAAAAATCTACGGAAGAAAGCTGCGCAGATCGAATCCGAAATAAGTGACCAGCAGGAAAAAGGCCTTGTCCGCGACCCGATGCTCGAAACCGGACTTCGCGACGTCGAGACACTCAGGGATTCTTTGCAGCAAGCCCAGGAAAAGATGTTTAACGTCGGCCTTTATATCGCGATTTATGCCGACACACTCGAAGAGCTGTCGCGGCTCGAGAGCCAGATAGTATCGATGATGGAAGCCAAGCTTGTTTACATCAAGCCGGCCCTTTTCCAGCAGCTCGATGGCCTCCTTTCCGTAATGCCGCTCGGCGAAGACAAAATTTCCATCAATCAGCCGATGAATTCCGGGCCGATCTCATCTTTCTTTCCCTTCGTATCCGAGGACCTTACGTCGGACGAAGGAATTTTGTACGGAATAAACCGTCACAACAACAGTCTTGTGATATTCGACAGATTCTCGATGGAAAACGCGAATCAGGTGGTCTTCGCCAAGGCGGGCGCCGGGAAAAGCTATGCAACCAAGCTCGAAATAATACGGTCGTTGATGATGGACGCGGATGTCATTGTCGTCGACCCGGAAAACGAATATCAACGCCTTGCGAAAAGCTTCGGCGGGAGCTTTTTCAACATATCTCTTTCTTCGCACGAACATATAAATCCTTTCGACGTGCCGACCGTACCTGAAGACGAATCGCCGTCGGACGTTCTCAGGTCGCATATCGTGAATTTGGCGGGACTGCTAAAGTTGATGCTTGGAAAGATAACGGCCGAGGAAGATTCCGTTCTGGACAGGGCAATAACGGAAACTTACGCTTCGCGCGAAATAGTTCCCGGCGAGGATTTTTCCAAAACCCAGGCGCCTCTTCTTCAGGACCTGGAAACGGTCCTTAAAAACCTCGAGGGAGGCAAGGGGATGGCCGAGCGCCTGTACAAATTCACGAAAGGAAGTTTCGGAGGATTCTTGAACCAGCCCACGAACGTCGATGTCGAGAACCGGCTGATAGTTTTTTCTATCCGTGACCTCGAAGACGAGCTCCGGCCGATAGCCATGTACGTTATCCTGAACTTTATCTGGAATTTGATAAGGGCTAAAACAAAAAAGAGGATAATGATAGTCGATGAGGCTTGGTGGATGATGAAATACGAGGAGAGCGCCGCGTTCCTCTTCGGCCTCGCAAAGCGGTGCAGAAAATATTATCTGGGGCTTACCACCGTTACGCAGGACGTTGAAGATTTTTTGCGCTCGCCGTACGGCAGGCCGATAATAACCAATTCTTCAATACAGCTTCTCCTTCGGCAGGCGCCGGCTACGATAGACATTGTCGCGAAAGCGTTCGGCCTAACTGACGCCGAGAAAAATTATCTTCTGTCTTCGGAAGTCGGCACTGGTCTCTTTTTCGCCGGAAGAAGACATATCGCAATACAGATAATTGCGTCTTATTTCGAAGACCAGATAATAACCACCGACCCGAAGCAGCTTCTCGAAAACAAGGAGTGATATAATAAATTCAGTTATTTAAATGAACGAAAGGGAAAAACTTGGCCTGCTTGATCCTTTAGCGATAACCGCTTTTGTCGCCGCCTTCATGGGCGATATAGCGTTTCTTTTTGTGTTCGGTGCGCTTATCCCTGTCATAGGCCTTGTAATTCTCGCTACTGTTCTCGGAATGCATTATTTTACGGGCCTGATAATGGGAGCATTTGCGATTCCCCGGCTTGCTGGATTCATCCCGAAGTTGGTTGTTGTCGCAGGAATAATATTGCCTCTGCCGACGCTTATTCTCTCGTTAACCATAGGTATGCTGCTTCAAAACAGGTTCGTTCAAACTGCCGCTGTTATTGCAGTCGGCGTGGCGACGGGCGGAACGGGAGCCATAGCGTTGCGCGGAGCCTCAATGGCATCCGAGGTTGCGGAAGGAACCGCCGCTGAAACAGGAGAGGCAAGTGCCGTTTCTGGAAAAGGCACGGCGAAAGCTGCGAGGGGAGAAACCGAGGAAGGAACAGCCGCAAAAAAAAGTAGCGGGGCAAAAGCCGGAGAAAAAGAAATTCCTCCACAGGCACTGGGCGGGGAAGAAGAAATTCCGGAAAAATTGAAAAGGAAGCTTTTTCAGGAAACCCCGACGGCTTCAAGTGACGATGAATACAACAAGGAAGAAACAGTTGAGGAAGATGACGAAAACAACGAAATTGATTTAAGAGATTTAAGAAAAGCGGCATGAAAAAAATTTTTATTTTATTAATTTTAATAACGGCGTTTGGCTGGATATTGCCGCATTCTTTCGGACAAACAGCCCCGGTCAGTCCGCAAATTTTATTGACATGGAAGGCGAACACTTACGTTCCCGACAGGTTCTCGGGCAAAGTAATGCCGGCCGCGAATTCTCAAATAACGGCATCTGTTGAATTGATAGACGGAGGCAGAATAATGAACATATCCGGACAAAATATTTACTGGTACGCGGACAATAACTTCATCGACGGCGGCATCGGGAAGCAGAGCGTGACATTCAGAGCTCCGGATGTTGCGGGCGGAAGCATAGATATCCGCGCCGAAATCCCAAATTATTCGAGAGGCAGGCAATTCAAAACCGTTACCATTCCAATCGTTAAGCCTCATGCCGTAATAGAAGCTCCGTTTCCTTCCGGAAAATTCTCTTCGTCGCCATTGAATCTGGTTGCGCTGCCTTACTTTTTTAATGTGACCAGCATATCGCAGCTCAATTTCGCATGGAACGTAAACGGGCAGACGCCGTCGGGAGCCGAAAATCCTCAGAACCTCAACGTTAAATTCGAACCGACGTTGCCCTCGGGGTCCGTAATATCCGTTTCTTTGTCCATAGGAAATCCATCAGCCGACT
The DNA here is from genome assembly GCA_016204355.1 of Candidatus Liptonbacteria bacterium. GTDB lineage: Bacteria > Patescibacteriota > Minisyncoccia > UBA6257 > 2-01-FULL-56-20 > JACQKT01. Next base: position 10,363 of record JACQKT010000028.1, read on the forward strand.
TCGAAACGGCAACTAAAAAAATAGACATCACTTACGCTCCATGAAATCTTTGATGATATTGTTTATGCTGTTTTTTTCTCAGTCCGCGCTGGCAATCGAGGCGTATATTCCCGACATTGCCGCGCCTCAGAATTCGAACAGTCCTCAATCCGTAACAAACTGGATAAACAATTTCTATCAGTTCGCTTTGATAGGAGGGGTGTTTCTGGCGGTAGGGGTGATAACGTGGGCAGGGTTCAGATATGCCCTTGCCG
>JACQKT010000027.1 GCA_016204355.1 Candidatus Liptonbacteria bacterium
TTCCGTTCGAGCCTTTTGATAGAACTTGTCAATGTTCTCATTGAGGAGGGAGTTTTCCCTCCAGATACAAAAAAAATATTTTCAAAGGAATACCGGCTTTGGGTCGACCGGGAAAGCGGCTATGAAAAATATATCGGGGCAGTAATAAATGCATTCGACAAAAAAATAAAAAAAGTAGGGGAGAAAAATCTTAGAATTGCCGTGGATAAAGTGATTGCACTACACAGGAACCGCCTATATACCTACACGCGCGATCTCATAAAAGAACTTAAAAGAAAGAACTACTTCCTTCTGGCGATTTCCCATTCGCCGAAATACGTCGTAGGCAAGTTCGCCAAGAAAATTGGTTTCAACAAGGTTTACGGTCTTCTGTTGGAGCTTGACGAAGAAATGCGGCTTACCGGCAATAAATTGCATGCCGATTTGATATTCGATAAATCTAAAATTTTGAAGCGTGCTATCGAAAAAGAAAGTTTGACTTTGAAGGACTCGGTCGGCGTAGGCGACACAGATTCGGACATTCCTTTTCTGAAAATGGTAGATAAGCCGATCTGTTTCAATCCCAATGGCCGGCTTTATAAGGCGGCAAAAAAGAACAAATGGCGTGTCGTTGTCGAGAGAAAGGATGTCATTTACGAAATTTGAAAAATGGAAATTTTTAAAGAATTTAACTCGGAAACTGTCAAAATTTTGAAAAATGGAGGAATAGGAGTGATTCCGACAGACACGATTTACGGCATTGTCGGCTCGGCATTATCAAGAAAAACCGTTGCAAGAATTTATAAGCTAAGAAAAAGAAATCCGCGGAAGCCAGTGATAGTACTTATCGCTTCGATGCTTGACCTAAAAAAGTTCGGGATCAAATTGAATCGCGGTGACCGCAGAATACTCGATGAATTATGGCCCGCCCCGGTGAGCGTGATATTAAGATTGTCGGACGGCAAAGAAAAAGCGAAAAGATTCGAGTATTTGCATCGCGGCAAAAATGCAGTAGCATTTCGTTTGCCGCGCAGGAAAAACCTGCTCCGATTTTTGAAAAATACCGGACCGCTTGCGGCTCCGAGCGCGAATCTTGAAGGCATGCCGCCCGCCAAAACGGTAAAGGAAGCCCGGAGATATTTCGGAAACAAAATCGATTTTTATGTGAATGGGGGAAAATTAAAATCAAAACCTTCGGCGCTTGTTTCTTTGAAACGCGGAAAAGTTTCGATAGTCAGAAAAGGGGCTGGGAATTTTAAATAAACAATGTATCAATTGAACGGCCTGAAAAAAATTCCCGAACTGATTCATGGATTTTCCGAAACAAAAGACGGCAACATGTCTTTTGTCTGGGGTGCGCGCGATGATGTTCTTGCAAGCAGGAAAAATTTTTTTCTGAAAATAGGCGCGGAGGGGATGAATTCAGTTACGGCATTCCTTAAACACAGGACGGACATTGCGCTTGTCGATGCATCTTTTGGCGGCGAAGATGCTATGGAAGCCGATTGTCTTATGACAAATTCTAAAAATGTTCTTCTTTCGATTTTATCGGCCGATTGTCTGCCGGTTATAATTTTTGACCCTTTAAAGAGTGCTTTGGCTTTGGCTCATTTGAGCCGGATAAACTCTACGAGGGGATTTTTACGCGCAATAATCGAAAAAATGAAAAAAATATATGGCTCCAACGCCGAAGATGTGCTTGTCGGAATAGGGCCGTGCATACATAAAGAATCATATGTTTTCGCGGAGAAAGAATTCAAAAAACGCGTGCCCGACGAAAAAATTTTTGACGGTTTTGTATCGGGCCTATCTGACGGCAGAAAAGCGATCGATTTGCCGGGTTATAGCGTCGAAGAACTGATCTCTGCGGGGATATCCGGTAAAAATGTGGAAATAAGCGAAGTCGACACGGCACAAAATACGAGTTTCTTCTCGCATTACCGTTCCCGTATCACGGGCGAACAAGAAGGACGGATGATTACGGTTGCAGGGATGGTTTAAAAATAGTGTCGCTTGGTGTAAAATAGTAGCGCGCGATAAAAGGCATTTATAAAATAAAACTATGCTTTTGGAATTTTATGGAACAGAATGTCCGCATTGCCTCAGAATGGCGCCTAAAATCGAACGGCTTGAGAAGGAAACCGCCGTAAAGGTTGAAAAATATGAGGTTTGGCACAATGACGAAAATGCGGCAAAAATGCGGGAATACGACAAGGGGCTTTGCGGCGGAGTGCCGTTTTTCTTCAATACCGACACCGGCAAATATATTTGCGGAGAAGACTCTTATGAAAATCTGAAAGTTTGGGCAGGGAAATAATGGCAAAAACCGAAACGGAAACAAAAAAGGACAAATTCGGTCCGGAATATGTCGTCGAAGTTTATGATGCCCGCATCGGAATGCGCGGGTTTTTGGTTATCGACAATACCGTGCTCGGTCCGGGCAAGGGCGGAATAAGAATGACTCCCGACGTAACCGCGGAAGAAGTTTTCCGGCTGGCGCGGACAATGACGTGGAAAAATGCTTTGGCGGACATTCCTTTTGGCGGCGCGAAGGCGGGGATTATAATGCCACCGGAAGTTTTACGGGATAAAAAACTAAAGAAAAAATTTGTCCAGAGTTTCGCGAAAGCGATATCCGCTTTTACGCCGAAAAAATACATAGCGGGTCCGGACGTAAACAGCGGCGAGGAAGAAATGAAGTGGTTTGTCGAATCTACAGGAAATTGGAGAACGGCCACGGGTAAGCCGGCGAACTATTGCATGGCGATTTTCGGCGGAAAGGGAGAAAAGTGCGGAATCCCGCACGAGTTCGGAAGCACCGGGTTCGGTGTTGTAGAGTCGACGGAAGTGGCGGCGGAACTTGCCGGAATTCCTATTAAAAACGCCACGGTCGCGATACACGGCTTTGGGAATGTGGGAACTTTCGCTTATCAGTTTTTGACGGAAAAGGGAGCGAAGATAGTCGCGCTTGCCGATAAGAGCGGCGCCATTTTTTCGAAAAACGGGTTCGAAAAAAGACTTATCGGAAAAGCTATTACCGGTAAAAAATCGCTTGCTTCCGTTTTCCCGAAATTGAAAATAAGCGAAAAAGATTTTTGGAAGACGAAAGCAGATATACTGATACCGGCTTCTGTAACGGACGTGATAAACGAATCCAACAAAAATTCCATCCGGGTGAAGATAATCGTCGAAGCTGGCAATATCCCCATGAGCGAAAAAATCGAAAATGAATTGTTCAAAAAGGGAATTTTGATAGTACCCGATTTCGTGGCGAACACGGGAGGAGTTATATCGTCATATGCGGAATACAGGGGATACAATCCTAAAAGAATGTTCGACCTTGTCAGCAGAAAAATAAGAAAGGTCACAAACGCGATTTTGGAAAAAAGCATAAAAGAAAAGAGAAACCCAAGGGAAATCGGCATGGAAATGGCGATAAGGAAGGTAGCCGGCAGAATGAAAAAAAGAGAGGTTGTTGATAAATAACCATCTTGTAAAGCGGACCGCGCAGTGATATACCATTCAGTATAAGCCCAAGCTTTGTTCGGGCTTACCACCGGGTTTTTTTATCTGTCACTTGAAAAACTGGAGCAAAAGATGAGCGCAAAGAAATTGGTACAAACGTCGGTCGCAGTTCACCTTCGTAACACCAAGGGGATGGTACGTGCCCAAATAATCGCCATGGATTTCTCGAGCGGAAACGGCGCAGGCGATTCGACCAAACGCGTTTACGGCGTCGTGGCTGCGGGCCGAACCGTTGTGGGCTTCCAGGCCAAATCGGCAAACGGCGGGTGCGGCCCATGGGATATCGAACAGTTGAACGCCGCGTACCTCGAGGTCATGGCCGCGAGTATCAAGGCGTTCGCGTCCAAATTTCGCGAGGCAACGGGGCGGGAATTCAACGGCGGATTACACGCCGAAGTTCCGTACACCTTCATCACGGCTTTTCAGGGCTCCCCGCAATTCAGGCGGGCGCTGGGCGGGGTGTGCAACCGCATTGCGACTTCTGCCGTCGCCATGGCCGCGTAAAAGGACCTCCCCATCGGTCATTTTCAAGGCCGCCAGCCGTAATAACAAAATATAACGCTGGCGGTTCGCTTTTTTTGCAATTTTTTCGCTAACCGCTATCATTCGTATATTAGAATGACAAAACTTTCCCGCTCGAAGATAGATCTGTTCGTCGATTGCCCGAGATGTTTTTGGCTCGAACTGAAAAAGGGAGTAAAGCGGCCCCAGCCGTTTCCTTACACGATAAACAACGCCATCGATTATCTTTTAAAACAGGAATTCGATTCATACCGCGAAAAGGGAAAAGCACATCCCATAATGTCAGAGAACGGAATCGATGCGATACCTTATAAAAGCGAAAAGCTAAATGAATGGAGGCATAATTTTACGGGAATACGGCACGATCATGAGCCGACGGATTTCACCGTCTTCGGCGCCGTTGACGATATTTGGGTGAATCTGGAGGGCGAACTGATAATCGTGGATTACAAAGCTACTGGCGCCAATGAACACAAGGTTCAGGATTCTTATCTGCGCCAGATGGAAATTTATCAGTGGCTTTTCCGAAAAAACGGATTCAATGTTTTCCCTGTAGGATATTTCGTTTTTGCAAAAGCCAACAAAGGAAATGGCTTTTACACCGAAAACGGACACACCAAAGCGGCGCTTCCTTTTGATTTCTTCGTCGAGTCGCACAAAGGCGACGATTCATGGGTTGAAAAAACTCTTTCTGAAGCAAGAGAAGTTATCGATTCTGATGAAGTACCCGCCGCTTCGCCCAATTGCCAATATTGCAGTTACCGCGTAGGCGCCGGAGAATTTTGATTGACCTAAGATCAATCATGTCACTCGTAAAAAAAGAAAAACCGCTGCACTGGACAAGTCACAGCAAATACAAAATGCGATTTTACGGGCTTTCCGAAAACCGGGTTAAAAGAGTTATAAACCACCCCGGAAGAATAGAAGAAGGAATCGCTCCGAAAACCATTGCCATGATGCAGCCCGCCGGCAGCGCAAAGCACCCTTACGAAATATGGATAATGCTGCAGGACGAAAAGAGCCGGAGGAAAATTATCAGCGCGTGGAGATATCCGGGGAAAACCAAACCGAGCGATATAATTTCATTTCAGGCGTTTAAGCGGGAGTATTCCGAATTCGAAGAAAGCGGTGGCAAATGATACGGCGAAGAGGGATTAGCTGAAATTTAATGGAAACCATGATATTCTATATCTCGATATCCTGCGCAAGAAATGAAAAATTTGACGGCATATATTATCGTTCTTGCGGCAATCCTCCTGACGGCAATTTTTTTCTTTTTCAATAAAAAAGATAATACGCAAATTTCAAATTCGAACCTAAGTTCACACATGAATATCTCAAGCACGGAATTCAATAATAACGAATCCATTCCGGTGAAATTCACCTGTCAGGGGGACAATATAAATCCGCGAATTGAAATAAGCGGAGTTCCCGATGATGCGAAAAGCTTGGCGCTTATTATGGACGACCCCGACGCACCCGTCGGCACTTTCACGCATTGGCTTATTTGGAACATAGACCCGAAAACGGCAGTTATGGCCGAAAACAGTGTGCCCGGCATTCAGGGGAAGAACAGCGCCGGAAGTTTGAAATACATCGGTCCTTGTCCACCGAGCGGCGTTCATAGATATTTTTTTAGACTATATGCCCTGGATTCGATGCTGGATTTGTCCGCAGGCACGGAGCGGGAACAGCTGGAACTTCAGATGTCAAAGCACATTTTGGAGCGGACAGAATTTATCGGAACATATAAGAAAATCTGACACCCCTCGGCGGTGGTATAACGTGGTCATGCGGAGAAAGGAAAATAGGCTGATTTGTCGTGTCAAAAATATTTGACACGATATTCCTGGCCATTTTATGCTGAAGTCGTATTTTGTTGCGTATTGAAGATTATCAATCCGTCGGGTTGATAATCTTCAGGCCGCAATCGGGCGGTTTGAACTCTCCACGCAAGGAGGGGAATCGAAACTTGAAAGAGGGATACGGTATCATGACTGAACAGCATAAGGGGTTCGAAACCCTGGTTTTTGAACCGAACGAAAGCAGGCTTCGCCTTGACCTCATTCAGGCGATAGTGGAAAAAGGTGCGGACCTGTTGAAAAATCCTCGGGCTTTCGTAGGCAGAGGAGTCGGAAACGGCTGGATCTCCTGGGCTCTCAACATTGGCAAAGACGAAGGAAAATCCATCACTGTCCGGGTCGTCGACATTCTCAAGATGCCCACTCCTAACGCCGCCATGCTGACGTTCATCGGCAAGGTTCTTTATGTCGTATTCGACGACCGGCGCGTCAGGATGAGTCTCTCCTTCGACGAGGCGAACAAGAGATGCGTGCTCACTGTTTCAACCTGGGTAAAGCCGAGTCATGTCCTTCGTCTGGCCAACCAGATCGTCGCCGACCTCGTCGTCAACGGCAGGGAAAGGGAATACCTGCTTGCTGTCGAAACAGCAAGACGGACGAAACAGAGGAAAAAAGAAATCCGCGCGCATAACAGGAAAATAACTTCACTGCGCGACTGGCAAACCGACAATCCCTACTGATTCGCAACTTCCGTCGACACAGGAGGGTCGACCCAAAACGAGGCGCAGCGCAAGCTGACGCCTCTTTAATTTCGATAAACCGTTTAGAAGAAAATATTATAATTTGAATTTTTCGATAAAATAAGCGATATTAAAAAGCGATGAAATTATCAATAGCAATAGTCGGCCTTCCGAATGTTGGCAAATCGACCCTGTTCAAGATTCTGACAAAGCAGGAAATAACAATCGCCAATTATCCCTTCGCGACAATCGACCCGAATGTCGGCGTGGTAACCGTTCCGGACGAACGCCTCCAAAAACTGGCGGAAATCAGCCGTTCAAAAAAGACAGTTCCGGCAGTCGTTGAGTTTTACGATATTGCCGGTTTAGTTAAGGGCGCTAATAAGGGCGAAGGACTTGGCAATAAATTTTTATCTCATATCAAAGAAACGCAGGCGATAGTCGTTGTTATCAGGATATTCGGCAATTCGGAAATCATACACGTTGAAGGAAATATTAACCCGCTGCGCGATTTGGAAATAATAAATGCCGAACTCATATTGAAGGACCTGGAAACAATAGAAAAACGCCTCTCAAGTTTGGAAACGGAAAAAAGAAGCGGCGACAAAAAAGCAGCTAAAAATTTTGAAGTTCTGAATAAAATCCGCGAAGAATTGGGCGCGGGAAATCTCGCGGTAAAATACGTTTCCGAAGAAATAGTCCGCGAACTTCAGCTTCTTACTGCAAAAAAACAGGTTTATCTTTTAAACGGCGGAGAATTTGAAGCCCCGCACGAACTTTTGGACAAAATAAAAGAAATAGGAGCAGATTACATAATTGCCGATTTGAGTTCCGGCTCTGCAATACCGGAACTTATCAAAAAATCGTACGAAGTTCTCGGACTTATAAGTTTTCTGACGACGGGCGAGGATGAAACGCGCGCATGGACGATAGAAAAGGGAACACTCGCCCCGCAGGCTGCGGGAGTTATACATACCGATTTCGATAAGAATTTCATACGCGCGGAAGTCGTTAACTGGCAAAAGCTCGTGGAATGCGGCGGCTGGAATCAAGCGAAGCAAAAAGGACTAATCCGTTTGGAAGGAAAAGATTATGTTGTGCAGGATGGAGATGTGATGGTTGTTAGGCACGGGTAAACGGCAATCAGATAAGTCGTTCGCAAGTAAGTGTGTTATACTCAAATAAAATGAAAAAAGTATCGATAGCACTACTAATGACTGCTGCAGTAATTTTTGTGCTTTTTCAAATCTGGGTGTTTTTGATAACAGGTTGTGTATGGCCGTACATCAAAGCTTTTGTTGTGTATCAAGGACAGAATGGGGAAATATACGACGCTGCTGAATGCATATTTGAGCCCCTTGGAATATTTCGTTAATAAAAACTGACACTAAAATACGGAAATATTTTTTTACCCCCTCCGTTCGAGCGCGCTGCCGAGAGTTTCGTCGTCCGCAAATTCTATTTCGCCGCCGGTGGGCAAACCGCGCCCGAGCCGGCTTATTTTTTTTGCGAGCGGCTTAAGTTCTTTTTCTATAAGCGAGGCGTTGAAATTTCCGACGCTGGTCGGGTTGAATCCGAGGATTATTTCTTCTGCCTGTCCCGAGGCAGAACCCTGAGCGTTAGTCGAAGGGCTCGGCAGGTTCTTTTCGATAAAACTTTTCAAACCCTGCAAGCGCAATTTTTGCCTGTCATCCAGAACCCCGCTTTTCGAAATTTCCCCGAGTATGAAGTAACACCCGTTAAACCTGCCTGTATTTTCGAGCGACATCAAGTCAGTTTCCTTTTCGATGACTGCAATTATATCCTGGCGGCGTCCCGAATTGCCGCATATGTCGCATAAGGCACCCGGATTCTGGTGTATAAAAAAACAGCGCTCGCATATTTTTATCTTTTTCAGGTCGTCCGTAGCCCGGGAAAGATTTTGGATATTATTCTGTCCCTGGTGAATAAGGTAAAAAACAAGGCGGATTGCCTGCCGGGGGCCGATTGACGGCAAGTCGGCGAGCAAATCGACGAGTTTTTGAAAAGAATCTGGCAATCTCATTCAACCAGTATAATCCGAGAAGCATTTAAAATTCAATCTATCCAACGACTTCTGGTTTTGTTAAGAAAACTGTCTCGGAGGGCGAGCGGGCAAGGTGTTCACCCAGGGCGGGCGAGCTCGAGAGCAAGCGCAATTTCCTCGCTGGGGAAATTGACAGCGTGTTTTCGTACAAAATCAGAAATCGTCAGCCACCCCTGCCATTTCTTCGTTGTAGCGCTTTTCAATCGTTTTGAATTCCACGCGTTCCGGGTCGAATTTCAATTTTACCGAACCTGTAGGTCCGTTCCTGTGCTTGGCGATGATTATTTCGGCAATATCTTTTTCTTCCTGCGACAAATCGTTTCTGTCGCGGTCTTTTCTGTAAATGAAAAGAACGACATCAGCATCCTGTTCGATACTCCCGCTTTCGCGAAGGTCGGAAAGACGGGGAATTTTATTGTCTCTTTGGTCTACCGCGCGGGAAAGCTGGGAAACGGCGAGAATCGGCACATTAAGCTCGCGTCCGAGCGATTTCAGTCCTCGGGAAACTTCCGTTATCTGTTGGACCATATTCTCGGAATTTGTTCTCGGAGATATCAGCTGGAGATAGTCGATTATCAAAAGCCCCAATCCGTGCTCTATCTGCAGGCGCCGGGCCATCGAGCGCATCTGGATTATGTTCGGCGAGGGAGTATCGTCTATAAAAAGGGTCGCGTGCGAAAGGCGTTCGAGTGCCGCCTGTATCATTTCGAATTCCGTGTCGTCGCTTATCCGCCCTGTGCGTAATTTCCATAACGGAACTTGCGACTCGGCGGCTATCAGGCGGTCGATAACCTGCTCGCGCGACATTTCGAGCGAAAAAATCCCCACAGGAATTTTCCCCTTGAGCGCGGCGTGTCTTGCTATGTCGAGCGCCAAAGTGGTCTTCCCAAGCGAAGGCCTTGCTCCGAGAATTATGAGGTCCGACGGCTGAAGTCCGGAAAGCATGTTGTCGAGTTCCGTGAAGCCGGTCGGAACTCCGCGCAAAATTCCTTTTCCCTGATGGAGTTTTTCGATGCGCTCATAGGCAGGCTTCAGCTCGTCGCGGAGCAGTATAAAATTTTGCGGAGAATATTTTTGCGAGATGGCGAGAATCCTGTGTTCTATATCGTCAAGAATTTCTTCTACTTCTTTCGTCGGCTCGAACGCGTCCTCGGTTATTCGCGAAGACGCCTCAATGAGATTGCGCAAAACTTTTTTCTCGCGGACGAGTTTGACATAGTGGTCAAGATGGGAAGCCGTAGCTATCTGATTAGTGAGTTCGGCCAGATAAGACGACCCGCCGATTTCGGCAAGAATATTTTTTTCCTTAAGGCGGTTGGTGAGACTCAATACGTCTATAGGCTGATGCTTGTCGAAAAGCTCCAGGATTGTTTCATATATTTTTTCATGGGCGGGGGCATAAAAATCTTTCGGAGTAAGCTGGTCGGCTGCTTTGAATATTGCGTTTTTATCTATCAGAATGCACCCGAGCACGGATTGCTCCGCTTCGATATTTTGCGGCGGAAGTTTCGGTTTTTTTGCGGCCATATTATTTTCTTGATTTTCTGAGTATTGAACCGGTTTCGGTATCCCTTACGATATATCCTAACTTTTTGATTTTTTCCCTCAAGCCGTCGGATTTAACAAACTGTTTATTTCGTCTGTATTCCTCGTATTCGTTTTGCAGCGCCTTTATTTCCGAAGGGATTTCGGTGTCAAAAAAGGTTATTCCGAGGACTTGGGCCATTTTATCGGCCAGTTTGCCGGAATTCTCGAGGCCGGTAAGTTCTCCCAAAACGGCGAGGGCTTCCGCAGTATTCAAATCATGGTTCAATGCTTCGGCAAAGCGCTCTTCGGCATTCCCAGCTTTGCCGGGATTATTCAGATTGAATCTTGCGTCGCTTAAATGCTCAAGCCCCGATTCCGCAGCTTTCAAAGCGGCGATTGTAAAATTCATTTTGGCTCTGTGATGCGTCTGAAGCGCAAGGTATCTGAATGATACTCCCGCGTCCGGAATTTCTTTTTCAAGGTCTCTAAGCGTGTAAAAATTTCCTTCGCTTTTCGCCATCTTGCGGTCGTCAACCAAAAGGTGCTCGCAGTGCGACCAATGCAATACAAAAGGCTCATATATGGGCTGGCTCTGGGCGATTTCGTTTGTGTGATGAGGGAATATCAGGTCGACCCCGCCGGTATGTATATCCGTTGGTGCCCCACCGAAACTGATTTTATTTATTGCCGAACATTCTATATGCCACCCGGGGCGTCCTTCGCCGAGTTCTTTATCATCCCAGAAAACATTCCCGTCGGATTCGTCGCGGGCTTTCCATAAAGCGAAATCACTTAAATTTTCTTTCTCGTACTCGTCCACTCTGACGCGTGCGCCCGTCTTTTTACCGGCAAGAAAATTTTCGCCGACAAGCTCTCCGTAATCGCCGAAATCTTTCTGATATTTTTCTATGCTGAAATAAACACCGTCGTCGGTTTTATAGGCGAATCCCAGTTTGATAAGTTCCTTTATGAATTTTTTTATCTCGTTTATTTTGTCCGAAACGCGGACGAAAGTTATGCGTTCTTGGTCTGTGGGGATATTCACGGAGACGAGGTCCTTTTTGAATTCATCGAAATATCTGTCGGTGTATTTCCGGAGTTCTTCCGGAGTGGCCTCCTTGCCGAATTCATCAACGGTTCGCTTGATGGTTTTGTCGTCAACGTCGGTGATGTTCATCACCCAATTGACTTTATAACCGTTAAATTCAATAACGCGCCGCAAAACATCGGCGAAAATATAACTTCGCAGATTGCCTATGTGCGCGCTGTCGTAGACCGTAGGGCCGCAGGTATAAAGATTTACGGCATTTCCCCCCGAAGCGGGTTTAAACTCCTCAATTTCTCTGCGGAGCGTGTTATATAGCCGAAGAGCCATTAAAATTGATTATATGCCAAACTATTCTTTATTGAAAAGCATAAATTTTTCATTTTATTAGGAGCTATCGATGCGGCCAAGCCCATTTTGTTTTTAGAACTATTGTAGCTTTTGTAGCTTTGTATTTTGTATATAGTTCCCAAAACGAAAGTGTTCCATGATTTAATTTTTATGATAAAATTCAAAATATGGATAATATCTTTCTCCAAATAAGCGTTCTTCTTGCCATAACGACGGTTGTCGCTTTTTTTGTGCGCCTCCTGAAACAGCCCCTGATAATCGGCTATATCATCGCAGGTATTATAGGGGGACCGCTCTTTTTCAACATCGTGCACGGGGGGGAGGAAATGTATGACGCATTCGCCCAGTTCGGAGTTATACTTTTGCTCTTCGTCATCGGGCTGAACCTGAACCTGAACCATCTCAAGGAAATAGGCAGGACATCTTTTATAACAGGTATCGGACAGGTTGTTTTTACGATTGTCTTCGGTTCGGCCATTCTGTTGTGGCTTGATTTTCCGCTTTGGACATCAGTGTTCCTTGCAGGAGCAATCACTTTTTCAAGCACGATAATTATAATGAAACTTCTGATGGAGAAGAAAGACACCGAAACCGTTTACGGCAGACATACGATCGGATTGATGATAGTGCAGGACCTAATCGCTGTCGCGATGATCATAGCGATAGGGCTGATGAGGACCGGCTCCGGCGTTTCCATAGAACTCGCGCTTCTCTTTCTTAAAATTGCCATACTTTCAGCAGCCGTCATTTTGTGCTCTCGTTACATTCTCCCCGGTTTCCTAAGGAGGATATCAAATTCAGGCGAGATGCTTTTTCTTTTTACGGTTGCCTGGTGTTTCGGAGTGGCAAGCGCCTTTTTTGTCGCCGGTTTTTCCATTGAAATAGGCGCTATTGTGGCGGGAATATCATTGGCTTCTTCGCCATTCAAACTTGAGATAGGAAGCCGCATCCGGGCTTTGCGCGATTTCTTTCTTGTATTGTTTTTTATAGTTCTCGGGACGCAGATGGGCATGAGCCCTCTCTCGGATATTTGGCTGCCGGGCATCGCGCTTTCGTTGTTTATTCTTATCGGCAATCCACTAATACTTTATTTCCTGTTCCGCCTTCTTAAGTTCACGAGGAGGAATAGTTTTCTGGCCGGGCTAACCGCGGCTCAAGTCAGCGAATTCGGCTTCGTTCTTTTATATGCGGGAGCGAACCTGGGCTTTGTTACGGGGCGAGAACTTTCCATTTTTACAATGGTGGCGATAATAACCATCTTCATTTCTTCTTACCTGATAATCTATGGCGAAAAAATATACCGCTATTTGCTTCCGTGGTTCAATATGTTCGGCGCTGACCGCCACCGGCAAGCTGAAAAGGTTTCCGAAAAGTTTGACATTTGGATAATCGGTTATCACCGCATCGGCGGGTATGTCGCCGAGTCACTGCGCGAGTCGGGGCTAAAAATTGCGCTGGTTGATTATGACCCGGATGCGGCAAAACGTATACGCGATAAAAATATTTCTTTGTTCTTCGGCGATGCATCGGATATTGAGTTTATAGAGAATCTCCCGATGGCAAGTTCAAAGCTTGTTGTAATCACAATACCGGCATTGGACGACCAACTAACGGTGATACAGCACATACGCCAATCGCGCTCGGAAACATTCATTATCGCTAACGCATACCAATATTCGGAAATAAAACAATTGTACAATGCGGGCGCGGATTATGTTATGATGCCTCATCTTGTCGGCGGTAACTGGATAGCCGGCGTTTTGAAAAAAGGTAAGTGGACGAGAGACGCCTTTGCGCAGTTAAGAAACGAGCAGGCCGAAATGCTTGCGTCCTGACCAGACACGAATAACCAGCCCTTAAGCAAGGGCTGGTTTGTTTGACATTTATATTCTTTTTTTGTATAAAGTTTGCAGGCGCCCGAGAAGCAATCGAGCGTTCCGATTGTCAAATCAATAAAGGGGGTGAGTATGGCAAGCGTGCAAAAAAGAGTGCTGGTAGCGCTCGGCATGGTCTTTCTGGTAATTTCAACGAAGTTTTTTTCAATCGGCAAGGCCGCAGAACCGACGTTTCTGAAACCGCCGCCGGCGACGAACTGCGTGTCGAAAGTTGAAAAAGAAAAGGTAGCGAAAACCTGGGATCGACTCTGGGATGGAAGATGGTGGTACTCTTCGAAGGTTGAAGGGGAGTCAAAGGGAGCGATAGTTAACGATATGGCGCTTCCGGAGAAAGTTCGAAAGGCCACGAAAGCGTCGGAAGACGTTTTCGGAACAGTCGTGCACGTGACCGAATACGTTTCGGGGTGTTTCGAGCTCCAGTTCGAAATCGCCCCCCGGCGATCCGGGAACGTGAAGCTCATTTAGGCGCCTTCCCGAGTTTTAAAGCGCTCCGTATTAAAGTGCGAGGAAAGGAGGTGAAGATTTTTCCATGCTGCGGCGCAGTTTCGAACCGCAGCTTTTTATTTTTAGAAATATTGGCATAGCAAGCTTAAACTTGATTTTTTGAGCAGTGTCATATATTCTCTACTGGTTCGACAATGTCCACTGCAGACCGATATATATTCTAATGGAAGACAAAAATTCAAAAACAGCGCTGCTTCAGGTGATAAAAGACGAACTTTCGAACGTCCGGCTTCGCGACGGTGAAATAGTCGAAGTGGAACTTATCAAAAAAACCCCGCGGGGAGTGTTTTTCGATTTGGGCAAGTTCGGAACCGGAATTGTTTACGGAGCTGAACTTTCCAACGCCCGTGAAATTTTGAAAAAAATAAATCCGGGAGACCGCATTTCTGCGCGCATAGAAAACATCGACGGCGAAGGCGGCTATATAGAACTTTCGCTCGCGGAGGCAAGCAAGCAGAAAGTCTGGCAGCAGGTTCAGGAACTTCAGGAAAGCGGTGAAATAGTTAAGGTGAAAGTAACCGGCTCAAATCCCAGCGGACTTATAGTCGACCTTCTCGGGCTCAAAGCGTTTTTGCCCATGTCTCAGCTTTCGCCGGATCATTATCCGAAAACCGCGGAGGGCGATCAGCAAAAGGGAATGGACGAAATAAAAAATCTCATAGGCCAGGAATTCGGAGTGAAAGTAATAGCGGTCAATCCCAGAACAAACAAGCTGATAGTTTCCGAAAGGGAAATGATGACCGCGAACGTGAAAGAGCTTCTTTCCGCTTATCAGGTTGGGCAAACAGTTGACGGGATAGTTTCCGGAATCGCCGACTTCGGAATTTTCGTGAGATTCGTGGACAACCCGCAGATAGAAGGACTGGTTCACATTTCCGAACTCGACCACAGGATAATCGACAGCCCGAAGGAACTTGTCGCTCTCGATCAGCCCGCGAAAGTGAAAATTATAGACATAAAAGAGGGACGCGTGTTCTTGTCCATGAAGGCATTAAAGGACGACCCGTGGCAGGGAGTCTCCGAACTTTACAAAGCGGGACAGGAGGTCAGTGGCATGGTTTACAAATTCAATCCGTTCGGAGCGGTCATCGATCTTGACGGGGGGATCCAAGGGCTTATACATATTTCCGAATTCGGCGGTACGGACGAGATGAAAAAAGTCCTCGTTCCCAAGGAATCCAAACAGTTCGTTATAGATTCGATAAAGCCCGAAGAAAAGAGGATAATACTTAAAATTAAAAAGTAAAAACACCGCGCTTAGCGATGTTTTTCATTTGGCTCGCTCGCCGCAAATAAATAACCCTTCATTTACTTTCTTCTCGCTGCCGAATGTAGCAATTGGGTAATTGCGGAATTGGGCAATTTAGCAAGAAAATGCCGTCAAAGCGGCGTTTTTATTTTCTGTATTTCCCGTTTAATATTAAAGGAATCAAGCATGAACGCCGAAACTAAAATCTGTCAAAATTGTAAGCATGATTTTGTTGTCGAACCGGAAGATTTTGATTTCTATAAAAAAATCGGCATGCCGCCACCGACATTTTGCCCAAGATGTCGATGGCAAAGAAGATTAATGTTCAGAAATGAACGCTCTCTTTATTTTATAAATTGCGGCCTTTGTAAAAAAAAGACCATCTCGATTTATTCTCCTGACTCCCCGTTTCAAATCTACGATTATAATTGCTGGATATCCGACAACTGGGACAGGCTTCCGTATGGCAGAGAATACGATTTTTCCCGACCTTTTTTCGAACAATTCAAAGAATTGTCCAAAGAAATTCCTCATTATGCCACGTTAATTCTCCAGTCTCCGGGCTGCGAAACCTGCGCCTTGTCCTGGAACTCGAAAAATTGCTATTTGAGCCTCGTAAACACGAGCGAGGACTGTTTTTATGTTCACGGCTTCAAGTTGAGAAATTCTTTGGACGTATACTGGGGATTAAAACTCGATTTTTCTTACGAGTGCGTTGATTGTTCGGACGGCAACAGGGTTTCTTTCTCGCAATGCGCGGATAATTGCTCGTTTTCTTCTTTCATATACGACGGCAGGAATCTTCAAAACTGTTTAGGATGCGTCGGATTGAGAAACAAGCAATACTATATATTCAACAAGCCGTATTCAAAAGAAGATTACATCAAAAAAGCAAAAGAATACGATTTTGGAAGTTATAAAACCCTGTCGAAATTCAAGGAAGAATTCGAACGAATGAAAATGCTTTATCCGCGACGTTTCGCTCATATTATTCAGTCACAAAATGTTACTGGAAACAACATCCATGAGAGCAAAAATTGCCGGTTTTGTTTCGACACCGGGTATGGCGTTGAAAATGGGAAATATCTTGCCATCGCCGGGCTGAATCTCAAAGACAGTTACGATTGCTATGATGTCGGAACAAATTCGCAACTGATATATGAAGGAGTGGATGTCGGCCTCGATTCCAGCAAAGTGTTTTTTGGGTCTATGGTATGGACGGGGCTTGATGTGCAATATTCAAAGGACTGCCAAAACTGTTCGAACGTTTTCGGATGCGTCGGCCTCCGCAATAAAAAATACTGCATATTGAACAAACAATATTCTGAAGGGGAATATAAGAAATTGTTGCCGCGCGTCATCGAACATATGAATTTGACGCCATACATCGACAAAATGGGCAACGTTTACAAATACGGCGAGTTTTTCCCTTCGGAAATTTCGACGTTCGCATACAACGAAACCATCAATCAGGAATCGTTTCCTTTGAGCGAGGCGGAAGCGAAATCGAAAGGTTTTAACTGGAAGGCTCCCGAGTTGCGCAATTACTCGATAACCAAAAAAGCCGAAGACCTGCCGGACCACATAAAAAATATCGACAATTCGATTTTAAAAGAAGTAATCGGCTGCCTCCATGAGCAGAAGTGCAATGAGCAGTGTACGCAGGCGTTCAATATCCAATCGGGCGAACTGGAATTTTACAAGCGAATGAATGTTGCCCTGCCGCGCCTTTGTCCGAATTGCAGGCATTATCAGAGAATAACGCTCAGAAACCCGTACAAGTTATGGCACAGGAAATGCCAGTGTGAGGGATCGGCTGCAAATGGTCCCTCGGCGGTGAGCTCGGGACGGTCGAACCGCAAATTGCAAATAGCTTATCGGAATACGACACCTCATTTTCATGGCGACAGCCCGTGTCCCAACGAATTCGAAACTTCGTATGCGCCGGAAAGGCCGGAGACCGTGTACTGCGAACAGTGCTATAACGCAGAAGTGATATGAAGAGAAATCCTCAAAAATACATTATCGGCATAGACGAAGTTGGTAGGGGAGCTCTTGCAGGGCCGGTGGTCGTCGCGGCGGTATGTTTTCCCGCCGGGATGAAAATATCGAACAGGAAACTCGGCGCGCTTAAAGATTCCAAGAACCTGTCTCCCAAACTCCGCAAATTATGGACGGAATATTTCAAATCCATTTCAGAAATATCGCATAAAACCGCGAGGATTTATCCGAGGACAATAGAAAAAATAAACATATCGGAAGCGGCGAATCGTTCGGCGTCAGTGGCTTTCGGGCGGCTCATCGCCGAATTGAAGATAGGCGTGCGCAATTGCAGTATTTTTTTGGACGGCGGGCTTTTTATAAAACCAGCGCCAGCGCGCGCGAAAACCATAATCAAAGGCGACGAAAAAATAACCGCAATAAAAATCGCCTCGATAATCGCCAAAGTCCAGAGGGACAGATATATGGAAAAACTTTCCAAAAAATACCCGCATTACGGTTTTGAAGCGCACAAGGGGTATGGAACAAAACGCCACTTAAAAGCAATCAGAAGACATGGCCCGAATGAAGCTCATCGGTTGACATTTCTTACATTTAGCAGCGAGTCCGCAAGAAAAGCATAGTTTTATTTGCGGCGAGCGGACCAAATGAAAAATGTTGTATTTTACAACATTTTTCATTTTCTCGAAAATTTCAAGATAAAACGCAGAAATTTTCTTAGAAAATCTTAGACCCCGCACTTATTTTGCTGATGAATTATTTGGCGGCGCAAGGGCGAATAGCCCTGCCCTATTCGGGCACAGCGCCTCGCATGCCCTTCACTGCTGCCCTTGATTTAAAGTTAGCCCTGACTTACAATGGCAAAATAAGTGCGGGGCGTAAGTTTTTGTAAACTCGCGCTGACTCATTAACAAAAACTAAGCACATGGGAGGCGTACCAGTAAAACATCACAGCAAAGGAAAAGTCGGACGAAGACGCTCGCATCTGGCCTTGAAAAAGACCAATTTTTTGATTTGCAGGAATTGTAACGGACCCAAATTACCCCATAGAATATGCGCCCAATGCGGGAAGAAGTAATCAGCGTCATGTGTCACGTATCATGTTTCACGATTTAAAATAAAGGGTAATCGAATTTCGTTTTTGTACCTTGATACTTGATACCTGACACTTGATACTTTTCAGATGGCAACTCGACATTTAGTAAGAAGCATAGTTCTTCAATCACTTTACGAGTGGGATTTTTATAAGCGAAAAAAAGACCTCACTCAAATCCTTGAAAGAAACCTCGGCGAGTTTGCGCCTGGCATCGACGAGCCGGATTTCGCCTGGCGCATCGTCAAAGGCATCGCCGAACACCTTCCTGAAATCGACAGAATAATAGAAAAGGCGGCGCCGGAGTGGCCGCTTGATAAAATTGCGATGGTTGAAAGAAACGTGCTCCGCATAGGTCTTTACGAGCTTTTGTACGCGGACAAAAACGAAGTTCCGCCGAAAGTCGCCATAAACGAAGCGATAGAAGTCGCCAAAAATTACGGCGGGCCAAATTCCGTCAAATTCATAAACGGAGTTTTGGGTACCGTTTACCGCGAAATGGAAAAAAACGGAGCATTCGAAAATCTAGAAAACAAAAAGGAACATATCAAAACCAAAGAAAAAACTTCCGAGAAAGAAAAATCGGAATCAGAAGATGACTAATCAAAGTCAAAACACAAGCGAACTGGAAAAAAGAATCGAATACGACTTCAGCAACAAAAACCTTTTGAACGAGGCGCTGACGCACCGCTCTTATCTTAACGAAAATACCGACTGGTGCTTTCCGAACAACGAGCGGATGGAATATCTCGGCGATGCGGTCATCGAACTTGTCGTCAGCGAGTCGCTTTTCAAAAAATATCCCGAAGCCCCCGAGGGCAAAATGACCGTTCTCCGTGCTGCGCTCGTCAATTATCAGATGCTTGCAAAAGTGGCTGGCGAGATGGGACTTGAGGAATTCATTTTCATGTCGAGAGGCGAGCGGGGAGGTTCGCCGAAAGCAAAAGAAGTAATTCTTGCGAACGCAGCAGAAGCTCTTGTCGGAGCGGTTTATCTCGATGGAGGAATAAAGGCGGCGGGAAAATTCGTCGATAAGTTCGTCATGTCGCGCCTGAAAGAAGTTCTCGAAACGAGAAGCTACAGAGATGCAAAGAGCGAACTTCAGGAAATAGTCCAGGATAAAATGAAAGTCACTCCATCGTACCGCGTTCTCGAAGAAACCGGCCCGGCGCACGAGCGGCAGTTCAAAATTGGCGTTTATTACGGAGAAAATCTCATAGCCGAAGGGCGCGGCGCCTCAAAACAGGAGGCCGAACTGGAAGCGGCGAAGGAAGCGCTAAAAGAATTCAAATAATCGAAATATGCCTCATTTATTGAAACGTCTGGAATTGAACGGCTTTAAATCGTTCGCGCAGAAAACGTCAATAGAATTTCCCCCCGGAATAACGGCAATCGTGGGACCGAACGGTTCCGGAAAATCGAACGTAATCGACGCAGTCCGCTGGCTTTTGGGCGAAAGGGAATCCAAAAACCTCCGCGGAGCGAAAGCCGAGGACCTCATATTCGCGGGAACTCCGAAACGTGCACGCGTAGGGCAGGCGCAGGCGGCGCTTTATTTCGAGAACGAAAACAGTTTCTTCCCGGCGGAATTTTCGGAAATAGCGGTTTCCCGGCAGGTCAGCCGGGACGGCGACAACAAGTTTTTTATGAACAAGTCCGAGATCCGACTGAAGGACCTGATAGATTTTTTCGCCAAAGTGCGGCTCGGCACCAAAGGATTGGTTGTCGTCACGCAGGGGAACAGCGACATTTTCATTCAGGCATCACCTTCGACAAGAAGGGAAATGCTCGAAGAGATGCTGGGGCTCCGCGAATATCAGCTGAAAAAGAATTCCGCCGAGCGCCGGCTGAAAAACACGCAGATAAACATCGAGAAAGTTGACGCGCTGATGAAAGAATTGGCGCCGCATTTGCGCTCGCTGAAAAGGCAGACCGGGCGTTGGGAAAGGCGCTCGACAATGCAACAGGAATTGCGCGAATCGGAAAACGCTTTCTTCGGGCGGCAGTTCGCGGAATTGAGCGGAAAAACTTCCGAAATCGACAAAGAAATCGTGGCGCGCAAAGACGAACTCAAAGTTCTTGAAAAGGAAAAAGAATCGGCGGAAAACAATCTGAAGAAAGTCGAAGCGGGACAGCCGAAAGAGAGGCAGGAGCTCACCGAGATAAAAAAGAAAACGCAGCTGCTTCTCGAAAAAAGAAGCGAATTCCAAAAAGAGCTCGGGCGGCTTGAAGCCCAGCTCGAAATGGAAAGCGCTGTTTCCGAAGAAGTTTCTGTTCCGCCGGCAAAAGTTATCCAGCTTCTCAAAAAAATAAAAGAAGAGCTTTCCGGCGCGATGGAAGTCGCCGAGTTCAGGGAGCTTCGCAAGGCCATTTCGTCCGTTTTATCGGAAATAAACGGTTTGCTTGACGGCTCGACTCCGTTCGCCGCAGGCAGCGGTAAAAAACAGGATTTCGGTTTGAAAAACAAACTGGGAGAAATAAGCAAAAAACTTTCTGAGCTCGATGCCGAAATATCCAAACAAAGGGAAGAAGAAAATTCTCTCGAAAAGCGGCAGGAAGATTTTTACGGCGAATTCAAAAAAGCCGTTTCGGCGGTCGAGTTCGCGAAGGACAAGATAGAAAAATGGGAAGTAAAAAACCAGGAGCGGCTTTTCGAAAAAGAAAGGTTGCGGCTCCGGCTTTCCGAACTTGAAAGGCAGATTTTGCAGGCAGGGAGAACGGTTGAAGAGTTTGAGCGTTCGAATCGTTCGAATGTTCAAATTGTTGATGACCTTAATTCTCTTGAGCGCCGCATGTTCAAGCTGCGCGGCGATTTGGCGAGCATCGGAGAAGTTGACGAAGCGCTTATCAAGGAAGCGAGAGAAACCGAGGACAGGTTCACTTTTTTGGAAAGGGAATCAGGTGATTTGGAAAAAGCGCGCAACGATTTAAGGCAATTGATAGGCGAGTTGAGCGAAAAAATAAAAATCGAGTTCAAAGAAGCTCTCGACAACATAAACAAGGAATTCGACACGTTTTTCAAGCTGATGTTCGACGGCGGGCACGCGAAACTCAAGGTTGTGCAACAAGAGACAAGGGACAAGAAACAAGGGACGAGCGATAAGGAACAAGACGCAGCAGAGGCAATTGAGCAAAAAGCAAGTAACGGCAACGGCGAGGAAGAGGAAAAAGAGCCGGAAGAGGGGATTGAAATAAGCGTCAGTTTGCCGCGCAAGAAAATAAATTCGCTTGAAACGCTTTCGGGCGGCGAGAGAAGCTTGGTCGGGATAGCGACTCTTTTTGCGATGATTTCGGTAAGCCCTCCGCCGTTTCTCGTTTTGGACGAAGTCGACGCGGCTCTGGATGCAAGGAACTCCAAACGTTTCGCCGAGATGCTTAAGGAATTTTCAAAAAAGACGCAGTTTATCGTCGTCACCCACAACCGCGCCGTGATGGAATCGGCGGATATTCTTTATGGCGTAACTTTGGCAGAAGACGGAACGTCAAAGATTTTATCGTTGAAGTTGGAGTAACCCTTGCGGTAAACGAAATGGATTATTTAAAGTTTTATGATTTGGAAAGTTATTTATTTAATGAAGTTAGAAAAAACTTCAAAAAAAATCATTATCTAATTCCTGAAGAATTTTTCTGTATCGTTATCTGGAAATCTAATCGTAGCAAAACAATCATTAAGAAAAAATAAAATCCGTTCTCTATGCAATCTTAAAAAAACAAAAAACGTCTCGGCGTAACATAAAGCAACAGCTTGATTTTATAATCGATTTTCCGTATTATTAGAAGCATGGCCGGCAAGAAAACACCGAGAGACAGCGAGTTGGAACTTAATCAGGTAAAAACGTCCCTGCTGATTTTTATGGAATCCTACAACAAAAGCATTCCGGAAAGTTTTCCTCATACGACGATAAAAATATTGAAAAAATTTCAGGCATTGCATCCCATGCTTTTCAGGGGCAGAGACGAATGGTCAATCGACAGACACCGCAAAAGAGTAATGGATTGGCTTCCTTCGCACGTCAGCACTTCATAAACAAAAACAAAAAACGCCGCGGCTTTTGGTCTTTTGATTTGTTGACAAATCCCCGCGCCGTTGATAGAACTTCATTGAAATCCAGGCGCAGTACTTCAGAAACAGTAACTTTATAAGCGAAGAGGCAGCTATGAATAACTCCGCACATCTGTCCCCGCGGCAGCGTGAAATCCTTTTGTGGGCCGCAAGAGGAAAGAGCAACGAAGAAATCGGTGGAATCCTCGGCCTTTCTCCGCTGACGGTCAAGAATCACATGCAGCTGGTTCTGAAGAGTCTTAATGTTACCAGCCGGGTCTCGGCTGCCATAGAAGGCATCCGTCTCGGTTACCTCACACTCGATATGTCGAAAGACAGGACAAACGGCTACGCCATCTCTGCGGCGGAGGAACAAGCGAGAAGCTCTTCTGGTTTTGTCGCCGCCGCCGAACCGAAGCCGACTGCTCCGCACGAAGACTTTCCGCCCGCCGTCGGTGTCCGATAAAAGCCGGAAGGAATACCGGCATCTCCCGAATTCAGCAACAACTTTTTAGTTAAGGCTACTCCATTGCGGGTAGCCTCCCTTTTATGGTTTGACAAATTTCCCGGCCCTGCTAACATTAGCTAAATCCAGAGACCATAGGTTTCCCGGAGAAAAGGGAGTAACTTGTCGGCCATAACTTTAGCGAAGGCCGGAGCCTATCGAGGAATGAGCGAGTTTTCGCTGTTTCGAGCGGTCGTTGGATGGCCGTTTTTTTATTTTCCGGTAGGAAAATAATCCTCCGTAGCTTTAGCGAAGGAGGATATTTAACCACCACCATGAAAACAAGAACACAAAAAGGAGAAGAACTTAAAACAGGCAAAAAGCTTCTCGAGAAAAGCCAGGTTTTGGTTTTTACCGATTTTTCGAAAGTCGGGACGGCCGATACTAGAAAACTCCGCCAGCAATTGAAGGAAATCGGCGCCAAATATTTCGTCATCAAAAAGCGTCTTTTGGGGCTTCTTCTCAAAGAACAGGGAATTGAAATCGACACGAAAGCGCTCGGCCCCCAGCTCGGAACTATTTTTTCGGAAAGCGACATCGAGAAATCGAGCGCGCCGGTCTATAAGTTCTTTTACGGCATCGGCGGCGACACGAAAGCCGGGCGCGAAGAAAGCGTCAAAAAAATCCTCGGAGCCTACGACATCAAGAATAGAAATTTCATCGAAGCCAAAGACATTGTCTTTATCGGACAACTGCCGCCCCGCGAAGTTTTGCTTGGCCAGCTGTTCGGCATGATTGCCGCGCCGATAAGTTCTTTGCTATGTATTTTGAAAGAAAAATCAAAAAGGTCGTCATAATGAACATAATGCTAATGATGCGAAACAGTATGCGGATGCCGCGAAAATTTTTCGCATAATTCGCTAAGTTAATTCGTAAATTCGCATTATGATGATGAAATGGAAAAACACAAAGACCTTATTTCAAAAATCGAATCTTTGACCGCCCTTGAGCTCGCCGAGCTCGTTAAAGCTCTCGAAGAAAAGTTCGGAATATCGGCAGCCGCGCCGGCCGCCGCAGGAGCGGGAGCAGGAGCCGCCGCAGCGGAAGAAAAAACGTCATTCAACGTTCTTCTGAAAACTTCCGGCGAACAGAAAATAAACGTCATCAAAGTCATCAGGGAAGCGACCGGCCTCGGGCTGAAAGAATCGAAAGACATCGTTGACGGCGCGCCGAAGGTGGTCAAGGAAGGATTAAAGAAAGAAGACGCTGAAGCGCTGAAAAAGAAAATCGAGGAAGCCGGAGCTCAGGCGGAGATACAATAGCTAGAAAATAGAAAGTAGAAAATAAAATCTAGAAATTGCCCAACAAAGACAGGTACTATGCTATAGCATAGTACCTGTCTGTTTTTATGTTTCTTGCGGCGAGATATTATGCTTGATAATATTGATGAAACAAATTGGACGGTTAGCTCAGCTGGTTAGAGCACTGCATTCACATTGCAGGGGTCACTGGTTCGAATCCAGTACCGTCCACAGGGCTGTCGTAGGCCGAAGGTCCTGAACGAAGTTGAAGGATTCAATCCCTTCAGGACGCACCAAGTCGATGAATTAAAGTAAATTTGTGAACAGACAGAAAGGCAATTTAATACGAGATTTGGGAATTATCGTATTCAGCATTTTCGTTGCTGTCGTTCTCGTGAAAACCGGTGCAGTGGAATACCTGCTCGCGAACGCCGAAGGCTCGAAGTTTTTAGGGAGCTTTCTTGCCGGACTGTTTTTTGTATCTATCTTTACCGTTGTGCCTGCAGCGGTTGTGTTGATTGAAATCGCGAAAATCAATCCTGTTTGGGAAGTTGCGTTGATAGGCGGAGCTGGAGCGCTTGCCGGCGATTTCATCATTTTCCAATTTGTCAGGGATAATTTGGTCGCGGACATTCGTTGGCTGGTGCAAAAAACCAAACAAGAACGCCTGGTTTCGATTTTTCATCTGAAGCTTTTCAGATGGCTGGTTCCTTTCGTCGGGGCATTGGTAATTGCCTCGCCTTTGCCCGATGAAATCGGGCTTGCTATGATGGGTCTTTCAAAAATGAAAACGGCGGCATTCATACCTGTTTCCTTTCTCCTAAATTTCTTAGGAATTCTCATAATAGGATTGATGGCAAAATTGCTTATATAATGTTTCGCATAAATTAATAAGCGAAAAACCTGTTATCATTAAACACTAAACGGAAATAATGCACAAAATGAAAATCGGAATCGATTATATTAGGGGTTTCGACCCCCTTCTATTGCAACGATGGAAAAGGAAATTTTTTGTTTCACAAAAGAAGCAAAAATTGCAGGGACGAACAAGGGAATTGGGATACTGGGGCTGGAAAATTGGATTTCGGGTTAAGTTTGGAGGAAAATGTTTTAAAGGAAGTTTTTGAGGAATATGGCTGCAATGGTGAAATTCAGGAACGTTTACCAGCACATGATATTTTCAGGGAGCAAAATGGCGTGAGAACGCATTGGCTGGTTGTGCCATTTTTTGTAAAAGTTAACCCGGATGAAGTGAAAAATAATGAGCCGGAAAAAATTGATGAGATATGCTGGGCAAAACTAGATAATTTACCAGCCCCATTACATAGCGGTTTTCAATTCAGTTTCAATAAATTCAAAGATTTTTTCGACAAGTACCAATAAAATGCCACATCATAAACAATTGATTTTTCTGTTGATATGGCCGTTGGTCGCAATGGTTCTATCTTTTGTTTTTAATGCGCATCAAATAGTCAGTCAGATACTTTTTCTTGGTGTACCGGCTCTGATTCTCGCTGCATTGGAACCGCGAGCGGCATTAAAGGCGCTAATTTTCGGCTTAGTTTTTGTTCCTCTGTGGCTTTTTGTAGAGCATGTCATGCAGACTACCGGCCAATGGCACGCGATTTCCATATTTCCAGAGCGTTTTCTGGGAAGCATCGCCTACGATGCGATCACATGGTTCTTATTAGCCCAACTTTACATAGTCATGTTCTGGGAATACTTTTTCGAGTCCCATAAACGTATAAAAGTGTGGCAGCGCCGCATGACGCCGCTTATCGCGACACTTTCGATATTTTTGGTAATCACTATCGTGCTTTTACTTTGGGCGCCGAAATTTCTTCAAATACCGTATTTTTATCTTTTGCTTACAATAATTGTTTTCATTTTGCCGCTTGTTATGGAGCTAAAGGCGCATCCCAACCTTCTCCCGAAATTTTTGAAGGTGAGCGCTTATTTTATTTATGCGTTCACTGTCTATGAGGTTACAGCCATCGCCCTAGGACAATGGTACTATCCAAGCACCCAATTCATCGGTTGGGTAGAATTATTCGGGCAAAGATTTCCGTTCGAAGAATTTGTTTCTTGGATATTGATCGGTTCGATGACCTGTCTTGCCTGGTATGAGCATTTTGACGACGACGAACACTGAAATTACACATGCTTTCTGAACTAAATCAGATAAAAACAAAAGACGGCCTGCGGCTCGAGGGACTCATTTTTGAACCCAAGCGCAGGAGCAAAGTAATCGCATTCTGGCTTAGTGGCCTTACAGGAATGTTTTCGCACAGCCCGACGCGGGTTCATGCGGTCGCGGGAGAATTGGCAAAAAAGAAAATTTCTTTCGCCGTTTTCAATCATCGCGGATTCGGAGTTATAAACAGCCTAAGCGCAAAAAGAGGGAAAAAGAGCAAATACAAATATTTCGGCACAAGCTTCGAAAAATTCGAACATTCGATTTTGGATATCGAGGCGATGCTCCGTTTCTGCCGCAAAAGGGGATACAAAAAGATTTTTCTTTTCGGACACAGCACGGGTGCGAACAAGGCGGCTTATTACATTCAAAAAAGAAATGGGCGGGGACTTGCGGGTATTGCGCTTCTCGGTCCGGTGAGCGACATTCCAGCGATGAAGAAAGAACTGGGCAAGAAATATAAAAAAACGCTCGAACTTGCCGAAAAACTGGTCAAGCGCGGCAAGAGCGACGAGATTCTTCCATTAAAAATGATCGGCGGCAAATTCTATACGGCTAGCCGTTTTTTGAGCATAGCGCACGAGGGAATGAACGAAGACACTTTTCCGTATTATGACCCGAAGAGAAAATTCCGCTGGTCGAAAAAAGTCCGCCTACCGGTTCTGGTTATGATAGGAAGCAAAGAACAGCACGCCGACCGTCCGGTTTCCGAAATTATGGAAAGATTCCGGAAAGAGATGTCTCCGAAATATTTTTCAGGCAAAATAGTAAAGGGCGCAAATCACAGTTTCAGGAAAAAAGAAAAAGAACTCGGCAAAGAAATAGCGAAGTGGATTTCAGCGGCATTGAAAAAATAATTTGTGTTTAAATTTTACGCTTATGACATTCTAACATTCTGCAGAATGTTAGAATGTTTTTAACTGGTGTATCTCGGAATTTGATTTGCTATAATTAATTCGACTCTTGGTGGGTCGCCGCCAGATTCGGTTAGCGTTACACACGAAGTACCTGCCTATAACGCGTCGAAGCAGCACTGGCGGCCTTTTTTTACTTTACGATTTCCGGCGGCGGCCGTGAAAACTTTTATGTATCTCGCGGAGCTCCTTATTGGTGAGATGAGTGTAAACCTGTGTCGTTGAAATATTGGAATGGCCGAGAAGCGATTGAACCGAGCGCAAATCGGCGCCGTTGAGCAACAGATCGGTTGCGAATTGGTGACGCAGCTGGTGCGGCGTAACATGGTCGGCGATTCCGGCTTTGCGGCGATAAAAGTTCACGAGCCGCTGGACAGTGCGCGGAGTTATACGACCAATAACTTTTGACTCATGACTTTTAACACTTGACCCCTTTGTTAAACTTACAAACATTGCTTCGTCTGCATCGGGCCGCTTGTCGAGATAATTTTTAATCGCTTTCTTCGCCCTGTCGGAAAGAAAAACTACGCGTAATTTGTCTCCTTTGCCGCGAACGGTTATTTCGCCGCGCTCCAAATCTATGTACCGGCTCAAGGAACAAAGTTCGGAAATACGAAGACCTGTTGAAAAAAAAGTTTCAAGAATCGCTTTATCGCGGATAGAACGCAAATCGGAGCCGCTCGGCGCCGAAAGCAGGCGCTCGAGGTCGCCGTATTCGATTATCAATATCTGCCTGCTCGGCGTTTTCGGCAGTTCTATTTTCTCCGCTGCCAGGGTTTTTATGTCGCGCTTGGAAAGATATTTCAAAAAGTTTCTGATGGCGATGACATAATAATTCTGCGTTATTTTTTTCAGATTTTTGCGCGCGAGCCCGATGCGGAAATTTCTTACAGCATCATCCGTAATATCGGAAGGGGATTTTATCTTTGTGGATGCCAAAAATTCTTTGAGATAGTGCTCGTAATTTTCCCGCGTTTTCGGCGACCGGTTCTTTTCGATTTCGAGGTAATCCAAATAGTCCTTTAAAAGCGATTGGATATCGGACATACGTCTAGTTTAACATTTTGCGACAAATTGACCCTTGAAAAAACTTTGTTCGTACTTATTCCGACGAGCGAGGATGCAAAGTGAAAAATTATTTTCATTTTGTCCGAGCGATGTCGGAAAAGGGTATTGCCTTAAATGGGCAATACCACTTATAATACAAGCCGGTTTGGCAATAAAATGGACGAGATCAAGCAAAATCCTTCGATAAATCCAGGGTCTTCACAGGGCTCCGGCGGCCAGGAAAACAATCGGCAGCAGGCTCCGAAGGCCGATGCCGCCCCGGAAGACAAACTCGCCGCGGCCGAGAAACAGCGCGACGAATATCTTGCCGGATGGCAGAGGGCGCGTGCGGATTTCATCAATTACAAAAAAGAGGAAACCGCGCGGCTTGAAAGCGTTATCAGGTTCGCAAACGAGGATATTCTCGAGGAGATGATAGAAATTTTGGACAGTTTCGACCTCGGACTGACGGCGCTTGAAAAAGCAGGCCCGGTCGAAAAGGGTGTTTACATGATACGCTCAAAACTTGAGGATGCGATAAAACAGCGCGGAGTCGAAAAGTTGCCTGTGAAGGTGGGCGACAAATTCGACCCTTCTTTGTCCGAAGCCGTTGTCGAAATGGAATCCGAGCAGCCGGCAGGGACAATCGTTGAAATAATCGCTCCGGGGTACAAGCTTCATGATAAAATATTAAGGCCGGCGAGAGTGAAGGTAAGCAAAGGAAAATAAAAGAGTAAACGGAAAATAGAAAGTTGAATTAATTTTTAAATAAATTTAGAATTTAAAGCCAAACAAAGCCATGCCAAAAATTTTAGGAATTGACCTTGGAACCACCAACTCCGCAACGGCAGTTGCCGAAAGCGGCGAGCCGCGCATTTTGGAAAATACGGAGGGAGCGCGAACTACGCCGTCGGTGACGGCAGTCAGCAAAACAAACGAACGCCTTGTCGGCTTGATAGCAAAACGACAGGCGATAACCAATCCGAAAAACACCATTTTTTCGGTAAAGCGCCTAATCGGCAGGAAATTCACCGATGCCGAAGTCCAGCGCGACAAAGCCTGGCTCCCTTATGAAATACAGGCAAGCGCAAGCGGAGGAGTTGAGGTTAAGATGTCCGCCCAAAGCGGATCCGCCACGGGCGGAGGCGAAACCTCTACATGGTATTCGCCCGAAGAAATTTCATCTTTCATTCTCGCCAAACTGAAAACGGATGCCGAGGCGAAACTCGGGGAAAAAATAGAAGAAGCGGTCATAACCGTCCCGGCTTATTTCGACGACTCGCAGAGACAGGCGACGAAAAACGCCGGAGAAATCGCTGGACTCAAAGTACGCCGCATAATCAACGAACCGACTGCGGCGGCGCTGGCATACGGACTGAACAAGCAAAAGAACGAAAAAATAGTTGTTTACGATTTCGGCGGAGGAACTTTCGATGTTTCCGTTCTCGAAGTCGGGGACGACACGGTTGAAGTCCGCGCAACCGGCGGCGACACGCATCTCGGCGGAGACGATTTCGACAAGCGGATAAACGAATATCTGGTAGCGGAATACAAAAAACAGGAAGGAATAGACATCTCCAAAGACCCGCTCGCTTTACAGCGCCTTAAGGAAGCGGTCGAGCGCGCCAAACATGAGCTTTCAACCGTTACGGAAACAGAAGTCAATCTTCCGTATATCACTTCCGATGCGGCAGGGCCGAAACACTTTTTGATAAAACTTACGCGCGCGAAGCTTGAATCTCTGGTCCAGGATTACATAGACAAATCAATAAAGCTGACCGAAGAAACGGTTACTTCACCCGCACCGAAGGGAGCGGGATTCAAACTTTCCGAAATCAACGAAGTCATTCTTGTCGGAGGGCAGACAAGAATGCCTGCCATACAGGAAGCGGTAAAAAAACTTTTCGGAAAAGAACCGCACAAAGGAATAAATCCGGACGAAGTCGTGGCGCTCGGCGCCGCCGTTCAGGCGGGAATATTGCAGGGAGACGTCAAGGATATTTTGCTTCTCGACGTCACTCCGCTCAGTTTGAGTATTGAAACGCTCGGGACAGTGGCAACGCCGATGATACCCAAAAACACGACCGTGCCGACTTCCAAAACGCAGACTTTCTCGACGGCTGCGGACAATCAGACATCCGTTGAAATACACGTCCTTCAGGGCGAAAGGCCAATGGCGGCTGACAATAGGACGCTCGCGCGATTCGTCCTTGACGGAATTCCTCCCTCGCCGCGTGGAATTCCGCAGGTTGAAGTGACATTCGATATCGACGCCAACGGTATATTGAACGTTTCCGCAAAAGACAAAGCAACGAGCAAATCGCAATCTGTTAAGATTGAAGCGTCGACCAGCTTGTCGAAGGATGAGATCGAAAGACTGAAGAGCGAAGCGGCAAAGTATGCCAGCGAGGACCAGAAAAAGCGCGACATGGCGGAAGCGCGAAATCAGGCGGAAACCCTGGTTTATGTGGCCGAGAAATCACTGAAAGACGCCGGAGACAAGGTCCCGAACGAAATCAAAACGGCGGTCAACGAGAAAACGGAAAATCTCAAAAAAGCTTTGCAGGAAAACGCCGACATCGAAACGCTCAAGTCCGGAATAGCGGAACTCTCGGCAGAGATTCAAAAAATAGGACAAAACGCTTATAATCAAGGAGATGGCACTTCTGGGGAGAATGGAGAGGCTGGACGGGAACCTTCTTAAGCAAGTCCCGGAAAAAGAAATCACCGGCCTCAAAAATACCTACAAGTTTTTTATTCTCGACGTTCTCGCAGTCGCTTCGGCGGCGTTTTTGGGCTATTCGTATTACGATTTTCTGAAAAACGGACCCTTGCTTCTTCTTGCGACGGCATTCTTTTTGTTTCTTGCCCTGTCGGCTTTCAAGGTAATGCTCATAAAAAGTTTTTTTCACAGGATATTGGTTCTGCTTTTGGAATCCGTGGCGCTATTGCCATTTTTTTATCTGACGCCCCGGAGTTACCTCGTATGGGCGGCTGTTTTATTTTTTTCGGTTTCCATACTGGGAGAAATGTCCAGCCGCTCAAGAATTTCCAATTCTCTCGAAGTAAAATTCATAATGTTCACGGCGCCGGTTTTCAGGGCGTCGACGGTGGCATTTATTCTTTTCGCACTGCTGATGTATATTCCCGGATTAGACAACAATAAAATTTTCGTATCGCAGAATACTTTCAGTTCTATGTTCGCTTCTTCGAGCTGGCTGTTGCACGATATTTATCCTTTGCTCGATACAAACCTGTCCTTGAAACAGTTTTCCGAGCGGATTGCGCTATCGAAGCTTTCAGGAACGCCGGCGTACGAGAGCATGGCGGAGTCGGACAAGCTTACTTTTTGGAAAAACGCGTCAATTCAGATATCCGACCAGATAAAGAAAGCTCTCGACGGGAATATTACCGATGACCAAAAAGTAAGCGATATTTTATACAAGGTAATTACGGATCGGCTTTCAAAATCAGAGAGTCAATTCGGCTACTGGTTCATAGCCCTTTGGACAGCCCTGGTATTCGTAATCGCTTATTCCTTTGGTTATGTTGCCTGGTGGATTTGCGCACTGGGTACGCTCGCTATTTATGAATTGCTGATTGCGGTAAATGTTATCGCCGTTCGCGGAGAATCCATAACAAAGGAAACCGTGATGTTTTCCTGATTTTTTATTGTCCAACTTGCCCGTTTGGCTTTAGCAGGATTATAATCTTGTTACGTTTGAATTATGAAGGATTATTACAAAATCTTAGGCGTAGCCAAAGCCGCATCCGATGAAGAGATAAAAAAGGCATATCGCAAGCTTGCCCATAAATACCACCCCGACAAAACGGGCGGCGACGAGGAAAAGTTCAAGGAAATCAACGAGGCATATCAGGTTCTTTCGGATAAAAACAAGCGCTCCAATTACGACCGCTTCGGAACAGCTGAACCTTTCGGGGCGCAGGGCGCGCAATGGGGGCCGGGCGGTCCGTTCGGCGGGTTCGATTTCAGCGGTTTTGGCGGCGGACAGGGATTTAATCAGGACTTCTCTTTTTACGATGCCGGTGACATGAGCGAGCTGTTCGAGAATTTTTTCGAAGAGCTCGGAGTCAAACCGCGAAGACGCACGTATGAACGGGGTTCGGACATAGAAATTCTGCAGGAAATAACACTCGAGGAGGCATTCCGCGGAGCAGCCCGCGACATAAAGGTGAAAACTTTCGTTACTTGTCCGGATTGCAAAGGAAAAGGAGGCGACCCGTCCGCCGGTTCCAAAACCTGCGAAGCCTGCGGCGGAAGGGGAGAAATACGCGAAAAAAGGCAGACATTTTTCGGCAGTTTTTCGCAGATAAAATCATGCGGGCGTTGCCGCGGCTCGGGCAAAATACCGAATAAGGTCTGCGAAAAGTGCAAAGGAAGCGGCCGCGTAAACGGAGAAAGAAAAATTCAGGTCGATATCCTGCCCGGAGTTCAGGACAGCCAGATAATAAAAGTTAAAGGAGTCGGGGAAGCCGGAGAATTGGGAACGCCGACGGGGGACCTTTATGTAAGAATAAAAACCCTCCCGCATTCCATATTTGAAAGAAGGGGAGACGATTTGGTCGTCAAGAAAGAAATAAAAGTGACTGATTTGCTTTTGGGCAAAAAAATCGAAGTTCCCACAATCAGCGGCGGCAAGATGGATTTTGAAATTCCGGCGCACTTCAACCTCAAGGAAGATTTAAGAATAAACGGAGAAGGAATGCCTCATTTCGGCTCGTTCGGCAGAGGAGACCTTCTTGTCAGTTTTATAATCAAGGCGCCGGAAAAACTCAGCACGAAAGCGAAAAAACTACTTGAAGAATTAGGAGAGGAATAGTAAAATTATTCGATTAAAATGCCCCGTTAGCTCAGTTGGTAGAGCAGCTCCCTTTTAAGGAGAAGGTCGTAGGTTCGAGACCTACACGGGGCACATTCACTTTATCCTCCTCTCGTGGGCGCACAAAAAATTTGACAACCGTCCCGCCGGCGGGTTAGTAATAATATTCCAAGCATCTTGTCATTTTTTCAACGGGAGGGTAGGACTATGGCAACTAATGGGAAGACGGTGCTGTTCGATCTCGACGGGACGATGGTAGACTCGAGAGAGGGAATCGCCGGTAGCATTCGGCATGCAATGACGGGGCTCGGCTATGAGGCGTCGGTATCTGGCGACCTTTGCTGGTGTATCGGGCCGCCACTCCGCAACTCGTTCGAAAAACTTCTTCGCTCCTCGGACGCGAATTTGATCGATAAAGCGATCGCGCTCTACCGCCAACGTTTTTCGGCGGTCGGCTGGCGGGAAACCAAGATATATCCGCGGATTCCGGAGGTTCTCGACGCAGTCCGCGGTCTTGGTTTTTCGCTCTGCGTGGCGACGTCGAAGCCGCAGGCGTACGCGGCAAGGATAGTCAGGCATTTCGGACTAGAACGGTTTTTCGACAGCGTCTACGGCAGCATGTTCAACGGCGGCCTATCGGACAAGGGCGAACTCATCGCCTACGTCCTCGACGACAGAGGAGTAGAGTCCGGCGAAACGATCATGGTCGGCGACCACAAGAATGACATCGTCGGCGCCAAGAAGTGCGGCGTCCCGTGCATCGCTGTTCTGTACGGCTACGGCAGCGAAGAAGAACTGACTGCGAGCGGCGCCACCTTCACGGTCAAGGCGCCGGAAGAAATCCCCAGGATCGTTGCCTATATGGCACGGCAAATCGCAAGGCGCAAACGCCGCGCGCATCACTTCCTTTCCTAGGCGCGAAGAGCGCCGCGCCAAAGTCATCCGCCGCGCAGAAATCTTGCCGGCGGATTTTTTTAAAATAAAATTGACAAAATGACGATAATTTTATATAGCAATAGCGTAGCAATTTAGAAGGAGGGGATGAGCATGGGCGCAGTGACAACAATGGAAAGCAAACACTGGTATTTCCTTAGCCCGCCAGCAATGAATCAGGGCAAGATATTCAACCGGGTGTTTTGCGAGTGCCGCTTTCCGAGTACCAACGAATATCTGCTTTACGGAGTTCCGCTTGGCGGAGAAGAAGAACAGGTTTTTCATGTCGAAGTCGGATGGAACTACTTCGGCGAGGCGATACCATGTGACCCCGTACTGCGGGTGGTGAAATAATCCACCCGCAAAACAAGAGAGCCGCCGGCCGATTTCTGGCAAGGCGGCTTTTTATTTCTGCTTGGACAAATATATAAAACAAGCACTGCGATGCATCACAGTGCCCACCTTTTTGTCCCCGATATTTTCAGAAGAAATGTCCATTGCTACAGCTTATGTACAGTTTGAGTTAAGTACTTTTACTTCATCTCATTCCAGAGAAGCGGGTCCTGTTCGCCGTCGAATTTGAAGAAAACCACACCGCGAATGCCCAGTTTTTTTGCAAGCGCTATTTTATCGGCTGCCGATTTCGAATCGCTGAACGATACGAATCGGGTAAATAATCCCTGCGCGCTCGTCGAGGCAACGAATTCCGGGATCGTCGAAGTAACTTTCCATGTGAGGTTGGGAGAAGCGCCGCCGTACGAATCGATAGAGGTGCTTGTCGCGTAAGCAAAACTCAATTCTCCGGCACTGTTTCTCATCGGTATAGCGCCGACTCTTGCGGCCCTTTCTATTGCCTGGAAGAAAGTGTGGCTTCGAAGGCGCTTATAAATCAGTTGCCCGTTATACCATCCGACTTCGTACTCGTAACCGTATGTCGGTATGCCGAGCATTATTTTTTTCGGACTGATGTATTTCAGCGCTTCGCGAACCGTTTTTTCCGCCCATTCCGGGTCGGCGATGGGAGCGTAAATCGTTCCGTTTCCTTTTGTCATGTCGAGTTTTCCGTCAACAAGTCCCTGGTCGTAAGCCATTATGCGCACTTCATCGCAATACTTGTTAAGTACTGCGTAATCGTTCGCGGTTCTCGTGTCTTCAGGCATGCCGTTGGTGATAACACTAAGAAGGGAAGTGAGCGGAGTTCTTGCTTCAACCGTACAGGTAAGTTTTTTCCCGAGCGGATGAAGCCGTATCGCAAGCCCGTATATGAAAGTGGAAAAATACGGCTTGGTATCGGCGAGCTTGGCTTCGTAATCGATATCGATACCGTCGAATTTCATATCTTTCACGAGTTTTGTTATGGCATCTTCGTGGGCTATCCTTTTCTTTTTATTTGTAAGAAGTTTGTGTATTGCCGGACCGTCGAACCACGCAATGGTCGGAATATTTTTCACTCCCGCATCTTTTACCGCCGAAAGCCATGCCGGCCAGAATCCTTCCTTCAATTTCAGGTCATCGACTATCGTGCCGTCCGAAAGAACTTTGTAGGAGAACGGGCTCAGTTCGTGAAAATCGTAGAGATTATCGGAAATGTCTATCGCGCCACTTTGCTTTTTCCAAAAAGGAAGCCAGCCCGCGTAGTAGAACGGCTGTTTCGCCGCGGCGAAACCGACCGACGTCGAAAAAAAAGATGCCACGAAGATTACAAGGACAAGAGCGGATAATTTTTTGAAAAACATTTTTATATTTTGAAAAGGGTTTCAGTATAGTTAACGGGTAATATCGCGTTTAGGATACTTCATGAATTTTCGGATTATACGCATTGTATTTTAAATTGTTAACAACTCTCGCAGTTGCAAGATTTGTTAACAAAGATAACGATCGTCAGGAATGTTAACAAACTTTATGGCGAAGAGAAAACGTAATGGCCGCAATCATCTTTCGACGAAAGCGGCCCGGCTTTTTCCTTCGCTGCCATCGATCTCCAGCTGGTTAGTCGGAACTTCACTTTGGCACTACACAAGCTGCCGGGTTAATAATAACAAATTTTGAATAAAAAAACGGAGCCACCTTGTCCGTCTCCTTTTACGGATAGAGGATGGCTCCTGTTGCTTGCGTTCAGCCTTGCGGCTGATTCGCTCGGACTACGCCGCCGCGGTCTCGTCGCCCTTGGTCGTCGCGCTTTCGTTGCCGTTGATCATCGCGTGCGCGGCGTGCCCAGGCTTCGCTGTGCTGGTGTCGGTGTCGAAGACCTTGCCTTTGATCTGCGCTTGACGTTGGCTCACACCCGCGGTCCGTGGAACTTGCTTTGCAGTCATGGTATTTCTCCTGTGATGAGTTACGGAATTGGACACCGCAATATCAGCCAAAAAATCAGCCGATTCAAGGTGCCGATTTGATTGTAACGCGCCCTGCGCGGCGGTCAATGCCGAATGTGTTGAAAACATCGAATCTGTTAACATTTGAATATGGCTACAATAGACGATTTCAAAAAACTGGATATAAGAATAGGAAAAGTGATTTCCGCGGAAAAAATCGAAGGCAGCGACAAGCTTTTGAAGCTTATTTTTGATTTCGGTTCGGAAAATGGTTCAACCCATTCGACAGATTCGACAAGCTCACTGCGGGCTAACTCAGGGCAAGCTGGGCTCACCATAAAACGGCAGATTATCGCCGGCATCGCCGCTTTTTACCCGAACTTCGAATCGCTTATCGGCAAAGAAATCCCCGTAATCGTGAATCTTGAGCCGAGAATGCTGATGGGCAACGAAAGCCAGGGAATGATTCTTGCCGCAAACAGCGGGGAAGAAGCTGTGATACTTATGCCGGAAAAAGAAGTTCCGCCCGGGAGCATAGTAAGGTGAAGTATAGTAAATCGTTTTTCGGAACCGCGGTCCGCTCGCTACAGCGGCTCGCGTCCGCTGCCTCTCGGAACAGCAAATCCTGTCGGATACCGAGATTGCTTGTTCCTGCGAGAGCTTCCTGAAAAACGATTTATTATACTTGATTGGTTTTGGTTTATTAGGGTAAAATATCACCCGATGTCCCGTAGGAAACAGCGAGAAAATATGAAATATTTTTGAGCTGATAATCCTTAGTTTATAATTTATAAAAACAAA
>JACQKT010000007.1 GCA_016204355.1 Candidatus Liptonbacteria bacterium
ATGTTGTGTTTTCCGACTTGGGTAAATTATAGCATATAAGGTTTTGAAAACCTGTGGAAAAGTCTGAAAATCCAACATTTGTTTATCCTAATTCGACAAACAGCTATACGTAATCGTGTCCGCATAGGTTCCGGCTATGGCAAACTGGCCAACAGCGGCTTTATGAGTAATAACAACTTCCCTGTCGGTTGCGGCAGCCGTTGAAGAAGCTATATCAAGCGTGGTTGTCGTAAGTCCGCCAACTGTATTGCCGTTCTGAAGATAACGAACGGCAACCGTTAACGTGCCGCCGCTGCCGGCGGTTGTCGTGGTCGCCTGAATTCCGAATCCATCCGTTCCGGCGGCAAGAGTCGCCGTAGCATTGAAGGCTGCGTTCGGGGATTTGATAAGGTAATTGATTGTTGTTGACGAGTATAATCCTCCGCCGGTCGTGCTGCTGCCGTTATCGTTGACGTAAAGAGTGCAGCCGAGCCCTCCGTTGCATGACATCGAAGTTGAAGCGTTCGGCGAAGCGGTATAAATCGCGTTCGAATCTATGGTGCCGAAATCCACTGCCAATGTGCTGGCCGCGCAGGAAATGGTTTCTGCCGGCGCGGTGAATTTTCCGAGAATCACGTCGCGGTAAACGGGCAAAGAACTCGTGCTGGCGACGGAGTAAGTATATGCGACTTCATGGGTGTGAGTTTGATTGTTGAGGTTGACCACCGTACCCGTTCTCCAGGTTTCGGTCGTATCCGGAATACCGCTTGTGTATATGAAGGTTCCACTATCGCTGAATGTTGCGGAACCAAAACTCGCGCCGGTAAAAGAACTCGTTCCCACAATCAGGTTTCCGGCAAACGCGCTGCCGGAAGTGGAAACGCTGTTCCAATTGTCGGGAAGAGACGAATTGTCGAACATTGCAATAATCCCGTTGGGTATCGTCGATGTGGTCGAAAGTTTCGCGAATACGACTCCGATGGCGGGCGGATTCGTGGCTCCGAAACTGGTGGTTGTCGCGAGTTGCGTGTGAGTATGGCCGTCGGTGCCGACCGTAACCTGCGTACCGGTAGTTCTGCCGGAGTTTGTCGTAGTCGTTGCCGCCTGTCCAGACGTCCATTGTCCGACCGAAACGCCCCGGTTGGTGCTGCCGACCGTGGATGTGGCATCCTCTCCGCCCCGCAAAAAAGTTGTAGTCGTGCTGCTGTTCAAAGGGTCATACGCAGACCAGCTCGCCGGCAGATTGGCGGTGGATGTTGCGTCGAACATTCCGATAATTCCGTTCGGCAAAGATGTGGTAGTGCTCGCGGCGCTGATGAAATAAAGGTTTTTTGAAGAAGGGCGGACATCCAATGTTGCGGTTAGATTCTGCCAGGAGTGGGTGTGCGTGTCTAACGATACGACTCTTGAAGTGTTGGATTCTGTTTGTTGGGTTGTCCCGCTGGAGGCGTTATTGAAAGTCATCGAGAACGTGAAAGTGTCCCGGCTTGAGCTTGCGTTCCCCGGAGTCGAACTCGCGCGGGGGTAAACGCCATAAAACGGGTCTCCCGCGGAACAATTGAGGCATGTCCATCCGTTCGGTATAGTGCTGCTCGCCCCGTCCCAAAGAAAAATCATGTCCCCCGCCGCGTCCGCCGCTATCTGCCACTGGCGGGACTCCTGCCACGCTCCTATTCTTAGCGGCCCGAGCTTATAAAGTTCAGGGCTGATGTCCGGCGCCTTGAAAGAATAGCGGACTTCCTGCGACTCGCCGCTTTTGAGATTCACATTCCAAGATATTATTTTTTCTCCGTTGACTTCCGCGAGAGAATAACCGCTGTCGTTAGGAATATTAAAAGATGACGGCACCGCTTCCTGCATTACTCCGGAAAAATCCTGATTGGCTTTTATCCTGATTGTAAATTGGTAAATCTCCGGCGGATATATTCTTGTCGGCCCGCGGCGTTCCACGTCGAAAAACGGATTTTGCTGAACTTCAAAACTATCCGTAATTTCACGCGGCGCGCGATTGGATGATTCTTCCATCTGCGCCGTGACTTTTACGCCATAAACGCCGATTTCGCTCGATGAAGCAACCGCCGAATAGTCGGGCTTGTTGGTAACGGTTGTGGGCCCGCAGGTGGAATTTCTGGTAATTGTTTTATTCTGTGTGGAAAAATTAAGCATTTTCCCCGATGGAGTTTGCACTGTCATCTTTATGTTCGCGTCGCAGATAGTGTGCCCGTAGTTGTCGAGAACTCCGAACCCGACATTTATCTTGTCTCCGGACGTATAAATGGATTTGTTGAAATTAACGACCAGCACTCCCCAGCTGAAATCGCCTGATGCGTAATATATGGAACCGTTCTTCCATATCCAAAGCTCAAGCCCGTACACTCCCGGCTTGAAATCCCTGCCTGGCGGCGGAATGTTAATGTGCAAAACGTTATTTATTAAAACGGTCATCGGCTGGATAGCCGTGACTTTTCCATTTGGCCCGTAAACTCGGCTCACTACGGGATTGTTCTCGTCCGGAAAAGGGATTCCTGTTGCCGCATAACTCGTTTTAGCAAACTTCAATCCGATTTTTTTTAAAAAAAAATCGGTAGCTGAACTTAACATTCCGTAGGTTGCTTTCAAAAAAGAAGGTGCTCCGGAAGATGTTGTGTTTGTAGAACCACTCGGCGCCGGCAAAGATGGAATTGTCGAAGACTGATTATTGGTTGACGTTGGAAGCGGCAGTTCGTTCAGGTCTATCTGGAACGAAGGAGATTCGTCCGCCCCGAAGTTCGTTCCTTGCGGGGCAATTAAAGGATTTGTGCTTGTCGGCAAAACTATTATTTCAATTTGAGTAGTTGTCGCCTGGCTGTTTGGGCCAACGCCCGCAGAAATTGAAGAATCGTTAGGGGCCGGGTTTCCAGTTCCCAATATTTCAGACGGTAATTCGTAATTAACCTCCAAAAGCATCCCGTCTATGTATACGTCCGGCACCGGATTGCCCGATGTCGGCAATATCCTCACTTGTATCTGAAGTTTTTTCAAATCCTCCCATTCTGAAAGAGGAATAGTAAGATTGAGGTCGCGCCAATTATCGGGATTTACTTTTCTGAAAGAAATCCAGTTCTGGCCGTCGGTGCTGTAGCTTATATCCGCGAAACTTTTATCTTGAACCGGGTCCTGAATCAATTTTGTTTCGCCGGTTTGCGGCGCGGAATCGGATGGCACGGGCGTAGAACTGGCTGTGTCGGAAGAATTGCTATCCATGAATATCACTGAAACTCCGGTTGTTGAATTCGTCGTAGTCGTAGTAGATGCCTGGCCCGAAGAAGTAGTCGCGCTGTCGGAAACGAAGCTGTCTGGTGAAGATGAAACAGGAATTGTCGAAGAAACTTCCTGGGCAAAAGCCCTGTTCGTCAGTTTCGAAAACATATCGAAAAGAAACGATGTTGTTGAAGAAGAATTAGCCGGAGTAGATGTTGCGGTCGAAGTGGATACCGGTTGCTGTTCTGCCGGTGGAACAGGATCGGAAGAGCTCGGCGCCGGTGAAGTTACGGTTTCCGAAGATGAAGAAGTTTCGGGAGCAGAAGAAAATTCATCAATAACCGAGGATGTTGCTGAAAGGCCGGTTGATGATGTAGTCGACGAAACCGTTTCTACCGGAGTTTGGCTGTCAGTTATTTGTTCGTCGCCGCTTATTGTCGTCTGCTGTTCGCTGGATGTTGCTGCCACGCCGACTTGCCAGAAGAGATTAAGAGCGACGTTTTTAACGTCGCCTTCGGCTTCAAAATCGGATGGGATAAAACTGCCGCAAAAAATCGTCTGGTCTCCCTGTGGCGCGTCGTTATATTTGTAAAAAGCAGAGTTTGAACTATTTAATTCCGACGAAGTTGCATTATCTTCGGTCTCGGGTTCTCCCTGGGCATTCGACGGCGTTTGCCATGTTCCAAGACACGTTCCTGCATAAAAATTTGCAACTTCGGCTCTTATCAAAAGGTGGCGGATGGTAAAAGCGCTTCCGAATACCAAAATAACTGCCATAAACAAAACCGTAAATCTGTGCTTCTTATAAAAAGATGGTTTTAAATTAACGGTAAGGTCGTGAAGGCGGCCTAAAATTCCCTTTGGCCGTTTGGCGGGGTGTATATCCGAGAAAACACGAGATTGCTTCGCTTTTCCTGAAGCTTTCATGCGCTTAATTATACCACCGATAGCGAACTGTCCTCGAGTAAAATTGTGGAAAAAAGATGCTGGGGAGCAGGGATTCGAACCCCGATACCATCCTCCAAAGGGATGTGTCCTACCATTAGACGACTCCCCAATCTACGCATTACCGGGCGCAGACATCGTATAATCTAACCAAAATCTGCAGGAAAGGCAAAGATGCAGCAAATTCATTTCGCTATTCCCGCAGTGCCGTTCTTATCGATAACAAACTGAAATCCAAAAGGATCCTGCGGCAGTGCTGTTAATATTTCCCCACTCACCAAATCGTTTATGCTGTCCGGAAATTTTCCGAACTTATTTTTATACTCTCTCGTTTTTTCTTCCAAAAAATCGAATATGTTTAGGCGCGCAATATAGGCTTCGGCGCGGGCTTTTACATCATCACTGCCGCTCGACTGCGCAATGACCTCCCAAACCTGTTTTGTTTGTTCACGGACGCTTTTGGCAATGCCGAAATTCGCGGAAAATCTTTTTATATGCGGCGGCGCTCCGTGTTCACGCGAGGCCATGTCGAAATATTTCGCGGCATTGAGGCGGTCGTTTTTGTAAAGATAATAATTCGTCGCAAGAAAGAAATATACACGCCAATCCGGGTCGGCCTCGCGCGCGCCTCGTTCGCCTATTTCTATCGCCGCATCGATAGCCCCGGGATAAATATTTGTAGCATACGGGAGAAGCAGGAGTGTCCAGTAATACGGAAAACTGAACCGGGGGTCGAGTTCATTTATGAATTCGAGATCCTTTGAATATTTTTCAAAACCGTATTTGAGCGTGGGAGTTTCGAATATCGCTTCGTCAACCCAGTAATAGGCAGCGGCCGCGGAATCGAGCCCGAGATCGAATGCTTTTACGAATTTAATCGATGGTTGCGGAAGTTTTATTATTTCGTATTTCGGGGCGCTTTTGTCGTAAATAAATTGAATTCCGACTATTGCCGCAAGAACGAGTGCTGCGAATATTTTGTTCAAAACGGAGGAAACGCTCATACCTTATAATTCTTTTAGCTTAAGAAAAACATTCGCAAGATATATAAGAGCGCATGAATACAAAACAGCATAAGCGATGGTATAAAATATCGAAACGTCGGGCACAGAAATGCCATGAACAACGAGATTCCTTATGTTGAATTTGTCGAGATTTGGAAAAATATAATAGACTGCCTGAATGAATCCGTAAAACGGCCCGCCTATCTGCGCGGCGGTGTGGAGGATCGATTGCATTGAATGTCCTGCAAAAAGAACCATCGCCGCACCGA
The DNA here is from genome assembly GCA_016204355.1 of Candidatus Liptonbacteria bacterium. Classification (GTDB taxonomy): domain Bacteria; phylum Patescibacteriota; class Minisyncoccia; order UBA6257; family 2-01-FULL-56-20; genus JACQKT01. Next base: position 5,438 of record JACQKT010000007.1, read on the forward strand.
TTGCGGACGTAAGCGGAGTTACTATGGTCGAAAAAAATACGAGGAGCGCGACGAAAATACCGGCCTCAAGAATCTGATAAAAAACCGCCAGCAGGCCCAATTCATCGAACCCTCCGCCGTTCAAGAATATTACGCCTATGTAAACCAGCGCCATGACGACTATGACCAGCGACACGGCAAGAAAAAGTCCGAAAAATTTCCCCACAACAACGTCGAGGCGCGACACGGGCTTCGAAAGGACGAAATACAATGTCCGCCTCTCTATTTCTTTATAAATTATCGAAGAACCCAAAAATATCGTTACAAGACTGCCGAATATGTAAATCCCGGCGAGTCCGAAGCTTTTCAAAATAACGAGCTCGTTCAGCGATATTTTCGCGAGGAGTGAAGTAAACGCCACGTAAAGCAGCGAAAATCCAAGTATACCGTAGAGTATCCTGTCTCTTATTGTTTCTCTGAAGGCGTTTCTTGCGATAACGATTATATTTTTCATTTTTCCCGGGCCTCCACTGTCTCGACGAATTTTTTCTCGAGCGATTCTCCTTTGCAGAATCCCTTGACGCCGCCGGAATAAAGAAGTTTTCCTCCGTGAATTATGCCTATCTCATCGCATATCTCTTCTGTGTCGTAAAGTATGTGCGAATTGAAAAAAACGGTTTTATTCCGCGCTTTCAGTCCGAGAATTATTTTTTTAATCTCCCTTCTTCCCAGAGGATCGAGGCCGTCCAACGGCTCATCCAAAAAGATACAGTCCGGATCGTTCACCATAACCTGCGCGAAGCCGAGCCGTTGTTTCATCCCTTTCGAATATTTATTGATGGGGATATTCCGCGCTTCATAAATTCCTGTTTCTCCGAGAATGTCGGCGTATTCCTTTTCGCTTTTATGCTTTTTAAAAAGATTGCCACAGAATTTTACGAACTCGAGGCCGGTAAGACGGTCGTAAAAATACGGCGCTTCTGGCATGAAGCCTATGTTCTCCCGCGTATCGACATTCTGGGAATTTTCCCCGCCGATGAGGATTTCTCCTCTGTCGGGAGCGGCAATCCCGACCATCATTTTTATGGTGGTTGTTTTCCCTGCGCCGTTCTGCCCCAAAAAACCGAAAACGCTTCCCTTTTTTATGACAAGAGAAAGATCGTCAATGATTACCCTTTTCCCGTATGATTTTTTGACGTTTTTAAGCTCTATCATCGCATTTGGACGATACTTTATTTTATCAGCATGGACACCCTTTTCAAACCTAAGCCGCCCGTGATTATCCCGGTGCTTTCCGGCCGACGATAAAATTTATCTGTTCTCCCCGTAAACCAGACGGTGATATGCAAGGTGCAAAAAATAGAATCCGAAAACAAGAATTATTATGCTCAATGTTTGCGTTATGAAAAAGAATTTCGACTGGGCTATGACCACGTACCAGAATTGCGGCGGATATTTCAGAACGTTGTCTATTATGAAAAAATTTCTGGCAAGACCAAGAACGGATTCGCCGATCACGCAGACAACGCCGGCTATCCCCGCCGCCGTCCTCAATTTCGAACGGAAAATAATTCTCGCCGCAGTAGCAATTATTATCAGACGCAGCGGTATGTAAAAAATTATGTTTCCTCCAAGCGGAAGAAAATACGTTAAAATGGCGCCTCCGTTGATTATGAAGTAATACGCGAAAAACAATATCGCAACCCCAAACCACAAAAAAAGGAATATTTTGAATTTTCTGCGGATATCGAATCCCGAAATTTCGAAAATACCCAAAAGGAAAAATATCAGCGCAAGAAAAGTTATCGGCAAAGTCAGAGTGAAAAAAAGATTGAAATCGGTAACGGTAATGACTTTCCCCAATCCCGTGAGAATCGCCGGAACTTGAAACCAATACATCAAAAACAATCCTATTGCCCAAAACAAAAGCGCTCTTGAATGTTTGTCGTCGCGATGTCGCCACCAATACGCAAAAAAATAAACGCTTGCAGACACGCCGAGAGTAAGAGCCAAAGACGGCAATATAATATCGGCCGGGTACATGCCTTTCGCCATTTTAACATAAAAAGAAAGAAAGCCGTAATCCGCTTCACTGCCCCGTTACACCGCCACCCATTCGGGCGTTCTGATATAATTGGCATAAATCCCGGAAACAATGTTTTATTTAGCGCTTACAGTGCGCTTGCATAAAAAATGATACCGGAATAATAGCTCGCCTCTTTAATGAAGTATAAAATATCTATTTCGGTTTTGGTCGCGCTGCTCGCGATTTTAGTTGTTGCAACTGGCGGCCTCGGTCTTTATTACTGGAAAACGGGCGCAGGGGGCGGGAAAGGCGGTATCGCCGGCAGGGTATTTTTGGGACCGATTTGCCCGGTTATAAAGAACCCGCCGGAAGACGAATGCGCCGCTAAACCCTACAAAGCAAATCTTGTGCTTACGACAAAGGATCAGGCAGGCGTCGTCAAGGAATTCAATTCTGACGCGAACGGAAGATTCAGCGTGGATATTTCTCCCGGAGAATACGCCATCAGGTCGGCGGCTGCCGCCAACATACTCCCCTACTGTTCAAGCGAGGGGACAATAAAAGTAATCAAAGATTCTTATACGGAAGCAAACGTATACTGCGATACGGGAATAAGATGAAAAAAGGTCGACAAATAAAAAACCGATAAAAAGACCAAATGGAAGGAACGAATCAAAGAATGTCATTGGATTGCCGCAAGATGCCGAGTGAAAAAAATTGCGACGTTTACATGGCCGGCTCTGAAGAGCATCTTCTTGAGGCCGCGGTGGAACACGCCGTAAAATCGCACGCGCACGAAGATACTCCGGAACTCCGCAACGAGATTCGCGGAGCGATGGAACCGGAAAAATAAAAACGGGGTTTGAAAAATTAGACTCACGTGCTATACTGCAAATGTGCGGCAATGGTCGTGAGCCGTTATTTTCAAATTAAATCTATGGAATTCAAGTTACAAACCAACGAACCGCAGCCGCAACAGCCGCAAGAACCTCAGGAGCCTTCGCAACCGCAGGAACCCACACAGTAAAAGAAATTGAAATCAAAAACCCCCTTATGGGGTTTTTGATTTTGTCGGATTCAAATGGACTTGTGACCCATAATTTGCAATACTTTACTTTACATTGTTTGGCAGTCGGTTTTTATTATTTTCTTATTTCATGAAACAGCCAGCGCTTATAATAAAAAATCTGCGCAAAGTTTACGGAAACGGCGTTGAAGCGCTTAAAGGCGTCTCTCTCGAAATAGAAGAAGGAGATTTTTTTGCGCTCCTCGGTCCGAATGGCGCCGGCAAAACGACGATTATCGGCATAACTACGGGGCTTGTCAATAAAACCGGCGGCTCGGTCGAAGTTTTCGGGCACAATACCGACAGCGAACCCGAAAAGGCTAAAACCTTCATCGGCGTGGTCCAACAGGAAGTCAATTTCAATCCTTTCGAGAAATGCATTGACATCGTCGTGAACCAGGCGGGTTATTACGGTATTCCCCGCTCCGTCGCCGTTCCGCGCGCCGAAAAACTTTTCGAAGATCTGGGAATCGCCGACAAAGCGGAACAGAGAGGCATAGAGCTTTCGGGCGGTATGAAACGGCGGCTTATGATAGCGCGCGCGCTCGTGCACCGGCCAAAGCTTTTGATACTGGACGAGCCGACAGCCGGCGTGGATGTGGAGCTCAGGCGCGGCATGTGGGATTATCTCCGCTCCGTCACTTCGCGAGGAACGACTATCCTGCTTACAACGCACTATCTCGAAGAGGCGGAACAGCTTTGCAATAACGTGGCCATCATAAACCGCGGAGAAATCATCGCCTCGGGCACGATGAAAGATGTTTTGGGACATCTGAAAAGCGAAACGGTGCTTGTCAGCCTTACAAAACCGGTTCCGCAGTCCGCCCTTAAAGCTCTTTCCGCGCACAACGCAAAAAAAGTCGCGAGAAATACGATAGAGATCGAAGTAGGAAAGGAAAACGAGCTTAACAAAGCTATCCTTGCGCTTCACGCCGAAAATCTTCAAATAGAAAGCATAAGGGGAAAGACCGGCCGCCTCGAAGAGGTTTTCGTAAAACTTATCAGTGGCAACGGATAATAACAACCATGAATAATAAAGAACTTTGGATATCTTTTTATACGATAGTGCGCAAGGACGTGGTACGCATTTTCCGCATTTGGGTGCAAACTTTCCTTCCGTCGGTCGTGACATCGGTTCTTTATTTTTTGATCTTCGGCGCCTTTCTCGGGGCGCGGATAGGAGACATCAACGGCTTCCCGTATATATCGTTCGTCGTTCCGGGCCTTGTCATGCTCGCGGTCGTCACGAATTCCTATTCCAACACATCTTTCAGTTTCTTTACGTCAAAATTTTTCTCGCGCAATATCGACGAGATATTGGTTTCCCCTACTCCCCCGTGGGTTCTTCTCGCCGGATATATAACGGGCGGCGTTTTGAGAGGACTGGTTATTGGCGTGCTTGTTCTTCTTGTTTCTCTTTTTTTCACACACCTTACGCTAATCGATCCGGCGCTGATACTCTTTTTCTTCATATTGACGGCTTTGATATTTTCCCTAGCAGGGCTTGTAAACGGCATATACGCCAAAACCATTGATGGCATTAACATTGTCCCGACGTTCGTGCTCGCTCCGCTGGTTTATTTGGGAGGCGTCTTTTATTCCGTTTCGGCGCTTCCCGATTTTTGGCGGACGCTGACTTATATCAACCCGGTTTTTTATCTTATTAACGGATTCCGGCACGGTTTTCTCGGTTTTTCCGACGTGCCGGTTTTGTACTCGATATCGGTTCTGCTGGCAATAACTTTGGCGCTTGTCATAATAAACTTGTATCTGCTCAAAAAAGGACTGGGGCTAAAGCAATAATACGGGAATGCTATAATCGAGAGATGCCTCAATTTACTGCAAAAACATGGGCGGTTATCGTTATAGCGTTTGCGGCGGTTTTGATAATCATTTTGTATAGGTCGCCCGAAAACCAGGTAAATGCTCCGAGCAGTGAAGGGGAGGTTGCCGTTTCTTCCACTCCTTCTACACCATCGTCATCGGCGCCGGGGCAGCAAACAAGTCTCCAAAAACCGGCGACCGTCCAGAAAGAAGCAATTTCTATAAAAATAATCTCTCCTCTGCAGTCCGAACAGTGGGCAATCGGAGAATCCCATACGATAAGCTGGAGCCGTGAGGCTGGCGTTTCCGGCCAGATTTATCTGGCTTCCGCGTCGACCAGGGAAACTGTCGGGTGGATACATTCTTCAACCGGCCCCAATCAAACTTCTTTTAGCTGGTCCACAAGCGATGTCGCCCTTTCCCGCTCCAGTGCTCTCAGAAAAAATATAGGTGTCGGTAATTACATAATCAAAATAAAATTCGACAATCCCAAGATAGCCGAATCGAGCAGCGGAGTTTTTTCAATTCTTTATCCCTCCGAGATAAAACCCGTCAGCCATTCAGTCACGATACAGAATTACACCGCTTCTCCCTCATCTATTACTGTAAAGCGCGGCGAGCAGGTTATATTCACGAACAAGGACCAGATTATGCATACGCTGATAGTAGCAACCGGAATCAAGGTTGTCGTGGTTCCCGGACAGTCATCGACTTTCGACACTAAGATACTTACCGCCGCTCCTTATAACGCTTATTCGGAACAATATCCTTCGCTCAAATTGTTGATGGATGTAAAATAATTTTGAGAGACAGCAAAAACCCCGTTTTAAAGCGGGGTTTTTGTTTAACACATTACAGGCTGGTAACTATTATGCTTACTCTCTGCTTTCAGGAAACCACGATGCGCGATAAAGAAACGTACTGATTGAAAAGAAACGCTCCAAATACGACGAGAAGAATGAAAAGTCCGTTCATAATCAGATGCGGATGCTGGACTTTTATTTTTACGAATATATTGAGAATCAATGCGACAAAAGTAAGCAGCGCGGCGGCATAGAAAACATAGTTGATTGCTTTCCTGGGAGACCCGACAAATGCCTGTCCGCTGTTCGCCTGTTCTACGGCAAAAACAGGGCTGTCGGCTTCCTGGTTCGGCGCGGGGTTAACGGCTGCTTCGTCGTCCTTTATTACGGCGACAAAAGTTTCCGAACCTGACGTTCCCATAGAGGTTTCCTGCTTAACTATCGAGGCCTGCGTCGGTTGTCCCGTTGCAGCAGATGCCTGTTTTACTACCGGCAAAACGTCGGGCACGACAGCTATTTTCGGTTTGGCGGGCGCTCCGAAAAATTGGACGATAAAGTTGGCGTCATGCCCCTTGTACGTGCCCATGGCCGTCGCGACGCCTATCTCGGTAAAATGTCCATTGAGTATGTTTTCCTTGTGCGACGGAGAATTCATCCATGCATTGACCACGTCGCTCGAATCTATGAAGTTAACCGCCAAATTCTCGCCCGCGTACGAAAAATCGTATCCTGCTTTTTCAAGCCAATACCACGGAGTCACCCCGTCGGGACTCGTGTGGGCGAAATATCCTTTTTGCGCCATATCCCGGACTTTTTCCAAGGCGGCTCTTTCCAAAAGAGCATTTGGCTTTAACGGAATAAGACTATAAATTCCTCTGTTTGTATTGGTTTCGTCGACAACCACGCCGGGCACTATGAGTCCGAAAAGATTCGGCCCCGGAAGCACAGTAAAGGCGTTAAGCAGGAATATGACCTCAAAACCGGCCAGTATTATCGCAATGAACAGAACCGATTCGCTTCTTAAAATATGCGGCTGATGGTCGTTTTCTTCGTGCGGTATGAAATATTTTTTTAGCCAGGATTTCATATGTCTTGGTTAAAGTATAACAAATTTACTTATAACATAATTCAACAAAAAAAGCAACACCCTATGCATTTTAGCATATTGCTTCTTCTCGGCCTTCTTTTACGGGCTTGTTACGGAAGCGGCGGGATTGGCAGATTGAGCGCCGGACATTCAAGCATGTTTATCCACCTTCTTGTCGTTTTGTAGACGTAACCCGTCGGAGTATCTTCATTCGGCAATCCGTACGCAACCCAGGGCAAAAGGACTTCTTTTTTGTATTTGAGCTGGAATTGATTTACGGCGTTAGTGGTCAGAGACCCGAAAAATCCGGATGACGGCAAACTCAGTCCGAGATTTTTATTGAGGAATTCCTGCAACTTAATGACTTGTTCGGAATCATTTTTCATCCCCTGGCGCATGTAATCTTTCAGATATGCTTCGCTCCCGACATTGCAGGTTGATTCCCCGAGAACTTCGGCCGGGCCGACGTTCGCTCCGAGAACTTCACCGGGGCCGGTCAATGCTCCGCCGCCCAAAGAAGGTCCGCCCGCAACAGTTTCAATCGGCCCGCCGCCACCTCCTCCACCATCATTGTTATTTTCCTCTCCGCCGCCGTTACTCTGCTGGGCGTTGACGTTTACCGTTCTTGTTTTGGTGTCGGTAAGTCCGCCAGTGTCCTCCACGCTGTACGTAACCATGTACGTTCCTGCGGTTCCCGTATCAACCGTGCTGCTTGTGGTTATCGAACTAGTGAGGTCACCGTCTTCCGCGTCGGAAGCCGTAGCTCCCGGGTCGGAGAACGAATCGCCTACGGTAAGGTCTATCGTCGAGGCGCCGTTGAGGGTTATTACAGGAGGAGTATTTTCTTCTCCACCACCGCCGTTGTTCCCTCCGTTGTTATCAAATGTATTGGTGAATGTGCAGGTAACAATCTCACCGGCACCGAGCGCAATCTCTGACGGATCGCTGCCGTCATCGCAGACAGCGCTGGTCAATTCCCATCCAGTCGGAATATCGATTTCATCCACGGAATATGTTCCCGGATCCAAATATCCGCTGTCGTCGGGAGTTTGAGTATCGGTTAAAGTAAAGCTCCCTTCGCCGTAGCTCGGGTCAAAAGTAAATTCTTGGCTGGACTCTTCGGGATTTGTCACTTTATCAACAATAATTTTGCCGAGCTGGGTGTTGGTGAACGTACAGACCACTGCTTCGTCAGGATCCAGGCCGATACTGGAAGGATCGCTGCCGTCCGAGCAGGTCGCATTTGTCATTTCCCAGTCTTCGGGAATGTTTATCTCATTTACGGAGTACGTGCCGGGTTCAAGGTCAAAGTTTTCCGAGTTTCCACCCTCGAGTGTGAGTCCGCCTTCATCCCAGCTGAGTTCGAAGTCGAACGATTGGTCAACTTCGGGAGGATTGGTAACTTTCACGATAGTCAATCCCGCTTGCTTAATTGTGTTAGTAAATGTGCAGGTGACAATCTCTCCCGGACTCAGAGTGATCGAGCCGGGGTCGCTACCGTCACTGCACACCGCCGTCGTAATATAATCGTTGTTGGGAGCCTCTGAAACAGAGTAGGTTCCTGGAACAAGCAGGTCGCTGCTGTTGGACTGCCCGCCCGCAATATCAAAACCGTCGCCGTCGTAACTGGCATTGAAATGAAAACTGGTGTCGTCATTTGGAATCGTGTCTTTTTCAACAATAATTTGCCCGCGCGCGGTGTTTTCAAACGTGCAGGTAACTGTCTCGTTCAGGCCAACACTTACCTCGCTCACCGGATTGTCTTTATCGCAGGTAGCGCTGGTCAAATCCCAGCCCTCCGGAATAAAATCTTCCACTATGCTGTAGATATCCGCAAAGACATCGAAGAAGCTTTGGATTGCGGGATTACTCTCGCTGTCAGTTTCCAAATCAAATGATCCTAACCCCGGGTTTTCCCCATTTTCATTTGAAACGCTGAATCCGAAATTATCAAATCCGCCAATTGTATGTTTTTCAATAACAAGCGTTCCGCCAATGTCGTCATTCGTAATCGTGCAGTTCTTTGTTTCGCCCGCAGCTATCGAGCCGGAGCAGTCGGCAGAGCTGGAACCCGTGTAACCGTCAGGTCCTCCCGATTCGGAAACACTGTAATCTCCCGGGTCAACCGTAACATCGGTGCCGCTCTCGCCGCCGTCAAAACTCGCTTGCGAAGGATTTGTAGCGGAAACATCCATCGTCCAATCGCCGGCGCTTGCAGTGCCGCCGTTGTCGTTAACAACATGCTTGATAATGTGTAACGTGCCAGTGGTTGAAACAATAGTTACCGTTGGGGGAGAAGATGTATTCGTAAAGTCTCCGCCGCTCCCCGGACTAAAGCTGTTATTCGTAGAAGAATCGGTTGTTAATACAAATGACCCCGTGCCGCTGTTTGCTGTCGCCTCAAAAGAGATTTTTAGAAAATCTCCTGCGTCAATTCCAGAATTTCCTGAGCCTGGGGCGAGACTAAAAATTATGTTTGAGGCAGTAGATGAAGCTTCCCAGTCCGCAGCCGTGGCACCTTCGAACTTGATGACGGACCCTAAATTGATGGAAAAACCAGAAGGAATTGTAATCTCCCCTGATTTTATCTTTTTTGTGCTTGAAGGACTGTTAGTAATAGTGATGGCATACGTTTGCGTCTGACCAATTACCACCGTTGAGGGTGAGATATCGGCAGTGAATTCGTGCACTTGAGGCGCGGCGTAAACTACATAATTGGAAGAAAGGGGGGCCAAAGTAAGAGCGATGAGCGAAAAAATGGTGCCTAGCGAGAGTATGGGAACAGCAAGAGATGCTCTTGTAACCGAAGTTGCTCCGGTGAATATTTTTGCCAAATCTCTGGTGTATTTCTTTGAAAAACGAAGGGATCTTTTGGAGAATTTTGAAAAAAGCGCAAAGACTTTTGCAATACCTTTCTTGCGAATTTTGAGCGTGCGGACAGCGGCGCGTTTCCGCTCTCCGGCGGGCGAATGAGTTTTCTTCGTAATTTTTCGAGACCGTGCTGTCTTGGCGAGAATATCAATAAATTCCATGCTTTTGACCATATTTGGCCTTTAGAAAGTTTTACAAAAATACCAGCAATAAGTCAAGGGATGTTGATTATTTGTCGTAACTCCCAAATTTGCCTCAAAACTTGTTAATTTGTTCTGCATAATCAAAAGCCGCCCATGGGCGGCTTTTGAGCTTCAGGGAGCATCTATCCAGAATTTGCCTTAGCGACTGTTCTTTATCTGTTCCTGCAATTTCTTTATTTGCTCCAGAATGTTTTGGATTTGGTTTTTGATTCCCTGCGAGTTTCCGCTATTCCCTCTTCCGGAATTTTCGGACTCGTCATTATCCTCCCCATTTCTAAGTTCTTTCAACTCCTGCTTAAGGGCTTTCCTCAGATTGATTATGCTGTAATTTCTCACAACATTGGCATTCACTATTCCGGGATGGTCGGCATCGACTCTTCCCGACACGCCTACTTCATCGCCAACTTGAAGCTGGCCGATGTCCGTAGTAACACCATTACCGTTCCTAAGAAGAAGGTTCGTTGACGGGGAAACATTTACGGTCCATGTGGTTCCCCACACTTTGCCGACGAAAGAACCCGATGCAACGCTTTGTATGATCATTCCGCGCGCCAAGAAACGGCCACCCGGATTGATAACGAGTTCCGGCTGTCTGAAATGAAGCACTGGCGGCGTTGTGGTGGCTGTCGGGGTCGGAACAACTGCCGAACAGGAAGTTGTTGCCGTCGCCGTAGATGTGGCCGAATCGGAAACGCTTACCGAAGCCGTAATTGTTCCGCCTGAAGGGTAATTGGCCGTCATGGAGCTGGAAGTCGCTCCCGCAACGCCTGTTCCGGACCAAAGGTAGGTGTAGGGCGATATTCCTCCGGCAGGGGCCGCGGCCCATGTAACCGACGTGCTTGATACGGTGCCCGAACAGGAAACCGTAAGCGCTGCGGTCTGGGCGCCGACAAAAGAAACCATGGATAGCGCAAAAAGCCCGGAAACGGAAAGAATTATCGCTAATCTGCTGCCTTTATTCATCATTTTTGTTTATTTTTTTAAACAAAGCGACCTTTCCTTTTTTCGGGATAGACATAACGTCAATTTCATAATGAAGTGGGAATTGGATTAATTTTATTCAGTAAAGAGCGGACTATCAGCAATAAAATCGGGTATCCCCTTATATGACGGCTGTGCCTGCGGATTCTTTCAGGAAAAAGCCGATTTTGATATAATTAGCGAATGGAAAAAAAAGACCTTTTGCCTTTAGTGGTGGGTGTCGTTATTTTAGCCGGCGGATGGTTCCTTTACCGCCAAGCGAATCCGGGCATCGATAATTCCTACAAGCGGGATTTAGTGGCTGTCGGTGCGATGTCGGTCGCGATAGTGGATTATGACGAGAACGGATTCTTGCCTTCTTCCGTCATCATACCGAAAGGCGGAGCGGTTCTTTTCAAGAACAATTCAATGAAAAATTTATGGGTCGCCTCCGACCCGCATCCTTCACACGGTGGATACCCGGAGAAAAACGGTTGTATCGGCAGCGCTTTCGATTCCTGCACGAAAATCCCTCCGGGCGTGTCATGGTCTTTCACGTTCGGGCAATACGGCAGCTGGGATTATCACAACCATTTGAATCCGAGCCAGGGTGGGACAGTTAACGTCGAATAGCTATTGCACTAATAAAACAAAAATACCCCGATAAGTGTCGGGGTATTTTTGCTCGGGCAGTCGTTATTGGATTATCGGGTGATGGAAACTGTTGTTGTAGTTTCTCCCAGTGCGGTTTCAAAAACCTGCGCTGAAACAGTTATGCGGCCATTTGCATCCTGAATCACGGTGTATCCAGTGTTGTAATCTGTTACGCTTCGCCATGTGGCAGTAGCGATTGAAGGATCATACGGCAACGCCGATATGTATGTAGGTGTTATGCAGCTGCCTATGTCAAGCGTACTGCTGCCGATAATTCCCGGGGTACCTGCTGGAATAGCCGTGCCACAATTAAATATCCCCTTGTTGTCCGCCATGTTCTGACCGATGGCGTTAAGTATGGCGAGAACGTTCGACTGCCTCTGCGTGTTCCTGGCCTGCGCGAACTGTCTGGCTGGATTGATGGCTATAATAACGATAGCCGCCAAAATGGCGATTATACCTATAACCACAAGAAGCTCTATCAGGGTAAAACCTTTCTTTGAATTCATTTTAAGGCACTAAATCTTTCTCGACCTTTCGTTTAAGAAATTATAGCAAAATCGGATTTTTTATCCACAGCCCCCGCAAATTCTTCATAAAAGGGGGTTATTTAGAAATTGGGCACCTCTTCCCATCTCGTGATTGAAAGCGTGCTCGAGGTAACCGTTACTTTGAGGTTCGTGAAAGAATCGTTTATTTCCGCCTGTGTCGAAATGACTTTTTCGTTCGTCCCGCTTGCGATTACCGACACTATCCGGCATGTATCGCTTGCGACAGTTATCGTTTCGTTGCCCGCATACACGCTCGACGATGCAAGCTTGAAAAGAGCTTTTTGAACGCACGCCTTGGCAAGCGAAAGACTCATTTCCTTGTATGAGCTTGTCGATATGTTCGAGCGCGCGAGAAACGACCCCATGCTTATTACAAAAACAACGACCATTATCATAAGACTTATCAAAATCGCCGATGTTACGGCCATATAACCGTTTCGACTGAAAAATAAAAAATTATATTTTCGTATCATTCGCATATCATTCGTAGATTAGCATTATGCTCATTCATTGAGGCAAGTAAACCTTGTTCTCAAGACTTGTCGACGCCTTGATTATCGTTTCGGAAGTGGAAGCGACGACAGAAAAAGAAATCTGTACGGACTCCGGTATCGAGCCGGCGGCCGCGGAATGTAAAAACACCAAATTGTTCACGGTCACATTTTCGTTGGTAATAGGAACGTACTGCCCTCCTCCTTCTCTCATTCTTGCGGTTCCTCCGGAAACATCGAAGGATATCGGATTATTCGAAAATCCGTATTTATTCAATGTCAGAACGGAGGAAATTTCGCCTGTCGCCGGAGAAGAAACGTTTTGCCCGGAGTTCAGAGCCCATGTTATTTTTTTCATCAAAAAATCGGCCTCTGTTTCCACGTCGCGGCGCGACCTGTTCTGCGCTTCCGAGGAAAGAACCTGGTAAACGATGAGTATCGAAAAGCCGATTATAAGCGAGAACAACCCGGCGTAAAGTATCGTTTCGATAAGGGTGAACCCGTTGTTTTTCATAAATAGTATAATGCGAAATTACGAATTAATTATGCAAATGATACGGAAAACAATTTTCAAAAATTTCGCGGCATTCGCATAGCGTGTTTGCGTTTTTCGCATTATGTTTTCTACTGCGACGTAATTATTCTGGCTGCGTCGTTACTTCTGACGGACACGTAAACAAGATTATCCTCGAAATCGACGTCTGCTCCGACCTGCGGAAAATTGAAGGAACTCCAAACTGTCGGATTGGACGAGCTTGAAATATTCCATACCTGGAACTCTTTGTTGGAATCGTCGGTAACAAGGAATGCCAAATAGTCTCGGACATAAATCCCGTTTACGCCCACATTGCTCGGAGTGCTGAGATTCGCCGTGCTCAATTGTTGCGGTGAAGCCGGATCGGAAACATCAAGAATTGCAAGATTCTGCGTTCCCCCGGCGCGTCCGAGATAAGCTGTGGTTCCGGCAGAAACGAAAACGCTTTTGCCGTCGTCGTTTCCCGCGCCGTCGAATGAACCGATTTCGATTATACTCGCTGGATTCGAAACATTAAGAATCTGCAGTTCTTTCGCGTTAAGAGAAGTAGCTATGTAGGCAACACTTCCAAAAACAAATATGTCGTTTACGTCCCCGCTGACTTCGAAACTCCCGACCTCGGAAGGCGCGTTGGGATTGGAAACATCGATTATGTGAAATTCAGGGCCGGTGGCGGATTTAGTGCCGATATAGACCTTTTTGTCCAAATAGAAAACTTTCTGCCCTATTGCTCCGGAGCCGGCAACCCCTGTTAATTTGAATGAATTTGCCACAAATGGCGAGGCGGCGTTCGATATGTCTATCACCTGCAGCTGGGCATCCGTATTGCTGTTTGCAACAAAAGCGAAGTTGCCGGCGGTATCAACTGAATTCAGGCCTGCTCCCGTATTCAAAGAAGAAACTATGTAGGGATTTTCGCCATCGGTGGCGTTGACTATGAAAAAGTCAGCTTTTGACTGGCTGGCGGCGGTCGCCGAGAAATAAATTATTTTGTTTACGACGTCTAATCCCGTCGCTTCTTCTCCAGGGCCGAGGTCCACCGAGCCGAGCGTTCGCGGATTCTGCCAATCGCCACTCGGTCCTCCGCCGCCCGTATCTCCTCCCGTATCGCTGAAAATCTCCCAATTCGTGACAAGAGTCGTAAGCTCAACTTTTTGCGGACGCAGCGGGTCCGTAACCCAGCTTACCCTACTTGTAACCTCTTTTGTGTTTACGTCCAGGTCTTCTACAATGACCTCTTTTAAGAATTCGTCCTGCGTACTCGAACTCGAAATCAGCCCCGCAAAATCGTTTTTCGCGGCTGCAACCGCATTCTCAAGAGATTTCCTCGCAAGGTTGATCGCCTGGTTCGCTTCCTGGCTGTCTACGGAAACCGACTGGCTGCCCGAAATGACTATTATCATCGTCGACAAACTTAACGCGAGAATCCCTATGGCTATGAGAATTTCCAAGGCCGACTGGCCGTCGCGAGAACTTGTAATTTGAATTTTGAATATCTGGTTTTTACCCATAGTCTAAATTTAATTCGTTTTCAAAAATTTCCAAGTTCTAAGTTCTGTTTTTGCTACCAATCTATTCTTCCCTGATAATTTATTGCTACATCCGCGGATTGCTGACTGTTCGCCACGGTAACCGTCCCTGAAACGCTCGAATTCGCGTCGAGTTGGGAAAACGTCAGTTCGGAGATTCCGCTGACATTTATTCCGCTTGATCTGGCGAAAAGTTCGTCTTGGGCGGCGTCCCTTGAGGCGTAGGTATCTCCCTGGAAAACGACGTAATTCGAAGTCAGGCCGAAATAAACCCCATGCGGAGACTGGTTAACGTTATTTTGCGCCTCACTGCGCGCTTTTTTCAAAACGGAAACTATCGTATCGCGCTCCGCACCGAGAATTTTTTGCCTGTAAAGGTCTATGTTAAAAAGGAGACCGAGTGCGAACATGGCGGTTATCAAGCCGATAACGAGAAGAATTTCGAATAAAGTAAATCCCCTATTTGCGCTATCGGCATATCCGTTTTGCTCATCCTGGACTTTTTTTCTATCCATGTATGCTTGACGTAACCTGATATATCGGGGTAATTATCGATATCGCCACGAACCCGACCATTATCCCCATAATCAGAAGAAGAAGGGGTTCGAGAAGACTTGTGAGATTGCCTACGGTTATGTCCACCTCCTCGGCGTAATATTCCGACAGATAGAAAAGGTTGTCTTCCAGGCTGCCCGTGCTTTCTCCTATTTCGATCAAACTCGTTAAGATGACGGGGAAAAGTTTTTTCTCTTTGCTTATGAGATTTACGAAACGTTCTCCTCTCCTTACCGCTTCTGCCGTATCCAAGAGAACTTTCCGGTAAACGAGATTGTCCAGCGTGTACGCGGTTATATTCACGGCTTCGACTATCCTTACGCCGCTCTTGAGGAGCACTCCCATCGTTCTGGTGAAATTGGACATGGCTATATTCACTATCAAAGACGAAACCACCGGTATGAAAAACACGGCGGAATCGACGAAATATCTTACGGACCTTATTTTGAGAGAGGCTCTGAAAGCCACAATTGCGACAATAAGCCCGATAAGCAGCGTCCACCAGTATGCCAGCAGAAAATTAAAGACCGCGATTAATATTTTCGTGGTAACCGGAAGTTCAACTTTGAGGCTCGAAAATATCGGGAGAACTTTCGGAAAAATGGAAAAAGTCAGAAGCGCTGTTATGCCTATGGTGGCGAGAAATATAACCGACGGATAAATCATGGCTGAGCGGATTTTGTTTTTGAGCTCCTTCGCTTTTTTCAGCTCGTCCGCGAGATAGAGAAGGTTTTGCGAAAGAGTTCCGCTGCGTTCGCCGATTCGCACAATACTTACGAAGAAGTCGCTGAACACGTGTTTGTAATTCTCAAGAACTTGAGCCAAGAAACGCCCGTTTTGGATACCTTCAATCAGGTCGTCGATTATTTTTCTGAGCGCTTTCGACTGCGACTGCTTTTGCATTATCCGCAAGGCTTCGAGCAGCGGTAACCCGGCTTTGATTGTAAGCGCAAGGTGCCTCGTAAAATTTATTTTTTCCTGGTCGGAGACGTGCCCGAAAAGTATGGTGTATAAAAATCTCTTTCCGATTTTATTCATGAATGATTCTCAAAATCTCTTCTATTGTGGTAATGCCCCGATTTGCCTTGTCCAGCCCGTCCTGAAGCATTGTTGTCATTCCGGCGGTGACCGCGGCGTCTTTTATCTGCTGGGCATTGGCGCGCGACATTATCAGGTCGCGGATTTTGTCGTCTATTTCAAGCACCTCGCGTATTCCCGTTCTTCCTTCATATCCCGTTTTGGTACAGCTGTCACAACCTTCTCCGCGATAAAAAGTCTTAACTTTTTTATCGACGTCCGGAATTATTTCTTTCAGGCTCGCCATTTCGTCTTTGTCCAAAATACGGAGCTTTTTGCAGTTTTTGCATATCGTTCTTACAAGGCGCTGCCCCATGGCTATATTCACGGTGGAAGCCGCAAGAAACGGCGGGATACCCATATCTATCAGGCGCGGGAAAGTGGTCGCGGCGTCGTTCGTGTGCAATGTCGAAAGGACAAGGTGTCCGGTCAGAGAGGCGTTAACCGCGATATCGGCGGTTTCTTCATCCCTTATTTCACCGACCATAACGACGTTCGGGTCTTGCCGCAGTATCGAACGCAAACCGTTCGCGAAAGTAAGCCCCACCTTATTATCCACCTGGATTTGCGTGGTTCCCCTGAGCGAATATTCTATCGGGTCTTCTATGGTGATTATTGAAACCTCAGGGCTGTTTAATGTTTTTAGAATAGTGTAAAGAGTGGTTGTTTTCCCCGAACCGGTCGGCCCGTTGGCGAGTATCATTCCGTACGGTTTTGTTATTGCCCGCTTAACTTTCGCCAAATCGCTGGCGGAAAAACCGAGGTCTTCAAGCACGAAAGAACTCGTTTCCGCGAGAAGCCGGAGAATTGCGTTCTCCCCGTGATAAGTCGGCATTATGGAAACGCGTATGTCTATGTCGCCGAAACCTTCTATCTGCGCCCGGAAGCGTCCGTCCTGCGGTAAAAGGTGCTCGTCCGTGCGAAGGCCTGCGAGAACCTTGATGCGGCTTACCAGCTCCTGATGGATTGCTTTGGGCACGCCTTTTTCGAGCATGTCGCGCAATATCCCGTCTATACGGAAACGCAGACGGACCATATCGACGCCGGGTTCTATGTGTATGTCCGAAGCCCGGAGGTTGTAAGCGTATTCTATGAAAATGTCGACCATTTCCACCACGGAAACGTCTTCAATTTTGCCGCCGAGCTTGCTCTCAACTATCGTCTTCAGGGTTTTTATATCGCGCATATCCTTCGTTTAAAACTATTATACTATAGCACAAAACTAGCATGCGAATAGCGCGCCTACACCTGCGGCTTCGGCAATGCGAACGCGCCCATGCAAATTATCCAGCATGCGAATGATACGAAAGTAATGCGAAATTACGAATTAATACATGCGAAAATAAATCAAAAAAATTCGCTGTATTCGCATGGCATTTGCATAATTCGCACTATATTTCAGTTTTTCAGATACCGCCTTACCGCTATAAAGCTCGACAATGCGCCGATAACAACCGCGAATAGAATTTGATACATTGTGAGTTGAAAAATATGCGACGTGAAATATTTAAAAACATCCAATTCCGGTATGAATGAATTGAGGTAAGGAGTTGCCGAGTATACCATCGGCGCTGAAATTATTACGCTTAAAATTGCCGCCACCACTCCTCCAACTATTCCTTCCACCACGAAAGGCCCCCGAACCAGTCCGTTGGAAGCCCCTACTGCTCTCATTATCCCTATTTCATCCCTGTTGGAATATATTGCAAGGCGTATGGTATTGAAAACGACCAATCCGGCGACAAGGGCTATGACGAAACTCAGGGCGATTCCTCCGCGGCTTGCGTTCTGCACTATGGCGCTAAGCCGGTCTATCGCCACCTGATTTTTGGTGTAACTCACGCTGTCCACGAACCGCCCGAGGTCCGGAGATTTGAAATAGTCTGCGATTGCCGCGTATTGATTCGGATTTTGCGCTTTTATATTAAGAGATGCTTCGAGAGGATTGCTTGTAAGCTCGTTGACTGCCTGACTGATTGTCGGGTCGTCGCTGTGTCTGCTTTTGAAAATTTCGAGCGCCTGATCGCTCGATATGTATTCGACGCTCTTTACTTCCGACATGTTTTCCAGCGAACTTTTCACATTCAGTATTTCATCCTCGGGCGCGTTTGTTTTGAAATAAACGCTTATGTCGATTTTGTCCTGTATCGAAGCGATGGCCTGACTGGTCACAAAACTGAAAAGCATAAGCCCCATCGAAACGAGTAGCGCCAAGATCATTATTGCTACAGTCGTAGCCGAGAGCCACCCGTTTCTCCAGAAATTCTTTACCCCGTATTTTATTATTCGCGAGATTACGGTGATCATTTTATTTTATAATCCACAATTTTCAACCGCTTTGTAAG
>JACQKT010000009.1 GCA_016204355.1 Candidatus Liptonbacteria bacterium
ATATATTACCTCGCCTGGGCGCAGTTTGGAAGCGCAGTCTTTGCAAAAAAATTCCTGCGTTCTTGAATGGAATGACTCTGCTTGCCCGCCACAGGCCGCGCACGAAGCGAAGCTCGGATCCCATCCAAGTATTCTTAGGACTTTTTCCCATGAAAAATTATTACCCACGAGCATTTCCCATATCGTAAATTCCGGTTCTGAGTCCGCCAGGATTTCCCCCAAAAAATGGAGTTCTGCCGGAGAAAATTCTAGGCGCGATTTTTTCAGCGCGTCGACAACCTGCAGGCCGTTTTTTTCGACAAGGCGGACCTGAACCACGTTTCCCGGCTGAAGATGCCCGGAAAGTTTGGATGTTATTTTTTTGATGCTTTTCGCTTTTCCTATCAGCTTGCCGAAACGCCGCGTCAGAAAGACGATTCGTCCGTCCAGGTCGCCATTCGGCAAGCGGTCCAAAACTATCGCTTCGCTCAAATATTCCTGCATTGGGTTTATTCTGGTGCCGAAGGCGGGATTTGAACCCGCAAGGGCTTGCGCCCACAACATTTTGAGTGTTGCGTGTTTGCCAGGTTTCACCACTTCGGCAATTCTCTTTATTTTACGGGAGTTTTCCGATAAAATCAACGAATATGGCCCGCGTAATAGCAATCCTTCGACAGATTCGACAAGCCCTTCGACCCCGAGCTCAGGCGTTCGTCCCGAGGCTCAGCATCGAGGGGACCGAGGGGCTCACTGCAAGCAAGCTCAGGATTTTAATAAACTACGATAAATTATGGCAAGGGTTATAGCAATCTGTAACGCAAAAGGAGGGGTTGGCAAAACTACTACCGCAGTAAATCTGTCGGCATATCTCGCCGCCGGAGGGAAAAAAGTCCTGCTTGTGGATTTCGACCCTCAGGCCAACGCGAGTTCCGCTCTCGGCAGCGACCCGCTTCGTGTTCAAAAAAGCATCTATCACGGCATATTGAGGGAAGTGCCGGCCGAGGAACTGATAAAGCCGACCATGCTCTTCAATTTTCATCTTATTCCCGCCGCTCCTCATCTTGCCGGAATACTCGTCGAATTCGTGAATTTGCCGGAGCGCGAACATTTTTTGAGAAAATTCCTGCACACCCTGCGCCATCAATACGACTACATTATAATAGACCTGCCGCCGAGCCTGAGTTTGCTGACTATAAACGGCCTGATCGCGGCGGACGAAGTTCTGATACCCGTACAGGCCGAATACTACAGCCTTGAGGGCATCGGGCAGCTTCTGGAAATAATAGAATTGATAAGGAAGAACCTCGGCCACGACCTGAAAGTCAACGGCGCGCTTTTGACAATGTACGACAAGCGAGAGCACTTGAGCCGCGAAGTTTCGAGGAATTTAAGATCTCATTTTCCTCACAAAGTCTTCGAAACGGAAATCCCGAGAAGCGTCGCGTTGGCCGAAGCGCCGAGTTTCTCGAAGCCAATAATTCTCTATCGTCCCGATTCCAACGGAGCAGAAGCATACCGCCGTCTCGCGGAAGAGATAATTTCGGAAGAAAAGAAAAAGGAACAACCGCTTTCCAGCGAGAATTTCGGAAATTTTAACATTTCGTGATTTATGATTTAGGATTTATGATTCATGAATAACAAGGGTGCTGAAATTTTCCTAATTCTTAAATCATAAATCATAATTCCAATTTACCATGCTAGGAAAAGGACTTGAATCTTTAATACCGAAAAAAGACGACGGAGGAGGAAATGCTCCGTCAGGAGACACGCAACCGACACCGGGAAACCGGCAAGCCGCGTCTAACGTCGAAGCGGCTAACAATACACTCCAACAAAAAGATGACTCCAGAGAAAAAAATGAGTCGAAAGTCGTGGGCTATTTCGACGGACAGCCCATCCGGAAAAATACATCGCAGCCGGTACACGACGTGCCGGATAATTTCGGAGACGTACAACAATCTCCGCAGAAAAAAAATCGGCGTTCCGACGTCACCGATTCCGTTTTTCACATTGAAATCGATAAAATACATCCGAACCCCCACCAGCCGCGCCGCCACTTCGACGAGGATGCCCTCAAAGACCTTGCCTCTTCCATAAGAGAATTCGGCATCCTTCAGCCGATAGTCGTTTCCAAAAGCGAAAAAGAAATCCCGGATGGAGCCGACGTCGAATATGAATTGATTGCCGGCGAACGCCGCTGGCTCGCCTCGAAAATGCTGGGACTTGAACGTATTCCGGCGATAGTAAGAAATATAAACCTTGAACGCGAACGGCTTGAGCTTGCGATAATCGAAAACGTACAGCGTGAAGACCTTAACCCCATAGAGCGTGCCAGGGCATTTGCAAGGCTGCAGGACGAATTCAGGCTGACTCAAAGAGAAATCGCCTCGCGGCTCGGCAAAAGCCGCGAAACGGTGGCGAACACAGTTAGGCTTCTCGACCTGCCGGCGGCGATGGCTGAAGCCCTCGAAAAAAATCAGATAAGCGAAAGCCACGGGCGATTGCTTCTTTCAATCGAGGATCCGGCGGCGCAACAAAGGATATTCCGCGAACTACTGGACAAAAAAATGACGACTCGCGACCTCAAGAACAAGGTCAGGGCCGCCAAAACAGGGACGGAAGAAACGGAAACGGAAGAAATCGGACCCGAGATTAAGATGTTTCAGGAAAAATTAAGCGCAGAGTTGGGGGCGCCGGTAAAAATAGAATCTAAAGGCGAACAGGGCAAAATAACGATTACATTCTTTTCTCCCGAAGAACTTCAAAGCATAATCAATAAATTAGGGAAAGACGAATAAATTTACAATTACCAATTTTCAGTCAATTTACAATGAATTAATTTTCAAACGGGTTTGTAAATTGGAATTTGAAAATTGAAAATTAAACTAACTTGTAGCTTATTTCCTTAATCTCCTTAAGCTTTTTAAGTTTCAAAATAACTTTCTCGATTTTTCCCTTATCGGTTGTTTCGCATCCTATCCTGCACGACGAAAAGTTGCCGCTGCTTTGTCCTGACAATTGAATGCTTGTTATATGAACATGCGAGCGCGCGATTATTCCCGAGATGTCCTTCGTCAATCCCAGCCTGTTCTGGAGCGTCAGATGCATTTCTATCTTGGATGCCGGGCGTTTCTCCAGCATATTTTTCCTTTTTTCGCGCAAAGCCGTTCTGATATGGTCTCTCGCTATCGATGTTTTGACGAATTTCAGCCAATCCTCCGAGGGCCTTTTATTTTTTTGAGTAAGTATCTCCACCATATCGCCTGATTTCAATTGTGTGTCCAGCGGCATTATTTTACCGTTTATTTTCGACCCGATGGCGTTATTGCCTATTTCCGTATGTATGTTGTAGGCGAAATCAACCGGAGTTGACTCTGTGGGCAGGTCCATAACGTCTCCTTTCGGAGTAATCGCAAATATCCTGTCTTTGAAAAACTCTGCCTTCATCGATTCCACGAATTCTTCCGAACTGATGCTGTCATGCTCCCTTTTCTCCTGCCATTCGCGTAGTTGCCTGAGCCAAGTGAGACCGGCGGCGAGCGTTTCACCCAACGGCGGTTTTTTTCTGAAAAATCCCATTATATGTCGGCTTTTATAAAACCAGTGCGCCGCTATGCCGAATTCATTCTCGTCGTGCATTTCTTTGGTGCGCATCTGTATCTCAACATATCTCCCGTCCGGGCCAATCACGGTCGTGTGAAGGCTCCTATAATTGTTGGGTTTGGGCAACGCTATATAGTCCTTTATTCTTCCCGGCAAAGGACGCCATAGATTATTTATTATGCCGAGGGCCGCGTAACATTCGGGGATTGTTTTAAATATTAGACGTAGCGCAACGAGGTCGTAAACCCTGCTCATGTCCATTTCGTGACGCAAAAGTTTTTGATAAAGGCTGTAATATCTTTTGGCGCGGAAATCCATAGACAACGGTTTTATACCGGCTTTGCTTAGGGCTTCCCCAAGGGCCGGTTTTATCAACTCGAGATATTTTCTTCTGGTCTCATACTCGTCTGCAACGTGGTCATTAAGCCATTTGTATTCGGCGGGATGGATGTAAGGAAATGCGAGGTCTTGAAGCTCGCCGCTCAGTTCCCACATGCCCAATCGATAGGCTATGGCGGCATAGATATCGCTTGTCTCAAGCGCAATGCGTTTTTGCTTCGGTTGCGGAAGCGCGGATAAGGTCTTCATGTTATGAAGCCGGTCGGCCAGTTTTATGAAAACCACGCGGAGGTCCTGACTTATTGCCATTATCATTTTGCGGAGATTTTCCGCTTTGGCTTCCGTGCCGCGGTATTTTATCCTGCTCAATTTCGTAACACCGGCTACAAGAAAAGCTATGTCTTCACCGAAAGCTTTTTTCAGTTCTTCCTCTGTTACTGTTGTGTCCTCAACGACATCGTGAAGCAGACCCGCCGCTATCGTTTCATCGTCCATCCGCCATTGATTGAGAGTTTCTGCGGCCAAAAGCACATGGTTGAAATACGGCTCCCCATTTTTTCTTTTTTGCCCCCGGTGCGCGTTCTCCGCAAAGCTGTATGCTTTGCCGATCAGTCCCTTCGGATTTTTTTGCGCCGTTTCCCTGACAGTCACTTCTTTTTCTCACCCCGAGCTTGTCGAGATGGTTTTGCTTTTCTGACCTTTGCTTTTTTGCCGTCGGAAACCGCTGTTTCTTTTGCGGATACAGCTTCGCTTTTCGCCAAGAATTTTTCGAAAGCATCCTTTACGTCATTCTCGTTTTGGGGAAGTTTATTAGTTATGAAATTGCAATCTGGATAACGGCTGCATCCGTAAAAAAGATTTCCGCGCCCCCGGGACTTTTTTTCTATTATGTCACCTGGATTGTCTTTTCTTTCGGGTGAAGCGGCGCAATTCGGGCATAAAAATCCGGTTTTCTTGACTATCTTTTTTATTCCCTTGCAGTTCGGATAATCGCTGCATCCCAGGAAAAATCCGAACCGCCCACGTTTTATTTCCATCGGTTCTCCGCAAATCGGACATTTTTCTCCTTTCGTTTTTT
Organism: Candidatus Liptonbacteria bacterium; assembly: GCA_016204355.1. Lineage (GTDB taxonomy): Bacteria > Patescibacteriota > Minisyncoccia > UBA6257 > 2-01-FULL-56-20 > JACQKT01. The sequence continues at coordinate 5,000 of JACQKT010000009.1, forward strand.
CTTTCAATTCTTCAATCTTCGCTGCCTCCTCCGGCATTGGCAGGGTTATCTTGCTTTCGGGGTCCGAACAGACGAGGAATTTTCCGAATCTTCCGAATTTGACTATCATCGGCTTGCCGCAATGCGGACATGGAGTATCGGAGGATTCACTGTATCTTCCGACTTCCGCTTCTTTTTCCGTAAGATGTTTTTTGAATGGGCCGTAGAATTCTCTGGTCACATCCGTCCAGTCCATTTTCCCTTCCGCTATGCTGTCCAATTCTTCCTCGATGTGCGATGTGAAATTGATGTCAACTATTTCGGGAAAATGTTCGACGAGTATGTCGTTGACTATTATCCCTACTTCCGTCGGATGATATCGCTTGTCTATTTTTTCCACGTATCCGCGGTCCTGGATTGTAGATAGGGTCGGGGCGTAAGTCGACGGCCTTCCTATTCCCGCGGACTCCAATGTTTTGATAAGCGATGCATCCGTGTACCTCGGCGGCGGTTCGGTAAAATGCTGGAACGGAAGAATTTCCTTTGCGTTCACCCGTTCGCCCTTATCGAGCTTCGGCAGAATATTTTCACCCTCACCGTTGCCGTTTTCGTCTCCGCGATAAACTTTTAAAAATCCGTCAAAAACTATTCTTTGCCCGTTGGCTCTGAATACGAATTTTCCGTCCGAAGTTTCCATGTCGACGGCCGTTTGTTCAAGCAACGCTTCTTTCATCTGCGAAGCAACCATTCTTTTCCAAATCAGCCCGTAAAGCCTCGCAGCCCTTCTGTCCTGAAACCCTACATTCTCAGGTTTTTTGGAAACGTCCGTCGGGCGTATCGCTTCGTGCGCTTCTTGCGCACCTTTTGCTTTTGTGGAAAATCTCCGCGGCGCGGCTAGCGAATAATTTTTTCCGAAATTATTTTCGATAACGATTTTCGCCTGCAGCAATGCCTGTTCCGAAAGACTCACGCTGTCGGTCCTCATGTATGTTATAAAGCCGTTTTCATAAAGATTCTGAGCGATGACCATCGTTTGCTTTGCCGAAAAGCCGAGTTTTCTCGACGCTTCCTGCTGCAAGGTGGAAGTGGTGAAGGGAGGATAGGGATTCCGGCCTATCTCCTTCAAGGAAATGTCCTTTATTTTGTAATCGGCGCCCTTAAGACCGTACAAAATCTTTTTTGCCTCCGCATCATTTTTAACCGTCATCTTGTCGAGGGTTGTCCCGTCGATGGAAACAAGGCGGCCCCGGAAAATTCTCTTGTCGCCTTTTTTGAAAAAGTCTCCCTCTATGGTCCAATATTCTTCTTTATTGAAATTTTGTATTTCTCTTTCTCTTTCCACTACCAGCCGCACAGCCACGCTCTGAACGCGCCCCGCCGAAAGTCCGTAGCGCACTCTTTTCCATAAAAACGGAGAGAGCTCGTATCCTACTATCCTGTCCAAAATACGGCGCGCCTGCTGCGCGTCCACAAGATTCATGTCTATCTCCCGGGGATTCTCAAGCGCCTTTTCTATCGCCTGCTTCGTTATTTCGTGAAAAACTATCCTTTCTACGTTTTGCGCCAAGGCGGGTTCCGATGCCGCCTTTTTTCTTTTTTTCCCGGCTTCCGCTCCTCTGAGATCCAGCGCCTGAACAAGATGCCACGCAATCGCTTCTCCTTCACGGTCTTCATCGGTAGCCAATATTACCTCCGAAGCGTCCGATGCCAATTTTTTGAGGGTCGAAACGTGTTCTTTGGCTTTGGGCAATATCGAATAGGTGGGTTTGAAATTATTTTCCACATCTATGCCCAATTTGCTCTTGGGCAAATCCCGGACGTGTCCGTACGAAGACTCAACTTTGTATTCTTTTCCCAAAAATTGGCTTATTGTTTTTGCCTTTGTGGGAGATTCCACAATTATCAATTTGATTCCTGTTTTTGCCATTTTTTATCCCTTATTTTCTTGAAACATAACCTTCGCCTTCTTCTTTTATCAAATTTTTAAGCAAAAGAAGTGTGACTGTTTGATTCGCTACACGTGATTCAAGATTGGCGATTTCCGATATTTTGTCAATGTCAAGCGGATTTCGCGAGTTTTTCAGAATCTCAAAGACCGCTTTTTCTTCGGAAGTCATATCTCCGTCATCCACGGATGATTCTATTATGTTCAAATCTTCGAGAACATCTGATGGTTTGCCTACCAGACGAGCGCCACTTCTTATAAGGCGGTGCGATCCCGAGAAATTCCTGTGGTTTGCCGGCCCGGGGACGACGAAAACTTCTCTGTTCTGGTCCAGAGCGAATCTTGCGGTAGTGAGAGATCCGGATGATTCCGGCGCCTCAATGACAATCGTCGCCCCAGAAACTCCGCTGATAATCCTGTTCCGTTCTATGAATCGGTACGGCAACGGCGGATTGCCAGGAGGATATTCCGAAATTATCGCGCCGCCCGAAGAAATTATTTCGCGCGCCAGCCGTTCATTTGATTTCGGATAAACTCCATCGAGCCCGCAGGCAAGCACTGCAACGGTTTTGCCGCCGGCGTCTATGCATCCTTTATGCACTGAGGAATCTATCCCGAAAGCGAGTCCGCTCGTAATCGTGGCGCCCGCCCTTGCAAGTTCGCTGCCGAATCTCCCGGCAATATCCACACTATCTTCTGTCGCTTTGCGCGTGCCGACAATGGCAATGCACAATTTTTTGAGAACGTTGATTTCTCCTTTTACATAAATTCCGAAAGGAGACCAGTATATTTCGTGGAGCAACTCCGGAAAATCCGGCTCATCTTCAAGAATAAGTTTTATTCCCGCTTTTTCGAGTTTTTCGAAATCTTTTTCTGGCGCTGTTGCAACGTTGGATTTTTTCGTTTTTTCAAAAATTTCCTTCCAGCTGGCCGCTGTCGATTTCAACTTTTTTATTTCGCGATGGCTGCAGCCGGTTGAATTCCAAACGGCATTATAAAATATTTTTTCGCTTTCGCTTGCGTCATTCATCAGTTATTTATTATGGTTCCGGACATTTAATAGTCAATATATGCTGAAATAACTTACTTTGGGTTAGACGGGTCGTTTCTGATATACTTAATGCAATGGTGCATAATTTTCGCCGAGAATTGATAATAAGAATTTCTCTGATCGCTGGAAGCCTGATTGCTTTTGCGGCAATCGCCTATTTCCTTTCGGGGGCAATAGAAGGGCAGGCCAAAAAGGTTTCTTCTGACCGAACCGCGATAAACAAGCGCTCGCAGCTTATAGAAAATCTCGCCAGCCAGAGGATAACCAGCGAAGAAGTCAAAAAATATCAGCAAGCTATAAATCTTCTTCTTCCGCAAAAAGACGATTTAGTCAATTTTTCGAGCTGGCTGGACGGGTTATCCAGGGTCCGGCAGATCAGCATGAATTTCAGCTTCAGCGGAGAAATGGTTCCTTCAAATGATACCAGCGCCGGTCATATAAGATTTTCCCTTAATGCTAACGGTGAATACGCAAATTTGATGAATTTTCTGAGAGACATCGAAGCAAAGGCTCCGCGCTACACCACAGTATTCGACGATTTCGACCTTAAAAGGGCGGGAGGAAATTACAGCATCATAATAGGCGGCCGGGTTTTCTTCCGTTGATTCTGCTATATTAAGAAAAATATAAACACAATCAATGAGTAAATTTTTTAAATCCAAGAATGAACTTATTCTCGGTTTAACCGGAATTGTGCTTCTTGGTATTTTGATATGGGTATTCATATGGGGAATAAGTTTTCTTGCGGTCAGCGTCGGTAAGTCCATAAACTTGGGGAATAACGAAAAAAATCCCGGAGCGAATTTTGACTTGGAGGGCGCAAAGCAATTAGACTTAAAAGGCTTGGTTCAATAAGAGTTAATGCGCGCATAGCTCAGTGGTAGAGCGTTTGCATGACACGCAAAAGGCCCGAGGTTCGATCCCTCGTGCGCGCACACTAGAACCGCTTAGTGAGTCGACGAGGTTAGCGGTTCTTGTGCCCCGCAGAATGCGGGGCGTAAAGGAGCTTGTAATATCACAAGGTTCAAACAGTTCCTAACGTGCCCCGCCGCAGGTGGGGCGAAAGAAATAGTAAATTTGGGCGTGTAGTTCAGTGGTAGAACGCGTTCCTGATAAGAACGAGGTCGAAGGTTCAATTCCTTCCACGCCCACCGCCAATTTACTACGAGATTTTTTTCAAAATATCGGAGTCGAATACATAAGTAATGCCTGAGCGGGATTTAAAGCGTTCTTCTGCAAGAACAATAAGTCTTTTGACAAGTTCTACTCCGGACACGCCTACTCTTTTCCAATTATGATGATATAAGCTTCCCGGGAGCGTATTTACCTCATTTACGTAAACTTGTTTGGATACGCTTTCTATCAAAAAATCGATCCTTGCGATGCCCGAACATCCGAGTGCGCGATACGTCCTTCTTCCTAAGTTTTCCACCTGCTTTACAAACTCTGCGTCAATATTGGCGGGAATCTCGCTATACATATTGTTCGCTCCCTTTCCTTTTTTATTTCCCGAAAGATATTTATCGCTAAAATCGAAAAATTCTGTTTTATTCAGCGGGCGCTCGATTGCGCCTAATTGCAATTCCTCGTTGCCTATTATGGGCAGGGTTACTTCAATAAGGTTTTGCACGCTTTCTTCCACAAGAACCTTGTCGTCATAGTGAAATGCCACCTCGATTGCATTCTCGAGTTCCGTTTGATCTTTAACCTTGCTGATGGCGATACTCGAGCCGAGATGCACCGGCTTTACGAAAAGCGGCCACTTCAGTTTGGCTGCTTTTTCCGGCAAGAAGTTTCTGTTTTTTTTCCAATCGCTTTTCAAGAACCAGACATACGGAACGACGGGAATTCCTTCGGCGGCTATTACCTGTTTCGTTAAAACTTTATCCATTGCTACGGCAGAAGCGAATAAGTCGCAACCGACAAAAGGAACGTTTGCCATGCGCAATAAACCCATCAAACTGCCGTCTTCGCCGAAAGTTCCGTGCATAGCCGGAAATACCACATTGATGTGTATGATGGTTTTTGACAAAATCCCCGGCCAAACTAATTTGAGTCCGTCGTCGAATAATATTTGAACTTTTTTCTGTCTTTTCAGGCATGTCTGAAAATCCTCACGCTTGAAGTAGGCAATGTCATTCATGGTCTGGTCCGAGTACCATGACCCGTCTTTTGAAATATACACTGGCCAAACCTCGAATTCTCCGACAGAAATGAGAGATTGGATTATCGGGGTATGTGCAGTAATAACGGAAACGTCGTGTTCTGCGCTCCGTCCTCCGAATATAACGGCTACGTTTTTTTTCATAATATTCATTTTAAGTTATTGATATTGATCAGGCCAATCGTTTTGCAGCAGCACTATATCGCCTTTCACGGTTAAATAGGGCAGCGCGGCAAATGCAACAAGCGCGTTGTCGAACCAAAGAATTTCTCCCCCGTATTTTTCTTCTTTCAGGCCTTGTTCAATATAGTGCGTCACGGAATTTTTTATCAAAACGACTTTCTCTATGCACGCTCTTGCCAAATTTCTGCCGATATCTCGATGCACCTTTTCCGTATGCGATCCCATCTCCACAAGGCCGGGAGTAACATAAAATCTTCGATGGGCCTTTAAAGACCCAAGAAATTCAACCGCCGCTTTAACGCCGTCGGGGTTCCCGTTATAAGTATCATCCAGCGTGATTACGCCGGTTCCGTCTATTTTCGGTTCCAAGCGATGTTCGAAAGGCCGCGTTTTTTCAATGCCTTTTTTGATTTGTTCATGAGACAACCCAAGAGCCGATGAGATGTGGAAAGCCACCAATAGCGGACCTATTTGGTGCAATCCTAAAAGTCCCGACTTCAAGCTGAGTTCTCCGTTGCCCGTCAATGTAAACAACGTTCCGTTTAAATCGCTTTTTTCATTCTTGACCTTCCAATTTTCTATGCCTTTTCGGCTATATATCGTATGCCCTGGGCGAGCATTCTCCAGTGCAATCTCGCTTTCGCCGTTAACGTAAATTGGTTTTCCCTGAAGATAATCGGCGAGTTCATAAATGGTTTTTGCCGTCCGCCCCAGCTCCTTGAATTTCTGCAGATGCGCTTCGTTGATGCCGGTTATAACTCCGATATCCGGCTGTACCAAATTACAAAGTTTTCGTACATCTCCTGGATAATATTCTCCAAGTTCAAAAATCAAAACTTCTTCTCTGCCCGATAGCTTTTTCACAAACTGGCTGATTCCCAAAGGAGTATTGTAGCTGTGAGGCGGCGCTACTGCATTTTTCCCTTCCGCCAAGACGGTCCTGAGAATCTCGCGCATTGTCGTTTTTCCGAAACTTCCTGCCACGCCTATTTTTACGGCTTTATGGTTTTTTAATCGCCTCCGCGCTTGTTTAATCAAAAAATATTCGACGGGCAATTGAATAAAAATTCTGATTACGAAAAGCGGCACTGTTATCCCGTAGGCCAAAAGATAAGGGGCGACAAGCAGGGTTATGGCCGCCAAAATATATTTAAGCGGAAACGTTCCAAACCACAATATCAAAGACGAAAAACAGACGATAAAGAAAATAAAAATCCAGGCAATTACAAGGAGAAGTGTCCCCTTTGCGGTTTTCACAAATTGCTTTCGCTGTTCAACGTTTGCGAAATTTTTTACATTGTGATACCAGGCAAAATAATCGCGCAGATTGTATTCGCTCGCCTGAAGCATATACACTATTGCGCGCGGATAACGAAAACTGTAACGAGAAAGCCAGTTTCTTATCATAGAAATCCTCTTATGAGATTGGTTACTTCCTGCGGTTTTTCCGAGTGAGCGAAGTGCCCGGCGCCGTTTACCGTTTTTAATTCGGAATTGCGGATTAATCTCGAAAACTTTCTCCCGTCGGATACGGGAGTTTCAGTATCATTTTCTCCCCAGATTAAAAGGGTCGGGGTTTTTATTTCTTCGGCGGCCGTAGTGAGGTCTTCTTTAATGATTTTCAAAAAGGTTTCTTTTAGTGCGCCGGCGTTCAGGTAGTCGCTGCCGATCAAAACGTAAATTTTTTTCCGCAACTCGCTTCTCCAGAAAATAAAAGGTGGAATGTATAAAAGCAATCCTCCTATCTTCGCCAAAATTTTTAAAATCGAGCTCCGGAATGTATTGCTTTTCGATATCCCCGCCGAACCGATGAGTACCATTTTGTCCATTTTGATTCTGCCCGTCGCATTCCCTTTTATGGCAATTCTTCCGCCGAAAGAATGGCCGATAAGCGCGTAAACATTAATTCCGAGTTTAGAAATAAAATCTTCGACGAACTCCGCGTAATCGTTCAGCTCCCAAACCTCCTTTGGCGCTTCGGTTCCTCCAAATCCGGGAAGGTCGAGACGAATTATCCTGTAGTCGGATGACAGCGATACCGCCAAAGAATCAAAACTATGGAGATTATCCTGCCAGCCGTGCAAAAAAAGCAATACCTTTCCGACTCCTTCGTCTTTGTACTCGGTCGCTAAATTTTTGACGATGACTTTCATTGAACATTTTTATTTATAATACGCCCTGTTCTCTACCCGGAAGTCGATATATTGGAGACTTCCGAAATTTTGTTTTTGCCTCAGCGATTTTATGACTTCGGCCGTATTGTCGGCAGAGAAACGGAGACTGAAATATATCTTTGGCCCGTCATATGTATCCACTTCTATTTCCTGCAAGGACAAATCATTCAGCCGAATTTCCTTGACGCTTATGCCGCTTGATGAAATAGCGCGGAAAATCGAAAACATGTCGGCAATAAACTCATCGGGCAGTATTTTCAAATTCAATCCCAATTTTTTTTGAGAATAATCGTTAACGACAACGATCAGATTGCCCTCCATACCGATGGATCTTTGAAAAATTACACCGTCCGGGTCGAACCAGAAACAATTGTAGCCGAACGAATCCGGCGATTGGCCGCCACCGCGGTTCTTCAGACACCACGAACCGAATTGTTTTCTTTCTTCGACAATCATTTTGATTTTATTTTCCCCGTAATCCTTTTCTATCGAAACCGACTTAAGTTCTGAAATATACTTTAGGCTTTCCGAAAGGCGCTCCGGCCAGATAAGCATATTTCTCATCCCGAAAATCCTTTTCCAAAAAGAACCGCCCGCAACTTCGGATTTCGCCAAGGTCATTATATCGTCGCTCGAAACATTTTTATTTCCGATTATTTCTACATTTCTCACACTGAAAACGGGCGAATAGATGAAAATCCACAATATTCCCAAAATGGCGAAATAGCCGAGCGCTACTAAAAAATTATAAATTACCCGTCGCCGACGTCGCTTGTCTCTCGAATGCACATCTGACCATGACGAGGGTGTCTCTTTTGCCATGCCTTAGACAACTATTTTTTCCATTAAGGGATTGAGCCTTGTCAGAAATTCATAATGCGAAGTTCCGGAAAGTTCCGCCATTTCGGTCGCAGTCAATTCATCTCTACCGCTTTTTCCGATTATCGTAACAATGTCTCCCGGCTTGCAATTTATTTTTGAAACATCGACTACAGCCATATCCATGGAAACCCTGCCCAGAATTCTTGCTCTTTTTCCCTTTATCAGGACTTCGCCCCTTCCGGAAAGCAATCTGGAAAGGCCGTGCCAATAACCCACTGGCAAAAGCGCGTATCTGGTCGGCCTGGTTATTTTTTCTGTCATATCATAACCGACATACCCGCCCGTTTTCGCCGTTTTTATTTCGCTTATTATCGTTTTCCAGGACAAAACGGGTTCCAATCGGATTTTTTCCGAAAAAGCCGCCTTGAGCCTTCTCGACGGCCATAGGCCGTAAAGCCCGATGCCCACGCGCACCGCATCAAGATGATATTCGGGACTCACGATCGTTCCCGCAGAAGCGGAAATGTGTTTCGTCAGATTTGAAAACCCTTTTTTTTCAAGAAGTGATAAAGCATTTTTGAAATTATTGAATTGATTTTCGGTATATGAGGATTGCACGGGATTTTTCATATCCTTGGCGGAAGCAAAATGACTGTAAACTCCGGACAGTTTTGAATCCATGTACTTGGACATTTTCGCGACATCTTCAGGATAAAATCCCTGCCTGTGCATCCCGGTGTCTATCTTCAGGTGATAAAAAGGTTTTCTTTTAGCGCGAGATAGCGCTTTGAACGATTCCTGGTTCGATATTGTTATTGTAATATCTTTGCCCGCCGCTTCTTCCATGCGTTCCGGCAAAGTGAATCCTAAAACAAGTATTGGCTTTTTGACGCCCCCTTCTCTTAGGCGAAAACCTTCAACCGCGCTGTCAACGCAAAATCCGTCCACCCCGAATTTGTCGGCAAGTTCCGGAAAAACCGGGAGTCCATGGCCGTAGGCATTCGACTTTACCACCGCCCAAAGTTTTATATTCTGTCCGATTAATCTTCTGAAAGTTTCGATATTCCTTTTGACTGCTTTGGAATCGAGCTCTATCCAAGTTCTAGCGCCGTTCCTTCCCTCATTTTTAACCGATGATTTTCTTGCCGGCATATTCCTGAAGAATTTTTGGAATCTCTATTTTGCTCTCCTTCGTCTGATAATTTTCCATAATCGCGATCATTGTTCTGCCGGCGAACGCCGTCGCATCGTTCATATGAACGAACTTGCTGTCCCCATTTTTCATTTTTACTTTTGTTCCAAGGCGCCTTGACTGGTAATCGGTCATCATGTCCGCCGAATGTGTTTCGCGGTATTTATCCTGGGCTGGCATCCATGTTTCAATGTCCAGATGCCGGAAATCGGGCCCGCCCTGGTCGCCTGTCGAACAAATAACCACCTGATAAGGCAATTCCAAAGATTGGGTTAAATATTCCTGTATACCGACGATAAATTCCTGTTCCGTTACGGAATCTTCCGGCGTAGTGAACGATTCCATCTCCAGTTTGTCGAATTGGTGGACGCGGAGAATTCCTCTGACGTCTTTCCCGTAAGAGCCGGCCTCTCTCCGAAAAGCTGTCGAAAATCCTACGTAGCGAAGCGGAAGTTCTTCTTCTTTAAGAGTTTCGTCCATATGTAAAGGTCCTAGGGTGTGCTCAGCGCTGCCTATAAGATATAAATCGTCGCTCGGAATATAGTAGCGCTCATCGGTCGGCTCAAGCCGCGCCATTTTTTGGAAAACTTCTGGCTTTATCAGGACTGGCGGGATAACAGGTACAAAAGGCTTCGGGCTGTATCCTTTCTTAACCTTATCGGCTATTTTTTTCAAAATTTTCTCGTCACCCAGAATCTTAATACCGTACTGCACGAGAGCGAACTCGAGAAGCGCCAGAGCTCCCTTTATATAGGCGAAACGGGAACCGGAAACTTCGGCGGCCTTTTTGGTGTCGATTATTCCGAGCGCCTCACCGAGCTCAAGATGGTCCTTTGGTTTGAAATCGAATTTTCTCGGCTCGCCCCACGAACGAAGCACTTTATTTGCCGATTCGTCCGGTCCGACAGGGGTATCATCGCTCGACAAGTTGGGTATTTGCAGCCAAACCGAGAGACGCTCTGTTTCAATGCCGGCCAGTTCCCCTTCTTTATTCTTTATCTTTTCTTTCACGCCTTTTGCGGTATCAACATCGCGCTCTTCGCTAAGCTCCTTTTGCTCACGCCGCAGCCTTTCCAAATCAGCGGTTATCCGCCTCCAGCCGCTGTCGAGTTTCAAAAAACCGTCGACCAGCTTGGGGTCGGTGCCTTTAAATTTTATCGCTTTCTTTACTTTCTCGGGCTCCTCGCGGAGAAGTTTTATATCGAGCATTTTAAAAAATGATACCTTGAGAACTCCGGTTTGTTAAGGGCTTTCAAAAATAGGATTTCGGCTTTATAATCTTTTAAAATGTCGAAAGCGAATAAGGATACCGATGTCGAAAACATAAGGCATTCTCTTGCCCATGTTTTGGCCGCCGCGGTTTTGAAAAAATTCCCCAAAGCCAAGCTCGGCATAGGCCCAGTCATAGAAAACGGGTTTTACTACGATTTTCTTCTGCCCCGCTCGTTAACTCCCGACGACCTGAAAGAACTCGAAAAAGACATGAAAAAACTGGTTTCCGGCAATCTCCCGTTCGCCGGCAAAAAAATAACTCCTGCTGAAGCCAAAAAACTTTTCAAAGACCAGCGGTTCAAACTCGATTTAATAAAAGAATTCGTTAAAGAAAAGAAAACTTTGACGGTATACCGGACCGGCGAATTGTTCATGGATTTGTGCAAGGGCGGCCACGTTAAAAACACCAAAGAAATAAACCCCGACGCTTTCAAGCTCACGCATGTCGCCGGAGCGTACTGGCGGGGAGACGAAAAAAATTCCCAGCTCCAGCGGGTTTACGGTCTCGCTTTCGGAACAAAAAAAGAACTTGACGAGCACTTGAAAATGCTTGCGGAAGCGGAAAAACGCGACCACAAAAAGCTCGGTCCGCGCCTTAAAATTTTCATGTTCCACGAAACCGCTCCCGGGATGCCTTATTGGCTGCCGAAGGGGACTTTGATATACAACGAACTTATCAATTTCTGGAGAGAGGAACACAAAAAGCGCGACTACAATGAAATCGTTTCCCCTCTGCTCAACAAAAAAGAGCTTTACGTCACTTCCGGGCACTACGACCATTATTGGGAAGAAATGTTTGTCGCAGAAACCGGCGAAAACGAAGAATACGGCATCAAGGCGATGAACTGTCCGAATGCAATGATAGTGTTCGGTTCCGAGTCGAGAAGCTACCGCGACCTGCCGCTCCGCTTTGCCGACACGGACACTTTGCACCGCTATGAACGCTCGGGTACGCTGAACGGGCTTCTCCGCGTGAGGGAGTTCCGCCAGGACGATGCTCATTGTTTCGTCAGAGAAGATCAGATCGGGCGGGAGTACGAGGAAATTTTCGGAATAGTCGAGCGCTTTTATTCCGTGTTCGGGCTTTCGTATTCTTTCCGGCTTGGAACAAGGCCGGACAACTTCATGGGCGATAAAAAAACCTGGGACAAAGCCGAAGGCACTTTGGAAAAAATATTGAAAAAATCCGGAAAGAAATTCGTCATTTTCGAAAAAGATGGCGCATTTTACGGGCCGAAGGTGGACATAATAATGAAAGATTCTCTCGGTCGCGAGTGGCAAATGGGAACCGTTCAGCTTGATTTCCAGCAGCCGCGCCGCTTCAAGCTGGAGTATGCCGACAAGGACGGCAGCAAAAAAACCCCGATTGCAATCCACCGCGTCATATACGGGTCCATGGAACGGTTCATCGGAATTTTAATCGAGCACTTTGCTGGTGCTTTCCCGCTCTGGCTTTCGCCCGTTCAGGCTATTGTCCTTCCTTTGAGTGAAAAGTTCTCAAAATACGCCGGGAAAATTTACGATGAATTGAAAAAAGAAAATATCCGCGCAGAAATTACGAATGCAAATGAAACCCTGGGAAAGCGGATAAGGGAAGCGGAAATGCAAAAAATCCCCTACGTGTTGGTCGTTGGAGAAAAGGAGGAAGAGAGCGAAACCGTTAACGTCAGGCATTACCACCGCGGACAAGAAGGAGAAATATCTATTGAAAAACTAATCAAGAAAATAAAAAACGAAATAGAAGAAAAAGTTATTTGAAATGAATAAACCCCCGGAGCCAGAGGCGTCGACGGGGGTTCTCGTATGGGCATTTATCTTGCCCGAGGTTTTTTGGGGTTTTATCGCCCCAATTTTTCTCATTATTTTGGGACTTTTTTAATACTTCCCTTTTTATTAATGTTCTACTTAAAATATAGCATAAACAACAAATCGACCCTGTGGAAAACAAATTGCCAAAAATCATAGTTGTCGTCGGACCTACCGCATCAGGAAAAACGGACTTAGCTATAAAAATCGCCAAGAGATTCAACGGTGAGATAGTTTCCGCCGATTCGCGGCAGATTTATAAAGGAATGGATATCGGTACGGCAAAGCCGCCGATTTCGCCTGCGAGGAAAAACCGAGCGGCTGCGAAATCGAGCGTCCCGACAAAAGGAGGGACAACGACGCCTGTTTATGTAGACGGCATTCCGCATTATCTTATAAATATAAAAAATCCGGAT